>JBFMHL010000019.1:0-6146 GCA_040753055.1 Thermodesulfobacteriota bacterium | reverse complement strand
GGATGCCCGCCTTTTTCAACCGCCCCATAAGCCATGCCCGGGCGTCGAAGCCGCGGTTCCTGGCCACGGCGTCCCCGAAGCCCACGTTGTAGAAGCAGATCTGCGCGCCGCCCTTGACCGGGGAAGGTGTATCGGAGCCAAACTCGGTCATGTAGGTGTTGTCCCGGGTGTCCTCGTAGGCCGCGATGATCCCGTCGATGAACTGGTTCAGCTTGCTGCCCGGGTCGTTCTTGGCCCCGGGGACCACAAAACGCATGTCTATGGAGGCAAGCTTGCCGTCCGTGATGATGTTGATGAGCGGGTCCGGGTTGCCGGGCTGGGCCTTGGAGGGCTTCCATGCGCGGCTTTTCTTTATCCTGGGTTGGAGCACCTTCTCCTGGTAGGCCTTCAGGGCCTCGTTCTTGGGCGCGATCACAAGCTCCGGGGTCCCGCCCCGGACGGCCGGGCGGGTCACGCGGGTCCCGAGCTGCGAACCGGTCAGCACGTCCATGAACATCCGAACCCGGCTCATCAGCTCCGGGATGTTGACGAACCGGGCGAAGCGCGTCACGGGCTCGTACATCCCGGAGGCGTTCATTTCGTAGTCCGTGGCGGCCTGGCCGTACATGGCGGACCAGGCGTCGAAATGGTCCACGTCGTCCTCGTCGAGCTGCTCCTGCCCGAAGAAGCGTTGCAGGGTGTAGAGCTCCGCCAGGGTGTTGGTGATGGGGGTGCCGGACGCGAACACGTGGGACCGGCCCGGGTTCATGTGTTCCAGCCACAGGGTCTTGATGTAGAGATCAAGCGCCCGCTTGGAGCCGTTAGGGTCTATGCCCTTTATCTGCTGGTTGGTGGTGAAGTCGAGCTTGCGGAACATGTGGGCTTCGTCCACGAAGAGAAAATCCGCTCCCAGCTCCTCGAACGTGACCACGTTGTCCCCGCCGGAGATCATGGAGTCGAAGCGCTGCTCCGCCTGCTCGATCCGCTGCTCCATGCGCTTGATCCGCATCCGGGCGGAGTCCTCGTCGTCCCGCATTTCCTCTAAAGCCGCCTGCATGCTTGCCATGAACTTCTTCCGCACCGGCGCCAGGGTCTCCTCCTTGACGCGAAGCAGGCCGAAAGCCGAGTGCGTCAGGATGATGGCGTCCGGGTTGTTCATGGTGGCCTGGGCCACGAAGCGCCTGCGGTTGTCGGTGTGGAAGTTCTGTTCGTCGGCCACCAGGATGCTGGCCATGGGGTAAAGCTCCTGGAACTCCTGGGCGAACTGGCCCAGCATGTGGTTCGGGACCACGTAGAGGGGCTTCTGCACCATCCCCAGGCGGCGCATTTCCATGCCGGCCGCGATCATGGTGGCCGTCTTTCCGGCGCCCACCGCGTGGGCCAGGTAGGCGTTCCCCGTCTGGAGAATCCGCCAGATGCCGCGCTTCTGGTGATCGTAGGGCCGGAAATGCTGGCTCATGCCCGGCATGGTCAGGTGGCTTCCGTCGAACTTCCGGCCGTTGATGACGTTCACCTTGGTGTTGTAGATGTTAAGAAGCTCCGCGGCCCGGGAGGAGTCGGACCAGACCCAGGACGCGAACTTCTCCCGGATGCGCTTGGCCTTTTCGTTGGCCGCCGCGGTCGCTTCCTTGTCGAGAAAGGTCTTGGTGCTCCCGGCCACCCGCTCCGTCCGGGTGATGCGGATCTGCCGGTTGTTTAAAATGGCGTCCAGGATTTCGTTGGGGCCGCGATCCGGCGTGCCCCACTCGTTGCCTGCGCCCCGCAGTCCTTGGGGGCTGTACGTCTTCCCTTTGCGGCTGGACACCGGCAGGACAGTCCAGGAGTTGTCGGCCGGGTGCCGCGTGACCTCCGTCAAAGGCATGCCCAGGACTTCCGAGGCGAATGTGCCGTAATACCCGACCGGCACCCAGGGCGCGCCCATGGTCACCACGATGTCCTTGGGCGCCAGGGGCTCGGGCTGGTTCTTTTCCAGGGCCTCCACGTTGCGCTGATAGCGGGCGTCCACCTTGGCCGCGGCCCTGGCCTCGTCAAGCTTTTTCACCACGTTGCCGGAAAG
The DNA here is from genome assembly GCA_040753055.1 of Thermodesulfobacteriota bacterium. GTDB lineage: Bacteria > Desulfobacterota > Desulfobacteria > Desulfobacterales > Desulfatibacillaceae > JBFMHL01. The sequence goes on along the minus strand of JBFMHL010000019.1, from coordinate 4,111 downwards.
GTATTCGTCCGCCAAAACAAACCCGCTTCCGCCCGGGTCCTCGTAGATGAGATCTCCCAGGGCCGCTACCACTTCCTCCCGTGGCTTGCCGGAAAGCTCCGCCACGTCGTCAAGGTCCAGTGCCCCCGTCCGGTCCAGGGAAACGGCCAGGGCGTCGGGCACGGACTTGATCTCGGGCGTGGTCGGAACCTTGATAGTGCGGCCCAGGAGGGGCGCCGCCTTGACGATGGTCCCGTCCGGCTTGACCTCCTCCAGGGTGGTCACCAGGGCCCATTCCGTATCGATTTGAAGAACGCGCTCATTTTTTAAAATCCGGAACTCGACCGTCTGCGGATCTCCGTCCTCGTTCTCGATGGTCTTGGTCCTGACGGTGAACTCCTTGATGCGGCCGTGCTTCTTGACGAAGCGGTCATACTCCCGGTTCAGGGCTTCAAGGGCCTGCTCCCAATCCTTTCCCTCCCATTGCGCCTTGTGGGAAAGCTTCAGGGCGTCCCGGAGGGGGATATAGCTGGCGAGGAGGGCGCGATCCGCGGGCGAAAGCTTGTGGAGCGATTCCACGGGAACGCCGGAACCGAAGTCCGTCTTCATGACCGCGCCGGAATCGGAAAGATAGACGCCCCCCTCCTTCCGGTTCTTGGGGTTCCAGTCCCGCTCGATGACGGCCGGCTTATCGTGCGATTTTTTCGTGGTTTTCCTGGCCTTCTGGTACACCTTCTCCGGCAGCTTCATGGCGGCATCGGCGAACTGCGCGGCGATGTCCCCTTCCATGGGCATGACCGTGTACTCGTTTTGGCCGTACATGGAGCCTTCCAGGGAATGCCGGCCCAGGACCATTTCCGGGTGATCGGCAAAGTACTCGTTGACGGGTACGGACTGATCGCCCACCTGGATGGTCTTCTGCCCTGTCCATGCCTGGCCGGAGGGCGCAGCCCCGGGCTCGCGCTTCTGAAGGAACAGCACGTCCGTCACAACCTCGGTCCCTGCGCTTTTCGCAAACGCGCTTTGCGGCAGGCGGATGGCGCCCAACAGGTCCGCACGCTCGGCCATGTATGCCCGGGCCTGGTCTGCCTGGCTGTCCATGGTGTAGCGGCTGGTCACGAACACCAAAAGCCCGCCGGGGCGCACGCGGTCCAGGGCCTTGGCGAAGAAGAAGTTGTGGAGGGAAAAGCGGTTCTTCCGGTACTCGGGATCGGCTAGGATGGTGGTTTTCCCGAACGGCGGGTTGCCGATGGCAGCGTCGAAGAAGTTATGCGGCAGGGTGAGCTTGACGAAATCGGCCTGCTGGACGTTCTGGTTGGGGTACAGAAGCTTGGCGATGCCGGCCGTCACGTGATCCATCTCCACGGCGGTGTAGGCGCTGTTCTTCTTCATCGACTCCGGCAGCATGCCGATGAAGTTCCCTACGCCTGAACCGGGCTCCAGGATTTTCCCGCCGGTAAAGCCCATGCGCGAAAGGGCCTGGTAGATGGACCGGACGATGGGTTCGCTGGTGTAGTGGGCGTACTGCGTGCTGCGGGCCGCGGTCGCAATCTCCTCGGGGGTGAGGAGGGAAAGCATCCGCTTGACGAGATCCCGCCAGTCAGGGTGGGCCTGGCCCTCGATGATCCGGCGATAGTAGGCGTATCCCGGGAACATCTTGTTGGCGAGCTCGGAGGCGCCCCAGCCCACGTATCGGGAAAGGATCGCCTGCTCCTCCGGCGTGGCGGGACGGTTCTCGGCTGCGATCTTTTTGAAAAGCTCTATGGCGTCCAGGTTGTTCTTGGCCGCCGTCTTCCATCCGCCGGCGCGCGAAAGGCCGCCGGGCGGGATTACATAGTCTCTTCCCCGAAGTCCAGGAACGTTGCCAGCGTTTCCTCCCAGGCCTGCTTCAACTCGCCCTCGATCTCCTGCACCTGCTCTATCGGGTTGGGGTTTTTTCGATTCTGCAAGGCTATTCTGCTCGCCTCTTCCTGGTACGCCGCCATCAACTGCTTCTCCCGATCCTTCAGGAAGGCCGGGAGCTTCCCCGCCCGGACCAGCTCCCGGTGCATTTTCGGGGCCAGGTCCTTCATCGCCTGCGCGATCATCTCCCGCCGCTGCTTCGCGTGGTTCTCTCCCACCAGCGTTATCGGCATCGCCATTGCCGGCCTCCTCTTCCTGGGGTTGGTAAGGCTGTTCGTAGGTCCCGGCCTGGACCTCGGCCATGAAATGCTTAAGGTAGGGCCGGATCGCCTCTCCGAAGCTCTGCACGCAGAACTTCATGAAGTCCATCAGGCTCTTGCCGGAGGCTTTGAAAGCGTTGAAGCTCGCAACGAAATGCGGGCGCGCCTTGCGGTAGGCTTCCTCATCCAGCCCGCCGAGGGGTATCAGTCCGCCCCGCAGGCCCCGGCCGCCGCCGAAAAGCTCATGCAGGGCCTTGACCGCCTCGTCAATGCCGGTGACGCCTTCCTTGGCGGCCTTCTTGATGATGTCCGCCCCGGAAAGCCTATCCTGCCCTGCGGCGGGGGCGGGCTGCGCCCCTGCATTTTCATTCTGCGTCCCGGACGCGGGAGTGTCAACGGCCGGCCCCTGGCCCTCGGGCCGGTTCCTCCGCGTCACGGTCCGGCGCTGCTGTGTGGGCTTGCCTGCGGCAGCCAGGGCCGTCTTTATCCTGTCAACGATCTGCCCGGTGGTGTCGTCTCCGGTAAAGTGCACGCCAAGGTCCTTGGCATAGACCCTGGCCTTGATCAGATGGGTTTCCCATCCGTCGGGCGGGCTAACCTGGAGCTGGTAGGCCTGCCATTCCGCCTTGCCCTTGGCGACACGCTCACGGAACACGCGCTCGCCCACGGCCTCCCATAGCGTGCCTTCGCGGGGGCCGATGGTAGGCTTGACTCCTGCGCTGATGGGATGAAGCGCGACAGGTTCATAAACCCGGACGCCGTCTTCAACGTAATAACGCACTCCACGCTCGTCCTCGAACAAATTCCGCCCATCGTCGTTCGCGCCGATGGTGTGGCGGCGGGCAGGTGCCGGCGCCGCTTCCGGCTCCTTCAGCTTTTCCTGCCAGAAAGCTTCATCCTCCGGCGTTAAAAACTTCTTCTTTCTTCCTTCCTCCAAAAGCGCCAGGACCTGCCCCTTGCCGGGTCCGGGCGGGCGCAGGAACTCGGACATCGCCTTTTCGTCGCGCTCCGCCAGGGCCTGGGCGAGCCGGGGATGATAGTTGTGTTCGCGGGCATAGTCCGCAAAGGCGTTTGCGCTCGTATTGCCGGACTTGTCCGCTCCTGCCGCTGGCCCTTCCGCCGCGCCGGCGAGCTTCGCAAGAATCCTCTGCGTGGGGTCGCTGCTGAAGCTCCAGGCCTTCCTGGGGCCGTACCAGCGGGCGCCCAGGGCCTTCAGGGAGTCCTTGTGCTCCCGGGTGTTCCCGGTAACCTCCCACACCGGCTTCCCGGCGATGGTCACGGTGCGGGAAACCTTCAGGCCGAAATCCGCCAGGGTCTTGCCCGCGGCCGGGGCCTGTTGCTGAACGGCCTGGGGGCTCTCCCCCTGCCCATACATGGCCAGGATGGGCGGGGCCAACCGGCTTTTCTGTTCCGGCGTCAGGTAGTGCCAGAGGGTCTTGGAAAGACGGCCGGCCACATCGTCGGAATATCCCGCCGCCTTTGCCGCGTCGTAGCGCCCGCTCCCGGTGAGCTTGGCCCTCCAGAAAAATTCCGCGTCCGAAACGCCTTCGGCGCGCCGGTTCAGCTCCTTTTGCGCCCAGACGTTGTGGCGGTATTTCGCAAGCACCTCGGCGGGAACCGGCTTGCCTTCATCCAAAGCGCGCTTGACGTGCTGCGGATGCGCCGCCCGGGCGACGGCCACCTCGTCTTTGTCGGTGCGGTTCCCGACGTACTCGTCGGGGGTCACTTGCCAGGGCTCTTTGGCCGCGGTGGCGGCCACTGGCGCGGGAGTCCCGGCCGGCTGCCCGGCAGGCGCTGCGGCCTGCTCGGCCTTCACTTCCCGGACGGCCTGGTCGAACATGGCGTCGAAGCCGTCCAGGTCCATGGCCCTGACCTCGGCTTCGAGGCCGGAGGGCGGGGCGGGCTTGGCCGCGGGCTCTTCCAGGGTCGCGTCTTCTTCCGGGTCGGGGGGCTGCTCTGCGGGGGCTACT
>JBFMHL010000018.1:0-26319 GCA_040753055.1 Thermodesulfobacteriota bacterium | reverse complement strand
GTGCTCATGAAGCTCAATCTTCTGGACAGCCTTCTCGCATCGCTCACCGAGCACGATATCGCCTACACCATCTTCGACGATGTCCAGCCCAACCCCACCATCGAGAACGTCGAGGCGGGCAGGGAAATATACAAGCAGAAGGGCTGCCAGGCGCTCATCGGCTTCGGCGGCGGTTCGCCCATTGACTGCGCCAAGGTCATCGGCGCGCGGATCCGCAACCCCTTCCTGTCCGTACGCATGATGAAGGGGCTTTTCCGGGTCCTGATTCCCATCCCGCCCTTCTTCTGCGTTCCCACCACCGCCGGAACGGGCTCCGAGGCCACGGTGGCCGCCATCATCACCGACACCCAGTCCCACGAGAAGTTCGCCATCAGCGATTTGAAGCTGGTTCCCAAGATCGCGGTGTTGGACCCCGAGCTCATGATGGGGCTCCCGCCGCACATCACCTCCACCACGGGCATGGACGCCCTGACCCATGCCATCGAGGCCTATATCGGGCTGAGCGGCACGGAGTTCACAGACGAGAACGCCGAGGAGGCCACCCGGCTCATCTTCGAGAACCTGGAGAAGGTTTACAAGAACGGCTCGGACATGGAAGCCCGCACCAGGATGGCGCTGGCCTCCTACTACGGCGGCGCGGCCTTCACCCGGACCGCGGTGGGCTACGTCCACGCCATCGCCCACAACATGGGCGGCCTTTACGGTGTGCCCCACGGGCTGGCCAACGCCATTATCCTGCCCTATGTGCTGGAGTTCTGCCGCAAGGATGCGGAGCACAAGCTGGCCCGGCTGGCCATCGTCGGCGGGATCGGCAAGGAAGGGGAGTCCGAGGAGGAGCTTTCCCTCCGGTTCATAGAGAAGATCAAGGCCATGAACAAGGTCATGAACATCCCCACCTGCGTCAAGGAGCTCAAGGAGAGCGACATTCCGCTCATCGCCGAGCGGGCCCTGAAGGAGGCCCATCCCCTTTACCCGGTGCCCAGGATCATGGACCGCCAAGAGTGCGAGGCGTTGGTCCGGAAGCTGCTCCCTTAAGGGGGCGCAGTGCGGGCCCGGGCGTTGCGGAAGCTGGCCCGGACGAAGGAAAGCGGCCTGGGAAGGGATGATCGAAGCCAGGCGAAGAAGGAAGGATGAGGGGGAGGGGAGACGCGTTTCCCTTCCCCCCTTTTTTTTTATTTCCCGGATCTGCCTGCGTCTTTCCGGGGTCGCCTTCCGGACCTTCGCTCCGTTTGCATGGGAACAGGCATGCCGGGCAAGCTCCACAAGCTTCCTCGCCCCGGCGCGCTCCCCCCGGTGGCGCCCCTTTACCGCTCCGGCTTGGACCAGTCCATGGTCTCTCCGATGACGGTGGCCAGGGACTCCATCTCCCCGTCCGTATGAAAGTCGGGCAATGCGGAGGAGATGATGATGGAAGCGCCTTTCTCCGTGACCCAGAAGGCCTTGTGATGGTTGGCGGTGAGTTGCTCCACCTTCCCTCCCGAGGCCGCCGAGAGCTCCAGGCTTCCATTGCAAAGGCATACGTAGGTCTTTTTCGGGCTTTCCACCTTGACGAAAAATGCCGTGCCTCGGACGCCGCAAATCGCGGTGGGCGTTTTGACGGTATAGGCATAGGCCGTGCCCCCGGAAATCCGCGCCAGGCCCCGCACCAGGCTGGCGACTGCGCCTTTTGCGATGTCCAGCGCCTTCTCCTTGCCCGCCAGAGCAAGCGTGACCCTGGTATCCGCCGAAACGGCAATGGTATTTTTTTGGTCGAAGATGATGACGCAGAACGATCCCTTGCCCGTTTCCAGGAGGGCGCCGTCGGTCACAGCGTCCCCTGCGAAGGCGGGCTTGCCGTTGATGCTCACCTGTCCCGTGGCGATGCGGACCACGGCGCGCGGAGCCCTGGCATGGGCCGGGTTCACCTGGGCACAGAAGAGGAGGGAGGCGTAAAGAAATCCCAATGCCAGGGCGGATCTTCTCATGGAAATCCCTTCCGAACCGGGGGGCTGTGTACAGGAGGTGCTGCGGGAGCCTTCTGGTAGCGCGAAATACTATCACGATAATACCCCGCGGTCCATACCCGGATTGGGCTCGGCGGGCTTTGCGATTAAAAAAACGCATGGAGAGGGGCATTGTAAGGGCGTGTACACGCCAAGGTGCGCGGCTGGCTCGGGCAGGGATGGAACAGGGAGCAGGCCTGCCACTTGGGACGGACCTGCTCCCCTGTTAAAGGTCAGAACCCGAAGATGGCCGACTGGACGGTCCGGTTTAGGTAGGCGATCTGGGGGACGGTGAAGTAGGCCCCCGGGACGCGGTGCTCCTTTTTCCGGAACTCTCTGGCATGCTCTTCCGACCGGAAGAAGACGCTCTTTTCTCAGAACGCGGAGATGATGTTGGGGTCCTTCAGGCCCGCCACGTCCACCCTGGGTACGAAGACGACGGGCGATGGATCGGTGCAGGGCCCGGAGAGGTTCATGTCCTGGTCAATGACAAGCTCCATGGGCTCGCCGCAGTGGGCGCAGGAAGTATTGACCCGCATGCTGAGCTTCCGTTTGTGCAGGCGTCCTTGCACGAAGGGCGCGGCGAAGGAGTCCACCGCTCAGGCGGCGTAGAGGCTTTCCCCGGTGTCCAGGGCGATGGCGTGAGGCGTCTTCTCCACGGTCACGGGGTAGGCCCAGGTGATGTGCCCCTGGTCGTTGCGCCACAGGAAGGTGAGGCGCTTCTCCAGGCCGTCCAGAATCTCGACCGTGAGGCGGGAGGCAAGGCCCAGCTCATCGGCCACGGCTTCCGGCGGAATGGGCGCACCGAAGGCCGGCATGCGGGCTACCACGTGGTGGTGCACTCTCCGGGTTTCCGGATGCGAGCCGGCCAGGGCTCGGGACGCCTTCTTCCGGGTTCTCTCCACCTCGCTTTGCCACAGGGCTGGCGGCAGGCTCAGCATGAAGCGCCAGATGCCCGCCATAAGGCTTTCCTGCATGGTATCCTCCTTTCTTGGTTTTAGCATATTAAATCAAAAGGCAAAAAAAATCATCCCAGCCTGGCCAGGAACTCGTCCCAGCGAGCCAAAAAGCAGGCGATCACTTCCTGGTCCTTGCTGGTGAGCCCGTCCAGATAGCCGGCGAAACGCATCCGTTCTTCTCTCCGCGCCTTGGTGAAGCTTTCCAGGGCCTGCTTTCCTTCGGGGGTGAAACGGGCGGAAAGCTCGTTCTTGCGGGCCGGGTCCCGGAACTTCGCGATGGCCCCTTTTTTCTCCAGGCGCGTCAGCGTCTGGGAAACCGCGCCGGTAGTGACCTTGAGCCGTGCGGCCATTTCGCCTGCGTTTAGGTCCGGCGCTCCGGCGATGAGCATGAGCAGATGGATCTCGGTGGGGTGGAGGCGCATTCCTCCGTGGCGGTGGATGGTTTTTTTCTCCAGAAAGATGAGGCGGTTGGCAATACCCGCCATGGCCTCTTCCAGTTCGGGAAGGTTTGGTTTCATGGTTTTGATTTTAGAGTCTAAAAACTCAGCAGTCAAGCCATTTTTATACTCGGGGAGTGAATATTGCCGGCTTGCCGGCGGGTGGAGGATTTTTTAACAATCGTCTCAACATCCTTTCCTCGGGGAGCATGTTCAAATTTTGAAACCCATTTTGTCTCTCTGTAAAAACGATTGTTGCCGTTATGATTGGCCCCAAGCCTCAAATGACAGCCTTTAGCCCCAGGATCTCCCGGGCGTTTTCCGAGAAAACTCTTTGCGCCAGGGCTGCGTCCTTCCCGCAGGCGCGCCGCACCGCGTTGATGGCCGGGAGCATGGGACCGAAAGGCCAGTCCGAGCCGTAGAGCACCCGGTCCGGGCCGAAGGCGGAGAGAAGCTCCTGGATGAAGGCGGGAGGGGCGAAGGAGGTTTCCATCCACACGTTTTGAAAGCCGCCCAGGGCAAGGGCGAACTCTTCAGCTTCCATGAGGCCCGAATGCCCGGTGATGAATCGGATCTCCGGGAAGTCCCGTACCATTTTCCGGGCAAAAGAGGCGGCGCCCAAACCGGGGCATTCCCTCCGGCGGTCTTCGCCCAGGTAGTAGGACCATATCCCGCCGTGGAACAGGACGGGCAAGCCCAGGGAGCGGGCCTCTTCCAGAACGGCGTAGGTGAGGGGGTCGGTGTAGGGAAGCTTTTGTAGAATCGCGTGGAGCTTGAGGCCGCGGGCCCCATTTCGGGCATCCTTGCGAAGCTGGGCCGGAGCCTCGGAGCCCAGGTCCGTGCGGATTCCGGTGAAGGGCAGCAGGTTGATTCCGCCGGAGGCGGGGCCTGCCAGGCCGTTGTAGGTGACGTAGGGAGGAATCGGCAGGAGCACGGCCGCGGCAACCCGGTTTTTGATCATCTCGCAGGTGAGGTTCTCCAAGGAGGCGGAGGCGCTCCGGCACAGGAGCGCGGATGTGATGCGGCCCGGAAAGCAGCGAGCGGCGAGGCGGTCCACCCAGGGAAACCGGTAGTCGAGAAGCTCGCTGATGATCACGGGATTGAGGATCTTCTTCCGGTTCGGGTTCTTTTGGGAAATGATGCCGGCGCCGTCGGGTTGCAGGACGTCGCCCAGGTGAACGTGCGCGTCAATGATCATGCGCTTCCTCCGGAAAAAGAAGAGGCGGCCTCGGGAAGTCCCGGGGCCGCCTCTTTCCGTTCATGGTCCGCTCTCGCGGTTGGCGGTTTCGGGTTATCGGAACAGGGTTTTCAGGAAACAGGACGAGGAGCTGCTGTGGCCGTTGTTACCCGGCGTCTGTGCGGGAACGCCGCCACCGGTGGGGTCCAGCACCTGACCCAGCATGTTGTTCATGTCGTAAGCCCCGTTATCCATGACGCGGACGGTGACGGTCCTGCGGTCCTGGCTGATCAATGCGCCCTGCAGGCCGCCGCTGGCTTCCCAGACGGCCGCGAAGTCTATCCAGCTGCCGTTCATGTACTTGTACCAGGAGTAACCCTGGGGGAGCGCCCAGGGCAGGGAGATGGTCCACTCCACTGTGGCGCCCGCATTGCAGGACATGTTCACGGTCATGAGGCCGAACATCATGTTCTCGGGCCGGCCGTTGGCGTTGGTTTGCATGGGGTCGGAAAAGCCGGTTCCGTCCAGGTTGCCGTTCACCGGAGTAACCCCCAGGACCGGGGCCTGGCAGAACATGGTTTTAATATACTGCATGTTGGGGTTCAGGGAGCCGATGAAGATCTGCCCGTAGACCTCCAGGGCCAGCCGCTGGTGGGCTTGGGTGGTGGGGTGGATGTCGTCCCAGAAAATAAAGCCGGCTGCCGTGTCGAAGGTCTTGCCCTGGGCCAGGGCCGACTGGGTGGTGTTGGTGAACCCGTACTTGGCGGGGTTTTCCAGAAGATCGTCGAAGTAGGTGAAGATGTCGATCTGGTAGAGCTTGACCAGGGGGTGCTGCGCGATGAAGCCCGCCAGGGCCTGGGCCAGGGCGCCGTTGAAGTTTTCGGAGAGGGCGCGTCCCATGGCGCGTCCCTCGGGGGTGCCGTTCATGCGGGGCGTGGCGCCCAGGTCGGGCAGGTTCAGGATCGCCACGTTCTGGGCCCCCAGGTTGTCGCAGAGCTCGGTCAGGCCGGTGATGATGTTGGTGACGGCCGTACCGATGACGGCGGCCACCTGCTCCTGGGAGGAGAGGTCGGCGGACAGGAAGTCATTGGCCCCGATCCACACGGTCACCAAGGAGTTGTCCGGGATGGGCATCTGGGCGTCGGTCCAGACCCCGATCTGGAGCAAGAAGTTCATGAATCCCTGGCCGGTCTGGGCCCCGCCGAAGGCGGAGTTGAGGAACAGCAAGGGGGGAGCCGGAACGGGCGCGCCGCCCATCACCTGGGCCAGGAGAACGGTGTTCTTCATCCCCATGTAGCCGGCGAGCTGCTCGGTCCAGACCTGGTTGTTGGACCAGCGGCCCTGCCAGTAGTGCAGCGGATCGGGCTCCGCGCCCTGGGTGAAGAGGAACACGTTCCCCGAGTCGGAGAGGCTGTCGCCGAAGGGAAGGAGGTTCAGCAAGGGCGGCGGGAGGGCGGGTCCCATCGGCATCATGGTGGCTTCCGGCAGATCCAGCACCACCGGGGCGCCGGCGCCTGCGGCGGTCGCCAGGAACAGGGCGACCAAAAGGACGAGTACGATTTTCATCGCTTTCACGGCACATTCCTTTCTGTTTGGATTCAATCGAAGAACTTGATCTCCGGCCTAGTTCCGGTTTCCGCACGGAGAAGCCGGACAACATCGAAAAAAGCCATGGGAGCGGTGTTAACCCAGCTTTCGATTACGGGGGAAAACCATCCCAGGCCGACTTGCGTTAAAAAGTTTTCGGCGCCCTGAAGGGCCAAGCCCGCCGCAACGGCCGTTCCATACCATCCGTCACGGCCTTCCCACCGGGCGATTTCGAGGGGGTAGGCGATGTTGTTTGGACGATAGCTTACCCTGGTTTCGCTGTCGCGGTAAAGCACTAATTCTTTGACACCCTCGGCCTGGGGATCCACGGGGACCTCTCCGGGCTCCGGGGGCAGGAGATCCAGGACCTCGTTCAGGCCGTTGGCCCGGGCATCCAGGCGCAACGACTCGCCGCGGCCGTTTTGGGCCACGGCAGGAGAACCCAGGGACAAAAGCACGCGGGCGCAGCGGACCTTGGCCGCCCTTCGGGCATGGGGGGTGACGGCCGCCAGGTGCAGCGGGATGTATCCTTCCCGGTTTTCCCGGGCCGGGTCCGCTCCCAGCGAGAGGAGCAACCGGGCCGCGTCGGCCTGCCCGTAACGGCACGCGGAGTGCAGGGGATAGTCTCCGGCCGCGTCCGCGGCCTCCAAGGGAAAGCCCGCGCGGGCAGCCAGGCGCAGGATCTCGGTCGCTCCTGCGCGGGCGGCATAGTGGGCCACTATGCCGGCGCGGGAAAGGCTCGGCATGCGGCCGGGCTCTTCCAGGACCTTCCGCGCTTCCTCGTTTTCCCTGTTCTGGATGGCGCCCAATGCCAGGGTCAGGCGGTGCTCGGGATCTTCGGCGATCTTCAAGGCTCCGGCGAAGAGGGACAGGACCTCGGGCTTGGCGCCGTAGCGTACGGCGTAATCGTAGGCGGTCCTGCCTTCCTGGTCTGTAAGGTCGGGGTCGGCTCCGCCGGCCAGGAGGAGTTTCGCGGCGTCGGCCCGGTTGCAGATCCCGGCCACATGTAGCGCCGTGCGGCCCGCTCCGTCTGCTGCATTCACGTTCGCTCCGGCCTGGATCAGGCCCTCGATGATGTCCGGGTGGGGAGTCTGGCTCACCATCTGCGCAAGCAGAGGTTGACCGGCCTCGGTTGCCTGATTGGGGTTCGCCCCCCGGGCCAGTAGCCGCAGGACCTCCTTCACTTCGTTTCGCAGGCAGGCATGGTAGAGGGCGCGGTCGAGGCCGGGGCGGTCCATGGAGCTTTCCCTTTGTATTCTTGCGGCAACTTTTAGTAGTCCACCACCAGGGCCATGGAGAGGCGGGTGTCCGTCTTGTCCAGATCGGCCGGGGTGGGGGCGTTGTCGTAGTAGATCTCGTAACCGGCCTTGAGGGAGAAGATGTCGTTGATGGCCACCAGGAGGGCGGTCTGGGAGTTCAGCTTGTAGTTGCGGCTCTCGGAAAAGTCCAGGAGGTACTCCAGCGACTGGACGAACTTGGTCCTTGTGGAAAAGAAGTGCGTATACTCGGCAAAGGCCCTTCCTTCCGGAAATTGCTGGTCCGTGCTGTTGGTGTAGTACTCCGCGGCGTAGTTGGCTCCCAACTCGGCCCGGAGGAGGTTTCGCTGGGTGTTGACGAGCTTGTATCCGGCGCCCGCGCCTCCCCACCAGCGGTCGTCGAAGCCCTTGAACTTGTCCTGGAGCCATCCGCCCAGGAGGAATCCGTAAGTGTTCTCCGTGAACGCGTGGTCCCAGCGCAGGTCCGTGGCGTAGCTCTCGGCGTTTTTCACGCCCGAGTCCTTGCCGTAGAGGGCCGCGAGCTTCCACATCAGCTGGTCGGCCGGGCTTAGGTCCACGGTGAGCTTGTTTTTGGCGGATACGGTGAGCACCTCCGTGTTCCCGGAAGTGTTCACCAGGGCAATCTCGCCCGTGTCGTGCACTTTTTGCTTTTCCTGTTTTTTTTCGGCGAGTGCGGGATGAAAACCGGCTAAAACGAGGGCTGTCAGCAAAAGGGCCGGCAAGGCTTTTCGAAGCACTTTTCCTCCTTTCTCGGGATCAGGGTTTGGGTTTCTTGCGCCGGAAGGACTGCAGGCTTCGGTCTATGTGCAGAAGCTGGTAGAAGACCACGCCGAACACGGTGGTGGTCTCCAGGGGGGAGTCGAAGAAGGGTTTGAGCTTCTCCGGGAACATGGCGTACATGCCCGGAACGAACTCGGTGGAAAGACCGAAGATGATGGAAAGCCCCACCACGAACATCTTGCGCTGGTCCAGGGGCTCTTCCATGATCTGGATGAGCCCGGTGCAGATCATGAAGGAGGCCGCGAAGATGAGGGATGCCCCCACCACAGGCCGGGGGATCAGCGCGATGCCGTAGCTCACCATGGGAAAGAAGGCCAACGCGGTGAAGAGAATGCCCGTGACCACCGAGATCCAGCGGCTCACCGCGCGGGTGGCGCCCGCCAGGCCCACGTTGCTTGAGCTGGTGTCCACCGCCAGGGCGCCCATGAAGCCCGCGAGCACGGTGGTGAAGCCGTCCGCCATGAGGCCCCGGCTGACGGGCTTCATGTCCAGCTCCGTGCGCCAGGGCTCGGAGATCTTCTGAGCCGCGATGAAGTTGCCGAAGCTTTTGAGGGAGCCGCAGAGCCCCACGATGAGGAAGGGAAGCAACAAGCCCGGATCGAAGTCGTACGTGAACAGGCTCAGGTCATGGACGGGAAGGTCGAAGAACGGCTTGTCCTTGAGCAGGGAAAGGGATTGCAGAAAGTCGGTGGGAAGGATGATGGACACCAGGCAGCCCCCGGCCACGCCGATGAGCAGGCAGTACATCTTGAACATCCCCTTGCCCCAGACGTTCAGGGCCACCATCAGGAAAAGGGAGATTCCCCCCACAATCAGGTCGGTGTAGGCCAGCTCGTCCCCGGCATAGACCGCGCCGAAGAAGTTGGTCACGGTGAGCGGGATGATGGAGACTCCCACCATCATGACCACCATGCCCACCACGCAGGGCGGAAACAGGTTTCGAAGCCTTTTGATGAGGGGGGCGAGCGCCATTTCCACCAGCCCGGCGAGGATGATCATGCCCCGCATCACCGGAAGCCCGCCGGTCCAGGCCGCCTGGATGGACAAGTGGAGGTAGGAAGGCCCGCATAGGTTGGGGCACAGGTAGCCGCTGCCCATGAAAGGAAGGCGCAGGCCCTGGAGGATGGAGCCCAGGCCCGCCGCGATCATGGTGAGCGCCACCATGGACCCGGCTAAGGATATGTCGCCGCCGATCTCCCGCACCAGCAGGGCCGGGAAGGTGGCCGCCGTGAACAGGAGCAGCATCTGCTGCACGGAAAGGGCCAGAAGCGGGCCGGGGGGCGGGACGTCGTCCACGCCGTAGATCATTCCGGTATCGTTGGGAGCGGGTACGCTCTTTCTTTCATCTTGCTCTGCCATGTCAGTTGCTCCAGGCGGGCTTGGGCAGCTCCACCACGCCGCCCACCAACACGGGTTTCCCGTTCAGCATCGCCTTTTTCGCGTAGATGGCCCGTTTCAGCATGTTTTTCGAGGTGCGGTTGCGGGTCTGGATGACGACCCAGGCGGAGTCCTGCTCCGCAAGCTTGTCCAGGACGTCCCGGATGCAGTGGCGGCCCACGGCGTCGGTCCGGTCCTTGTAGTTGTAGTCGGTGTCCGCAAGGAATACGGGGTCCACGATGGCGTTTCCGTCCATATCCAGGACGAAGATGCTGCGGTCCAGGTAGGAGTAGGGGCCCACGGGGTTGCGCACATCCTCCAGCGCCTTTTCCCCGTTCTTCGTGATGTGGCGGGCGGCCGCGTCCACCCCGAACTTCATGAAGACGCGCTCCACGGGCGGGTCGGTCAGGCCCCCGCCCACCAGCACTTTCCGCCCGTCGGGCATGGTGGTGATGAAGTGGCAGGAGGATTTGCGCACCGCGTAGAACCGCCCCGGCTGCTCCCAGTAATAGTGGATCCAGCCGTGGGGATTGTCCGGGTCGGCGGCCGCATCGTAGGCCATGATCAGGGTTTTGCGGCCGTTGATGTCCGTCACGTTGGACAGATCCTGCCCTTCCAGCCTGCGGTCGCCGCCGTGGAAGAGGTTTTTTCCATCCAGGTCGTAAACGTAGATGTAAAAGTCCTGCCCGGCGTAACGGGGGGTTTCCCGGATAGTCTCGAAGGCCGTTGTACCTTTCGCATGGATAAGGTCCGCTGCCTCTTTGACGCGCCGGACCACGTCCCGTGTCTGGCGGTAGTCGTACAGGGCCAGCTCCCCGGCCATGTCCTTGCCTTCCCGGCAGGCCGGAAAAAGGCCGGAGAGGAGCAAGGCGAGCAGCAGAAGCGGAAAGCCGCGAACGAACCGGTCCGTTCTGCCGATGTTCGGGCCAAGGGATCTCGGCATGGCGTTTCTGTCCTTTTAGGGCGGCACAGCTTTCCTTGCTGCCGGTGATTTCGAGTTTTGCATATTCTATCTTCTCTACGCACGCAAAGCAAAAGAAAACGAACCCGCTGCCTTTACTGGATATTCCACGTGTTTCCCGCCGAAGGTCCGGTGCGGCCCCAGGTGTCGTCGCCGGCACTCTGCATACGGACGGATCAAGCACCCTCATTTCCCGGATGTGTCATAACTATATTATGCTGGCAATGAACGGTCCTGATGGTTTATGGTTTTTTTCCCTGATTTATCAGATCCGACTGCGCCACCGAGCATCAAGGAAAGGATGATCCATGGAAACTGCCGACAACCCTGGAAAAGAACCCGAATCGGGAAGTCGAACTCCCATCCTGTCCGCGCTGATTGTGGGAGTGTCCTTAGCGTTGTTGCTTATGCTTTGCGTCGAAGGCCTGTCTTGCCTGACCGATCCATTCTTCCGGTACAACGAGGAGTACCAGGGCGTGGAGTTCATGGCCGCGGCCCAGCTGCTTCACGGCAAACCGCTGTATGCGGACTATAACCAGGCCCCCGCCAATTACCTTTACGGCCCTCTGTCGCCGGTCATGTTCTCCGCAGGCATGATGCTTTTTGGGGAAAGCCTTTTCGTCCCCAAGGCGCTGGCATTCCTCTTTTGCCTGCTGGCGGCCCTGGGGGTGGCCGTGGCCACGTGGGACCTGATCAAAAGCAGGCTGGGTGTTGTCATCTCCCTGGGGACCTTCGCGGCCCTGTATCGAATCTCGGAATGCTGGTACTTCAGCATCCGACCGGACTTGTTTTCGGCCACCCTGGCGTTCTGGGGCATCTACTTCGCCCACAGGCACACCAAGAAACCGGAAGGAGTCAGGCCGGCCCTTGTGGCATCCGCGCTGATGGGGCTCGCAGCCCTGGGCAAGCAGAATTATGCGCTGATCCCCGCCGTCTACTTTCTTTTTATGATTTTTACCTATGGCCCGCGC
Source organism: Thermodesulfobacteriota bacterium (assembly GCA_040753055.1). Lineage (GTDB taxonomy): Bacteria > Desulfobacterota > Desulfobacteria > Desulfobacterales > Desulfatibacillaceae > JBFMHL01. Next base: position 14,811 of record JBFMHL010000018.1, on the reverse strand, counting down.
AAGGCGCTGATCGCTTTTATCCCTTGCTTCATCATCGTAGGAGGAGCGCTTGTATGGTTCGACACGGGAAATGAGCACCTGGTCGGCATCACCACGCTCCTGAGCCATCACAAAATGGACTACCTGCGTTTCCCCATGCAATTCATACTGATCATCATGGTCATTTTCCTGGCCTGCACCGCATTCCTGTTTCCCGAATCCCCGACCCGCCCCGCAGGTCTGCCCCGGTTGTGGGGATACATGTTTATCGCTTCGGCAATTTTGGGGCACGTTTCCTACATGAAGGAAGGCGGAGGGCAGAACGCCTATATGCTGTTTTTTTTTCTCGGCGGCCTGTTTACCGCGGTCGGGACGTTCAACATCTCCCGTGAGTTCGGAGGCGGGGGCAAAAAGGCACGCCAGGTGGCCCTACTGGCCGTGGCGATCTATTTAGTCTCGGAATGCAGCATCCAGGCAAGCGGACATACCAGGTCTTTCCTTCCAGCCCCCAGTCCAGCGCAGGTGGTCGCCCTCATCCAGGAGAACCGCGGGAAGAGGATATACTACCCCCAGCGCAACTACCTCACCTATCTCGTCAACGGCCAATACGATCAATGCGACCTGCTGGGCCTGGCCATCTCCGATGCGGGCCTTGCTCCTCCGACCCGTCAGGTGGAAAGGATCAAGAATCAGGAGTTCGATATGATCCTGGGAGACTTCCTCACGCCGGAGCTGCGCCCCATTCGGGACCAGTATTACGTTAAGACCTTTTCCGGGGTCTCCCCGGACGGCTTCCAGCTGGAAATCTTTGTCCCGAAGGGGAGCGAAGAAGGCAAAGACGCAGGTAAGAAGCCCCAGGCCTGATTCGGGAAAGGAAATTCGGAACGCGGGCCGGAATGCTTCCGGGCTTGCTCTGCGGCGGGGCCAAGGCCTTCACTGGCAAGACAGTCCGGGGGCGGCGGCCTCCTTCATCCCCTTATCCTTTTCGTTCCAGGCGGGCGACGCACTCGATGTGCAGGGTATGGGGAAACATGTCCACGGGCACGACCTGCGTGAGGGCGTAGTGCTCCGCCATCAGCGCCAGGTCGCGGGCCATGGTGGCGGGGTTGCAGGAGACGTACACGATGGCGGGCGGCGCCAGGGCACAGAGCATCTCCAGTACCTTGGGGTGCATGCCGGAGCGGGGTGGGTCAGCCACCACCAGATCGGGCCTAAGCGAGAGGTCCGGAAGCGTCTTCAGCGTGTCTCCGGCCAGGAAGTGGACATTTTCCACGCCGTTTTCCCGCCGGTTTTTTTCCGCATCCCGGATGGCGTCCTCGGAAAGCTCGATACCGGTCACATGACCCGCGTTCCGGGCAAGCCACAGCGCAATGGTTCCCGTCCCGCAGTAGAGGTCCAGAACGGTTTCCCGTCCCGTGAGGTGCGCCAGCTCCTCTACGGTTCGGTACAGGTTCTCCGCCTGGAGGCTGTTGGTCTGGAAAAAGGAGTTGGAGGACACGGTGAACCGCAGGCCGCCCAGGGCGTCGTGCAGGCGAGGCTCGCCGACCAGGGGGAACTCCACCTCGCCCACGGCCACTCCGGATTTTTTTGCCGTCACGTTGTTGACCACGGCGCTCACTTCGGGAACCTCCGCCGCGATCCTCCGGGCCAGGGGCAGGACGTCCCCGTGGCGGTCGGTGGCGGTCACCAGGTTCACCAGATAGTTGCCCTCGGCCTCGCTTCGGCGGACCACCAGAAAGCGCCAGAACCCCGTGTGGGACCGCAAACCCCAGGCGGGCAGTCCGGAAGCCCTCATGAGGCGGCCGCCCAGCTCCAGGATCCGGTTTCCCGGCTCGGGCAAAAGAGCGCAGGAGGAGATGTCCATTACCTTGGAGAAGGTGCCGGGCACGTGGAGCCCTAAGGCGAAGTCCACGGGGCCGCGGGGGCTCTCCAACTCGTCCGGGGGCAGCCAGCGCTTGTCGGCGCAGGAGAACTCCATCTTGTTCCGGTAGCCGTAGATCCGCGGGGAGGGGAGGACCGGCGGCACGGACGCCTCCGGAAGTCCGGCGAGGGTCGTGAGCGCCTCCTCCACGTGGCGGCGTTTTTCCATGAGCTGGCCCTCGTAGGAAAGCTCCTGCCAGACGCAGCCCCCGCAGTGAAGGGAATGGACGCAGCGAGAGGGGACCCGGAAAGGACCGGGGGAAAGCACTTCTATTGCGCGGGCCACCAGGAAGTTGCGCTTGACCTTGACGATGGAGGCCCGGACCGTGTCGCCGGGAAGCCCTCCCGGCACGAAAACCACCACACCCTCGTGGCGGCAGAGGCCGTCCCCGCCAAAGACCGTCTTTTCGATTACAAGATCGAGCTCCGTACCTTTTTTAAACATGAGAGACCTTTGTTTACGCAAACGCCGCACCGGGCGTTCCCATGCGCCTCGGAGCCGCCGGCCGGGCTTTGCATTCGTCCTGAATCCGTGACGGAGTTTTTTCTTAAAGGGGCCAAAGCCCATCGCTCGGGCATTCTTGCCACGAACGATTTTCCCAGGGTGAAAGCCTTTTTCCGCCCTTTGCAGCCACCTGAGGCCGCTCACGGATTCAGGTTCGTTTACTAGGAAGAGCCGGGCGTTCCGCAAGCGTTTGCGTCCGGATGCATTCTCCCGCTACCCGTGCCTCGGGTACCAGCGCGCCAGCCGGGCGGCCGGGACCCCGCAAAGGAAAAGTGCCAGCAAAAGGTAGTTGCGCAGGGTCACCTTCAGAGCCCCCTCCTTTTGCCACCGCCGGGACGAGCTTTCAACCCTTCCTGCGGCGGGCGAGAACCTTCCGGCTTTCCGAAGCCGCAGGACGAGGTCCACATCCTCCAGGACGGGGATGTCGCGGAAACCGCCCGAAAGCTCGTAGGCGCTCCGGGTGACGAAGACGGCTTGGTCGCCGTAGGGCAGGGAAAAGAGCCGGGTGCGCAGGTTGGCTCCGAAGCTGATGAGGTCCGTGTTTCGGTTCCGGGGGACGAGACCCAGGGAAAATGCGCCGAAGCGGGCGCCGGGAGCCGAGAGTGCATCCCGGATGAGAAGGTCGAAGTCCCTGGGAAGCCTTGTGTCGGCATGGAGGAAGAGAAGGATGTCGCCCCGGGCTTCGGCGGCGGCGCGCCCCAGCTGGCCGCCGCGGCCCGGCGGGCCGGAGAGCACGCGGCAAGCCAGCCCTCGGGCAAGACGGAGGGTGTTGTCCCGGCTGCCTCCGTCGCTCACGATGACCTCGCAGCAGCCGGGTTGCAGCTGCCGGACGGCCGGGCCGATGTTTTCCTCCTCGTTGAGCACGGGAATGATGGCCGAGATGCGCATCACAGGATCTCTTCCAGCATGGCCCGGAGGGTCGGGGAAAGCACCGGGCGTTCGTCTTGTCGCCTCTTGAGATCGGCAAGGTCGCCCAGGGAGTCCACGTCCCGCCAGACCGGGAGCAGCTCTGGTGCAAGGCCCCGGGAGCGCAGGTTGGAAAGGGTCCGGGAAAGCACCTCCGGCCCGCCCCAGGCAACTCCGGAAAAGGCTTCGGGGGCGAAGCTTTTTCCGGTGAAACCGATGAGGTAGTATCCTCCGTCGCCGGCCGGACCCAGCACGGATCCGTCCCCCTTGAGCCACGAGAACGCCAGCGCCACGTGCTCCAAAGGAAGGTCGGGTGCGTCGCTTCCCAGGCACACCGCCGCCCGGATGCCCCGGGAAAAGACCTCTTGGAAAGCGTTCTTCATCCTCGCGCCCAGGTCCTCGCCTGTCTGGGCCAAAAGATCGAGCCCGGGCAACCACTCCCGGAAATCCGGGCCGCGGGCTGCGGGCGTGTAGCACAAGGTCACGTGAAAGCCCCCTGCGCTAAGCCTCTTGATCGCCTCCTCCACGAAAAGGCATTGCAGGACGGCCGCCGCCTTGGTTCCGATGTCCGCCGCAAGCCGGGTCTTCACCCGGCCCGGCTCTGGATACCGGGCGAACAGGAGAACCGTTTCCGCAGGCAAAGCCAGGGCTCCGCGCATCTCCTTCTCCCCGATTTCGCTTGCCTTTTCCTGATTCATCGCTATTTTTTTAACAATAATTGAATAAATGCCGGAAGGCGTCCCGCCGGGCAAGCAGGTAAAATAAGCTAAAACCAGGCGCGCGCAAAGGATTTTTAGCGTCCAACTCCAACGAACACATGGCAAGAGGAGAGCCCATGCCCCCCGTCAAGATCTACACCCTGAGCACATGCAGCCACTGCAAGAGCACCAAGAGCTTCCTTAAGCAGTGCAATGTGGACTACGACTATGTGGATGTTGACCTGCTCACCGGCGACGATCGCCAGAAGATCATCGAGGAGGTACGGGAGCTCAACCCCCGGCTGTCCTTCCCCACCATCGTCATCGGAGACCGCGTGATCGTGGGCTTCAAGGAGGACGAGATCCTGGCCGCCCTCGGGAAGTAGGGGGCATCCACACCGGAGGAGAGCATGACCGAAGCCGAGAAGCTTTATGAGATGCTGAAAAAGATCCAGGAGCCGAAAGGGTACTATTTCAACAAGGACCTGGCCCGGGTCATGGACCTCATGGAAGGGCTCCTTACCAACCGCAAACGTTACGGCTACATGTGCTGCCCCTGCCGGCTGGCGTCGGGCGACCGGACCGCGGACGCCGACATCATCTGCCCCTGCGTGTACCGGACACCGGACGTGGCCGAGTACGGGAGCTGCTACTGCAATCTCTACGTGACCAAGGAGTGGAACGAGGGACAAATTCCCCACGAATATGTCCCGGAGCGTCGCACATAGAATTTCCGGCGTGTGAGGTAGCGTTCATCGGGGGAAGAGGCGGTTCCGGCAGTGCCGCGAGCGCTCTTTTTTTTCGAGAACGCATTTCCAGTTCCAAGGGATAAAAAAAGGCGGCCCGGCTTCCCAGGGGGAGCGGCCGCCTTTTTTTATTGTTTCTTGTAATCCGGTTAGCGAAGCGAAGTTACAGCCCTGGCCCGCACCAGGTCCGGGTTTTTCTTGGCGCTTTTATGCTCCGGATAGGCCACGCAGGCCGGGGTTCGGCTGACGGAGGCGCCGCAGACGGGGCACAGGGCGGTGGTTGCTTCCCCCACGGAAACGAGCCTCTCGAACCGGCACGAGCACTGCTTGCAGCCGAACACCTGGATGGGCATGGGTTCCTCCGTGCGTAATGCGCCCGGTGGGGCGTATCAGGCCGTGAGCCTGTGCAGCCTGGGCCGGGCCTGGGTCTTTTCCATCAAGAAGCGGGCGGTGGGCTTCCAGACCCTCTCGTAGGAGTTGCGTCCGATGATCAGGTCCACGTGCCCCGCGCCGGGCACCCCGATGATGTTGTCCATGTCCCGAGAGCAGAGGATGCCCTGGGACAGCAGCACCGAGTCGGGCGGCGCAATGAGGTCGTTCTGACCGAAAAAGAATAAAAAGTTGGTGGTGGCGCGCTTTTCCGGAGCTATGGACCGGATGAGAGCAGGCCCGTAAATCTCGCAATCAATGCCCTGGGCGATCATGGCCGCAAAGGAGCTTTCCAGAGAATGGGGGATGGGCTCCACGATCTTTCCCAGAAGGAGCTTCACCACTTTCCCGCTGATGTTCATGGGGTTCCAGAGGAAAAAGGTGAAGGGGTTGTATCGCAATATCCCGCTGGGCATCTTGCGGATGAGCCTCGTGAGCGGTACGAAATTTTGGCTGATGGTGCCCAGGACCGCGGTTTCCTCCATGCCCAGGGCTCGTGCGGACATGTTGGTATAGGGGATCACGCGGATGAAAAGCTGATGCAGGGTGACCGGGCTTCCGATGGTCACCACGTTCTTGATGGAGCAGTCGGGATTGGCCGCCAGGTGGGCGTAGACCAGCATTCCGCCCAACGAGTAGCCCACCCAGGAAAGCACGGGCTCGCCCGAATCCTTCTCTATGGTGTCCAGGAGGAGCGGCACCTCCTCTTCCACAAGCTGGGTGAAGGTCAGGTCAGCCGGGGCCTTGTAGCGCCGGTGATAGTACAGGCTCTGCTTGCAGTGCTGGTACACGTAACGGTTGTGCACGCGCTCGGTGTATCCGGGGTGGTACAGGTATACGGTGAACCCCTCGGCCGCCAGCAGGTTGGCCATGGACCTCTTGTGGTCCATGCGCAGAAATCCCCCCAGGTCGTCAATGCGAAAAATATTTGCGTTGGTGGCGAGCCCGGGAGCTAAAACCACGTTCCCTCTGCGCCGGATGGCGTGGGAAGTGGAGTAGATCTTTTTGATATAAAGCTCCCTCCCGTCCTGGCGGGCGAAAATATCGTCCGCTTTCAGGAAATAGGGAGGCTTCGGCTCTCCCTGGTCGGGAAGCCGAGCAAAGACATCCGTAGCGCCGATGGGGGAATTGGGCAGCATGTTCCGATAGAAGGCTCGCTCGTTTGGGGAACTCTATCCGTCTTGACACTCTGTGTCAAGGAAAAGAGTGAAACAGGACACATTTTCTAGTTAAAGCTAAAAATAAGTCAATTATTTTTTGACTAGAAAAGGGAGAAATCACCGCCCTCCCCCGGTTCAAGATCCGCTCCGGGCAACTGACTGCGCAAAAGGACTTTCACCTGAATCCCGGAAGGAGTTTTTCCTAAAAGGGGCCAAAGCCCATCGCTCGGACATTCCTGCCAAGAACGATGTTTTCTCCAGGGGAAAGGTTTTTCCGCCCTTCGGGCCGCATGGGACCGCTCCCGGTTTCCGGTTTCATGGAAGCGGTCTCCAAATTTATTGCAAAAGAAGGAGAAAAAATGCTCCAGGGCGGAGGCTCGTATCGGCGGAAGCGGGGATGGACCGGGAATGCCTCCCCGTTCATGGAGCTTCCGGAGTCCGCCGGCCGCCCCTGCTATCGGCCGCCCGGCTGGGGCAGGATCTGGCGCAGCCTCTCCAGCTCCGACTCGTAGGAGACGATCTGGGTTTCCAGGGCTGAGAGCCGTTGCTCCAGGTCCTTGTCGGACCGGGCCATCTGGCTTTTATAAAAGGTCTTCTGGTCGGCCAGGAGCTTCTCCACGAAGGCCGTGTCCGCCTTGGCCTTGGAAAGGGCGTCTACGGATTTTTTCAAAGCCTCGCTGCGTTCGGAAACGGACATCTGGCCCTCGATGACGTCCGCCAGGCTGCGCTTGGCCTGGGCCGACTCCTGGGCAACGCGGCCGATCTGGGCGGCGAGATCGGCCACGGACTTATCCAGCTTGTCCAGCGCCGCCAGCCGGGCGGCCACGTCCTTTTCGATGCGTGCGGCAGCCTCTGCGTCGGCCGCTTCGGCGAGCTTCTTGGCCTCCTCCGGGCCGATCTTGGCGTTGCGTACCGCGGCGAGCTCTTCGGAGATCTTCTTCTGGGCCTTGTTGGCCTCCGCAAACCGGGACGAGAACTCCGCTTCGTTTTTCTCCCGGGCCGCCTGCATCTCCTTCACCGTTTTGGAAAGCCGCTCGAAGTTTTCGGCAAGTTCGGTCGACAGGCGCTCCAGCTTGCCGGCCCCGGACTCGGAAAGGGCGGTGATGCGCCGGTTAAGACTCAGGTACAGAAACACCACAGCCGCGGCCGCCAAAACCAGCAGGACGGCCGCGCAAACGAACAGGCGGAAAACCGTGCGGCGGAGGTCCTCAACAGGTTGCTCCGCGCTCCGGTCCTCGGAGGGCGCCTGTCCCAGGCGGAATGCGGGCTGCCCGCGGTCCGTGGTGTCGCGTCCGGTATCGTCGGGGTTTGCCATATCACTCCCACTCGATGGTGGAGGGCGGTTTGGAGCTTATGTCGTAAACCACGCGGTTGATGCCGCGGATCTCGTTGATGATCCGGTTGCTGCACTGGGCCAGGATCTCGTGGTCCAGCCGGGCCCAATCCGCGGTCATGGCGTCCACAGAGGTCACGGCCCGGATGGCCACGATGTTTTCATAGGTCCGCAGGTCCCCCATGATGCCCACGCTCTTGATGGGCAGCAAAACCGCGAAGGACTGCCAGAGCTTTTTGTAGAACCCCGCCTTGCGGACTTCCTGGATGATGATGGAGTCGGCCCGGCGCAGCAGCGCGAGCCGGGGCCGGGTCACCTCCCCGATGATGCGGATGGCGAGCCCCGGTCCCGGGAAGGGCTGGCGCCATACCATGTCCTCGGGAAGCCCCAGGGCCGTGCCCAGCTCTCGGACCTCGTCCTTGAAAAGGTAGCGCAGCGGCTCCAGGAGCTTGAGCTTCATCTTCTTGGGCAGCCCGCCCACGTTGTGGTGGCTCTTGATCTTGGCGGTGGGCCCGCCGAAGGCCGATGTGGACTCGATGACGTCCGGATAGAGCGTGCCCTGGGCGAGGAACTCGGCGTTCTTGATCTTGGCCGCCTCGGCTTCGAAGACCTCCATGAACACGCGGCCGATGATCTTGCGCTTCTTCTCCGGGTCCGTGACCCCGGCAAGGCCGGAAAGGAACTTTTTCCCTGCGGCGACGAAGCGAACGGGCACGTGCAGATTTTCCTTGAACACCATACGCAGGCGCTCTGCCTCGCCGTCCCGTAAAAGGCCGTTGTCCACGAAGATGGGGGTGAGTTTGTCCCCGATGGCCCGGTGGATGAGAACCGCCGTGACCGAGGAGTCCACGCCGCCGGAAAGGCCCAGGATCACCTTTTTGTCTCCCACGGTGGCGCGGATGTCCTCCACGGCCTCCTGGATGAAGGAACCCATGTTCCAGTCCGCGGAGGCCTGGCAGATGCGGGTGAGGAAGTTCTGCAGGATCTTTGCGCCCTCCACCGTGTGGGTCACCTCGGGGTGGAACTGCACACCGTAGAGCTTGCGGGCCGGGTCGGCGATGGCGGCAAAAGGCGTGTTCTGGGTCTTTCCGGTAGTGGAAAAGCCTTTCGGAATTCCCGTGATGGAGTCGCCGTGGCTCATCCAGCAGCGGGTCTTGTGACCCACGCCGAAGAACAGGCCCGAGTCGTCGGTGACGGTGAGCTCCGCCTGGCCGTACTCGCGCTTGCTGGCCCGCTCCACCTTGCCGGAGAGCGCGTTCACCATAAACTGCATTCCGTAGCAGATACCCAAGACCGGGATGCCCAGGGAGAAGATGCCGGGGTCGCACTTGGGGCTCTGCGGCTCGTAGATGGAGGACGGCCCGCCGGAAAGGATGATGCCCTGGGGAGCCAGGGCCCGGATGGTTTCCAGGCTTACCCCGGGCGGCTCGATACGGCAGAACACGTGCTGCTCGCGCACGCGGCGGGCGATGAGCTGATTGTACTGGGAGCCGAAGTCAATGATGAGGATCATGGCCTAGTCTTCCGATCTCAGGATTTCAGGGAAAATGGACGCGCACGGGGCGGGAAAGCGGTTTGGCCTTTGCGTGGAAGGCCGGCAAGCGGTAGTATGCCCCGGGCCATAGTTATGGTAGCCCGGCCAAAAAATCAATGCGAAAACCCGCGGAACAACGCTGTGGAAGCTATCCTATCGAAAAAGCGCGGGATCGGGATGGAAGGGAGACGGCGGTGATCACGCAGATCTATGAGATTCAGACTCCGCAGGAAGCGGCCGAGGTTTGCAGGCTGGGCGTGGACCACGTGGGGACGGTGCTCCTGGCCCCAGGAGCCGAGGACTCGCCGGAAATAGCCGCCGTTGTGGAGACGGTCCGGGCGGCGGGGAAAAAATCCAGCGTGATCCCTCTTTTTTCCGATCCGGTAAAGGTCTGCCGCAGCATTTCCAGGCTGCGGCCGGACATCGTGCACTTCTGCGACGCCATAACCGACGGCGCAGGGACGCCTCTCCGCCCCGAGCCGGGCCTTTCGTTGCAGAAAGCCGTCCGCGAGGCGTTTTCCGGCATCCTGATCATGCGGACCATCCCCATCGCGCCGGAAGGGGCAAAGCAAGGCCCGGACCCCGTGGCCCTGTGCCGCATATACGCACCGCTTTCCGATTTTTTCCTCACGGATACCTTCCTGGGGAACGGGGGCGCGGAGCCGGGCGACCCGGTGCCGGGCTTCGTGGGCATCACCGGCCGCACCTGCGACTGGGGCCTGGCCGCCCGCTTGTGCGCTGCGTCGCCGGTCCCGGTGATCCTGGCCGGAGGCCTGGGGCCGGACAATGTTTTCGAGGGCATCATCCGGACCGCGCCTGCGGGGGTGGACTCCTGCACTCGCACCAACGCCCTGGGAAAAGACGGACACAGCGTGCGTTTCAAGAAGGACATGGAGCGGGTGGCCCTTTTCCTCTCCCAGGCTCGGCAGGGGGGGGTGGAGCTTTCCCGCCTCCGGGGGAGCAAGTTAAATACTTATAACTCTTGACAATGCCACAGGATGCGATTACTCTAAACTGACTGAGGACACATATGCTGTGGACGCACCCAAGGCCGAGACCAGGCCTGTTTTTTCTTTTCCGCCCCATTTTTCGGATTTGTCATGAATTGCATTGACGGCGTGGAGGGCGTTCTCTCCCGCGTTTTGCAGAGCCAGTGCAGGCGGTTTGCCCAGGGCGAGATCACCGCCATGGAGTATGCTCTGTTCGCGCGCGGGCTCATCGAGGACTCCACCGCCTTTGTTTTGGAGAACCGGGAGATCGGAGTATCCCCGGAGCTTTTTTCGTCGGTGCTATACCAGATGGCGCGCAACTCCTGGGTTGCGGCCCTGGTTTCCTTGCGGGAGAAGGACGCGGGGCAGGGCACAGAGGGAGAGCCCGTCCCGGACGAAGGCTACGCCGAATATTTTTTCGACTATCTTTACAAAAACGGGACGTATCCGGCCTGAGGCCGGAATGAGGCGGCCAGTGGAAGAACCGGACGAGGCACAGCTGAAAAAGACCCTGGACTCCATCGTCCACAGGGTTGACCGGGTGGTGCAGAGGCTCAAGGAGAAGGGGTATATAGACGCCGGACGGGAAAAGGATTCCGACCGGGAGGAGAACGGGCCGGCGGCTGTAACAAGGTGAGCCGGATGGAGGCTTTATGGCGTTGACCAAGAGCGATATCGTGGAGAAGGTTTACGAGCTGGGGTTCACCAAAAAAGAAGCCGTGGACATCATGGAGCAGCTCATCGAGATCATCAAGGAATCTCTGGAAAAGGGGGATGACGTCCTGATCTCGGGCTTCGGAAAGTTTTGTGTGAAGAACAAGAACGAGCGCAGGGGCCGCAATCCGGCCACCGGCGAGGACCTCATGCTGCGCGGCAGGCAGGTGGTCACCTTCAAGTGCTCGGGAAAGCTGAGGGAAAAAATCAACAAGGGCTGATAGACGCCCGGCCTGCCCCTTGCCTTGCCGATGCGATGCATTTGCCTTGGCAAGAGCCGTTCGGCCTATTTCCCATTCTCGGCTTTTCCGGGGGCGGCCAAGAGGATATGGGACAGCTCTCCGACAGGCGCCTTGTCCAGACACCCGGGCAAGGCGCCTGCTTGTTTCGGCGGCCGCCGGCGATGAACAAGCTCCGGCGACGGAAAGGAGGCCTGCCATGAAAGCCAGACTGCTTTTTGCCGTTTTCTTTGTTTTTTGTGCCGCGTGCGCCCACGTGCCGGTGCCTGCTCCGGCTCTCGACTCCTCCAAGTCTTGCGAAACCTGCCCTCCGTGCCCGGCGTCCACGGCCAGCCTTGCTTCCGCGTTCGCCGCCTACACCGAAGAGGTGCTCGCCGGCGTTTTGGAAAACCTCCGGCTCATGGCCGAAGACCCCCGGGTCCAGACCGGCGACTTCGCCGCCGCAAAACCGTTGCTCTCCGGATTTCAAGCCCGCAATCCCTTCCTCACCTTCTTTTACTGCTTGCCCGACGGCTCCTGCTACCAAACGGAAACCGGCCTGACGGGGAAGAACCTCTCGGACCGCGCCTACTTCAGAAAGCTCCTGGAGGGAAAAGAGGTCTTCTGCCGCCTGGTGGTGGGCCGCGTCACCGGGCTTCCCACAGCGGTCATCGCGGTCCCGGTAATGAAGGACGGCAAGGTGGTGGCCGAGCTCCTGGCCTCGGTATCCCTGCCTGCCCTGAACGCCATGGCCGCAAACGCCCTGGCGTTGCCGGAGGACATGTTCTTCTTTGCGCTGGCCCCGGGCGGGACCACCACTCTCTGCGACCTGCCCGAGTATATCTTCGAGGATCCGCGGCGGCTCCCCAATGCCTCCCTGCGGGCTGCCATGGACAACCTTCTTTCCCACGACGAGGGGGAAGTCTGCTACGTTCTGGCGGGCTTCTTCCGCAAGGTGCGCTTCCTGACCGGCAAGAAGACCGGCTGGCGCTACGTGGTGGGAGTTAAGGAAGCGGCCGCCCACTGAGCTTTGCGGCGGCTGTATTTCACACCAAATACAATCAACGAACACGGAGTGTGCCCCCATGTTGGAGATCAAGGCGAAAGACATCATGACCACGGACTTCAACACCGTGGCAAAGGATGAGCCGGTGCTGACCGCGGTGCGCAAAATATTGGAGGGCAGGACCCGGAATACCGGTCACAGGACGGTAAGCGTGGTGGTACTGGACGAGGTGGGGAACTTCGCGGGAATGCTCTCCATGCTGGACATCCTCTACCACGTCCGCCCGCCCTTTTTCGAGTACATACTGGACGAGGTGGACGTCAAGATGACCGAGGTTCCCCACTATATAGACCGCTTCAAGAGCCTGGCCGTGGAGAACGTCATGAACTATCCGGTCCCCGTGGCCGATCCCGAGGACCATATCCTGCGGCTCATTGACCTCATGGTGAAGAAAAAGGTGCGCAACCTGCCCGTTCTGGAGGGCAACAAGGTGGTGGGCATCGTGTACCTTTCCGAGGTCTACATAGAGCTCTGCAACCACTGGCTGCTGGCCTCCTGACCGTCGGAGGGGCCGTGTTCCGAATCCGGCGCATCTACGACGACGTGCTTCCCGCCGACCGGGAGGCCATGTCCTGGGTGCAGCAGACCCTCCGGAAGCAGTTCGCGCTCCTTTCGGAGGCGGACATCGAGAAGCTCCCCGAGCTCCTGCGGGACCCCATGAAGCACCGCTTCAAGACGGTCCTGTTCCTGGCGACCAACGACGGAACCCCACAGGGCTTTGCACTCCTGCTCAATTTCCCCGATCTTCATTTCAGCTTCCTGGACTTCATTTCGGTATCGCCCAGGCTCATGGGGAGGGGCCTGGGCGGCGTGCTCTATGAAAGGGTGCGGGAGGAGGCCGGGAACCTGGATAAGAATGGCCTGTTCTTCGAGTGCCTTCCCGACGACCCGGCCCTCTGCCGGGAGCCCGGGCAGGTGGAGAAAAACGCCAAGGTGCTGGCCTTCTACGAGCGCTACGGGGCCCGGCCCATCACAGGAACCGCCTACGAGACGCCCCTCTCCGACGAGGACGACTGCCCGCCCTATCTCATGTACGATCCTCTGGGCAACACCGCGCCCATGCCGGGACGGAAGGCGGCGGAGATCGTGCAGGCCATCCTCACCCGCAAGTACGGGGACCGCTGCCCGCCCGAATATATCAAGCTCGTGACGGACTCCTTCCGTAGCCACGCGATGGTCCTGCGGGAGCCTCACTACCAGCGCAAGCCGGTATCCGGGGACCGCCCGCCCGGAACGCGGGTGCCCGAGGACCAGAAGATCGCGCTGGTGGTGAACGACCTCCATGCAATCCACCATGTGAAGGAGCGCGGCTACGTGGAGGCTCCGGCGCGCATCTCCGCCATCCGGGAGCAGATCCTTCCCACCGGCCTTTTTACGGAGGTTCCGGTCAGGCGTTTCGAAGAAAGGTACATCAAGCAGGTCCACGATCCGGCCTTTGTGGACTACCTGCGCCGTATGAGCGCCAGGGTGCCGCCGGGCAAGTCGGTCTACCCCTATGTCTTCCCCATCCGGAACAGCGCCCGCCCTCCCTGGGAGCTTCCCGTGCGCGCCGGCTACTACTGCATAGACACCTTCACGCCCTTAAACGAGAACGCCTACAAGGCCGCCCGGCGGGCCGTGGCCTGCGGCCTTACCGCCGCGTCCGAGATCATCTCTGGCTTCCGGCTCGCCTACGCCCTGGTGCGCCCCCCCGGCCACCACGCCGAGAGAAAGAGCTTCGGCGGCTTCTGTTACATGAACACCGCAGCCATCGCCGCGGACTTTTTAAGCCGCCTTGGCCCCGTGGCCTTGCTGGACCTCGACTACCACCACGGAAACGGCGCACAGAACATCTTCTACAAACGTCAGGACGTGCTCACCGTCTCCATCCACGGCCACCCCCGCTTCGCCTATCCCTACTTCTCCGGCTTCAAGGAGGAGACCGGCGCGGGGGAGGGCCTGGGCTACAACATGAACCTGCCTCTGGCCGAACGCACCGACGGCCCCGCCTTCCACGCCGCGCTCCGCCGCGCGATCGCGTACATCCAGGGCTTCGGCCCCCGTTTCCTGGTCATTGCCCTGGGCCTGGACCCGGCCAAGGGCGACCCCACCGGCACCTGGAGCCTCACCGGCCGCGACTTCTTCAAGAACGGCCTGATGACGGGTCGGATAAACCGCCCCACCCTGGTGGTCCAGGAGGGCGGATACCGCATCCGCTCCCTGGGCGCCAACGCCCGCCAGTTCTTCCTGGGCCTCTGGGAAGGCCATTTCGAAAAACGGCCCAACGGCTCGCAGCAATCCAAAGGCTGAAGAGATGAAAAAAGCTGGGGGGAAACATTTATTTCCTGGATAAAGAAAGGTTTCCCCCAGACCCCCTTCCCAAGAAAGCCATAGTATGGACGGGAGGTGATTCCTCTTTTGGGTACGATTTACCGCTGTCTACCACCATACCAGTTGCTTTTACAACGGGTTCAAGCGGGAGAGGGCTTTACTCCTGCCACCGGCATGGAGCGGTCCCTAAAAATCCGGATATACGCCAAAAAGTTTTGGGGAAAGGGGGGTGGGGGTGCGGGGGCGGGGGGAAAGCCCGCGTTTGCAAAAGGGGGTATCCCCCCGCCCCCGCCCAATCTTGTTC
>JBFMHL010000017.1:0-5734 GCA_040753055.1 Thermodesulfobacteriota bacterium | reverse complement strand
CGGCCCTGTGTGCGCTGGGAAGGCTTGCGCCGCGGAAGCACAGGCGACGGCGGGAAGAAGGAGAAGAAGGAAAAGAAGGAACCCAAGGTGCCCATGCAGCACGTGGCCCTGGCCCTGGCCCAGACCCTTCTGGGCGGGGAGGCGGATCCTCCCATGAGCCCGGACGAGCTCCTCGCGCTCATGGCCGTGGACCTCTCCCGCTCGGCCCTGTTCCGCCGCCTGTTCTTCCTCCTCATGTGCGCCGTGAACGCCGTGAGCCTGGTTTTGGCCCGTACCACCTTCTCCCGGCTGTGGCCCAAGCAGCGGGCGGACCTCCTCCAAGGCCTTCTCCAGTCCCGGTCGTCCGTTTCCCGCGGGTTCGGCAATCTGGCGCTTTTGCCGTTCAAGTACTACTTCTCGGGGTCGGAACAGGCCCACGCCCTGGTGGGCGCTCCTTTTGTCCGGACGCCGCCGCCGCCCGAGCCCGAGCCGCGTTGGATGAGCCAGATCACCCACTCCGGCGGCCTTTCGGAAAACATGACCCTGGAGGCCGAGGTGGTCGTGGTGGGGACCGGAGCCGGCGGGGCGGTGGTGGCCAAGGAGCTGGCGGAGCAAGGCGTGGCCGTGGCGCTCTTCGAGGAGGGCAAGCTCTGGCGCAGGGAGTCCTTCGACGGCAACCCCGACCACATGATGCCCCGCCTCTATCGGGCCGCGGGCTTCACCGCCACGGTCGGGAACACCGTGATCCCGCTCCCCATGGGACGCGCCGTGGGGGGCACCACGCTCATCAACTCCGGCACCTGCTTTCGCACTCCCGAGGCCGTGCTGGCCGAGTGGGCCGGCATGGGCATGCCGGAGCTCGCCCCGGAACGCATGGCCCCCTTTTTTGAAAAGGTGGAGAAGCAGCTCCGCGTGAGCGTGGCCGAGGACAAGTATATCGGGCCCGTGGGGGAGATCATCCGGAGGGGCTGCGAGGCGCTGGGCTACAGCGGAGGGCCTCTTTCCCGCAACGCGGTGGACTGCGACGGGCAGGCCGTGTGCACCCAGGGCTGCCCCACGGACGCAAAGCAGTCCACCAACATAAGTTACATCCCCGCCGCCCTCAGCGCCGGGGCCCGGCTCTTCACCGGCTTGGCCGTACACGACATCATCACGGACGGCAGGCGTGCCCTGGGCGTGCGCGCCAGGGGCAGAAAGCAAAACGGGGAGCCCGTCACCGTCACCTGTTTTGCCCGCAAGGTGGTGCTCTCCTGCGGTGCGCTCCTCACCCCGGCGCTCCTCCGCCAAAACGGCCTCGCCGGCGGGAACCCCTGGGTGGGCGGGAACCTTTCCCTGCACCCCGCATCTTACGTGGGCGCCAGCTTTCCGGGAACGGATATGCGGAACCCTTTCACCATCCCCCAGGGTTATTGCTGCGACCAGTTCCATAGCCGGGGAATCATGATGGAAGGAGGCACCGGGCCTTTCAAGTTCATGGCCCTGGGGGGGCCGGGGATCGGTTCCGAGTATCTCTCCGCCGTGGCCGAGTACCCCCACACGGCCGTGTTCGGCTTCATGGTGCGCGACTCGGCCCACGGCCGAGTCCTGGCCTCCCCCGGCGGTCTGCCCGTGGCGTGGTATCGGGTTTCCCCCCACGATATGAAGCGCCTGACCTTCGCCATGCAGGCTTTAGGAGAGATCTTCCTGGCCGCCGGCGCGGAGAAGCTCATCCTCCCCACTTTTTATCGTCCCGTGGTCAGGAACGGAGACGAGCTTCACAAGGCCGCGGCCCGGCCCTGGAAGCCCCACAACATGATCCTTTCCGCCTTTCATGCCTCGGGAACGGCCCGAATGGGGGTGAGCCCCAAGACCTCGGCCACGGACCCGAACCATCGGGTGCATCATGTTCCCGGCCTATACGTGGTGGACGCATCGAGCCTGCCTACCAGCCCTGGTGTCAATCCCCAGGTCACCATCATGGCGCTGGCAGCGCGCGCCGCGGGGAAAATCGCGGAAAACCTATAACCGGCGCGGGTTTTCGCCTTCGCCGATGGCGCGCCGCCTTCTTTTTTCTTTGTATCGCGCAAACGGCGATTCCACTCCTTCATTTTTCCCTCCGAGAAGCCGAAAAGCCTTGACAAATGGGGGAGTGGATGCTTAATAGGGCATGCAAATTTTCCGAATTGGCTTATAATAGCAGCATCTTCAAGGCATTCGGAAAACTTTGGGGCTTCCCAGGTTGCGGGGCGTCCGCCCCGACGGTCGGGAAACCTTGTTTTTTTTATAAAGCCAGGAGCCAATGACCAACGCGGGCGAACCCCCCGCGAAATGATATTCGAAAGACCCGGGAAGGAGGTGGATGCCTAATATTCCGGAGTGCGGCGGCGATACTTGAGGATCTCCGCCAATCCTTCAACGTTTTCAGAAGCTGTGCCGGGAATACGGCACGAACACACCAACGAGGAGGAATACCGTATGCCAAGCTATGTCATTTACGAGAAGTGCGACGGGTGCAAGGGCGGTGACAAGACCGCATGCATGTACATCTGCCCCAACGACCTGATGGTCCTGGATCCCAACGAAATGAAGGCTTACAACCAGGAGCCCGATCAGTGCTGGGAGTGCTTCTCCTGCGTCAAGATCTGCCCCACCCAGGCCATCGAAGTCCGCGGCTACTCCGACTTCGTGCCGCTGGGATCCTCCGTTATGCCCATGATGGGAACCGAGGACGTGATGTGGACCTGCAAGTTCCGCAACGGCCTGGTGAAACGGTTCAAGTTCCCCATCCGCACCACCCCCGAAGGCCAGGCCAACGCCTACAAAGCGCTGAAGGGCAAGGACCTGAACGGCCCCATGCTGTCCACCGAGGAAGCCGACGGCAAGACCTACAAGGCTCCCAAGCTTGCCTAATTCAGGCTAAGCGCGATTTCAAACATAAATCCGCAAAGGATTTTCATAGCTAGGAGGATACAACATGGCGATCCCGAACAAGGCTCTTGGCGAACTCAAGGTGGTGGACAACCCCGCCGTGGAAGAGCGTGAAGTTGACATTCTCATCGTGGGCGGCGGCATGGCTGCCTGCGGCACGGCCTTCGAAATCAAGAAGTGGACCGACAAGAAGATCCTGCTGGTGGACAAGGCCGCCCTCGAGCGCTCCGGCGCCGTGGCCCAGGGCCTTTCCGCCATCAACACCTACATCGGCGAGAACGCCCCCGAGGACTACGTCCGCATGGTCCGCAACGACCTCATGGGCCTGGTCCGCGAAGACCTCATCTACGACCTGGGCATCCACGTGGATGACTCCGTCCAGCTTTTCGAGGAGTGGGGACTTCCCATCTGGAAGAAGGACGAAGAGGGCAAGAACCTGGACGGCAAGAAGGGCCAGCGCATGGGCACCCTGAAGTCCGGCGCCAAGCCCGTCCGTACCGGCAAGTGGCAGATCATGATCAACGGCGAGTCCTACAAGCGCATCGTGGCCGAGGCCGCCAAGCTGGCCCTGGGCGATGAGAACATCCTCGAGCGCGTGTTCATCGTTGAGCTTCTGCTGGACAAGAACGTGGACAACCAGATCGCCGGCGCGGTGGGCTTCTCCGTCCGCGAGAACAAGGTCTACATCTTCAAGGCCAAGACCATGATGGTGGCCTGCGGCGGCGCGGTGAACATCTACATGCCGCGTTCCCAGGGCGAAGGCAAGGGCCGCGCCTGGTACCCGGTGTGGAACTCCGGCTCCACCTACACCCTGGCCATGAAGGTCGGCGCCGAGCTCTCCATGATGGAGAACCGGTTCACCCCCGCCCGCTTCAAGGACGGTTACGGCCCCGTGGGCGCGTGGTTCCTGCTGTTCAAGGCCAAGACCCTCAACGGTCTGGGCGAGAACTTCGCCGCCTCCGACGCCGCCAAGTCCGAGCTGCAGCGCTACGCCCCGTACGGCACCGCGGCCATCACGCCCACCTGCCTGCGTAACCACCTCATGCTGTTCGAAATGAAGTCCGGCCGCGGCCCCATCATCATGGACACCGTGACCGCTCTGGCCGCCCTGGCCGCCACCATGGACAAGAAGGAGCTCAAGCACCTCGAGTCCGAGGCCTGGGAAGACTTCCTGGATATGACCTGCGGCCAGGCCAACCTGTGGTGCGCCACCGACACCGAGCCCGAGAAGAAGAACTCCGAAGTTATGCCCACCGAGCCTTACCTGCTGGGCTCCCACTCCGGCTGCTGCGGCATGTGGGTTTCCGGACCGGACTTCGACTGGGTGCCCGCCAGCTACAAGTGGGGCGACAAGGGCAAGATCTACAATCGCATGACCACCGTCAAGGGTCTCTTCACCTCCGGCGACGGCGTGGGCTGCTCCGGCCACAAGTTCTCCTCCGGCTCCCATGCCGAGGGGCGCATCGCGGCCAAGTCCATGGTTCAGTACGTGAACGACCATGCGGACTTCAAGCCCGAGCTGGCTCTTTCCAAGGAGCAGATCGTTGACCTGGTGTACAAGCCTGCCAAGGTGTTCCTGGCCAACTGCAAGTACACCACCGCTGCGGACATCAACCCCAACTACGTGAAGCCGGCCGGCATGGCCATGCGCCTGATGAAGGCCACCAACGAGTACGGCGCGGGCTGGGCCACCTACTACCAGACCTCCTCCAAGAACCTCGAGATCATCATGGGCATGCTCCAGACCATGCGCGAGGATTGCGAGAAGCTGGCCGCGGGCGACCTGCACGAGCTGCTGCGCGCCTGGGAAATCAAGCACCGCATCTGGACCGTCGAGGCTCACCTGCGGCACATCCAGTTCCGCAAGGAAACCCGCTACCCCGGCTTCTACTATCAGGCCGACTACCCGGGCCAGGATGACGCCAACTGGTTCTGCTTCGTGAACAGCAAGTACGATCCCAAGGCTGGCAAGTGGGAATGCATGAAGAAAGAATACGTCAAGATCATTCCCTAAGGCCGGTATAGCAGTGTAGTCTCAACCCGCCTCCAGGCGTCCCCGGACGCCTGGAGGTTTTTATTACCTGGGTTGCCCGTTTTCTAAGACCGGAAAACACGGACACGCCAGGCCTGGTAAGAACTGCGGCCCGAACGTGCCCTCCCGGCATGCGGCTGCAATCCGTATACGGAGGTATCCATGACGCAAGAAACGTCTTCGGCCCCGGCAAGCGCCATCCTGGTGGTGGGCGGCGGCATTTCGGGCATCACCGCGGCCCTGGAGGCCGCCGAGGTGGGCTACGAGGTATACCTCGTGGAAAGCCAGCCCTCATTAGGCGGCCGGGTGGCCCAGCTCAAGTACTATTTCCCCAAGCTCTGCCCGCCCAACTGCGGGCTCGAGATCAACTACCGGCGCATCAAGGACAATGCCAAGATCCACGTGCTGACCATGGCAACGGTGGCTTCCCTCACGGGAGGCCCGGGCGCCTATGAAGCCGTGATCAAGATCGCGCCCCGCTACGTGAACGAGCGCTGCACCTGCTGCGGCGAGTGCGCGAAAGCTTCCCAGACCAGCATTCCCAGCGAGTTCGACTTCGGCATGGGCACCGTGAAGGGCGCCTATCTCCCCCAGGAGATGGCCTTCCCCGCCCGCTACGTGGTTTCCTCCCGGGTCATCGGAACGGACGACGCCCAGCGCATCAAGGACGCCTGCCCCTATGACGCCGTTGACCTGGGCATGGCCGAGAAGACCCTGACCCTGCCCGTGGGCGCCGTCATATGGGCCACCGGCTGGGAACCCTACGACGCCCGCAAGATCGAGAACCTGGGCTTCGGCAGGCACGCAAACATCGTC
>JBFMHL010000016.1:0-8886 GCA_040753055.1 Thermodesulfobacteriota bacterium | reverse complement strand
TTCCCAAGGCCCCCCGGCTCGCATCAGGAATAGCCCGAAGCCGGGTCGGCAGCCTGTGCCGGCCCGGTTTTTTTCGCTCCTCGCCCGTCCAAGATCCTGCCCGCGCCTTCCCTTTCATCGGCAAGCCACGATTCCAACGCGAGGCGCACCTGCGCCGTGAACGAAACTCCGCTCGATGTGGAGATCAAAACAGGAAAGGGAAGAGCGGCGGCATCACCGGATCGTCCGGGTGTGCATGCCCTTCCGGAACTCCGCGGCCGGGACACGGAGGCCTCCAAGGCGGGGAGGGAGGGATGAAAATCAAGAACCGTTTGGAATCCAAGACTTGTATCCGCGGGCAGGAAGCATACCTGCGAAGCAGTTGCAACGTGGGAAGCTTCTGCTATTATCCTGTGAAATCTCAAAGCCGGACTCCTGCCGGGCCCGGAGCGGGAAAGATCCCCGCCCCACCGGGGGGCCTGCAGGGCGGCCGGTTGCACTCAAAACAAACATAAACAAGCGTGCAGGGGGCAAAACCATGAAAACCACGAGGGTGGGGAGGGGTTTCAGAGGGGCCGCCGGGCTGGGCGCGCTCCTGGTTTTTCTCGCACTTTCAACCGGGGCCGGCTGCGTTCCCGACCGGCAGCCGGCCAACAGAACGGACCCTGCGGCTGCGGCGACGGAGAGCCGGATTCCGCAGCTTGCACTGACCATTCCGCCTTTCAACGCGGCCCAAGACGGCTATGTCCTGCTTGCCTGGAACGACCTGGGAATGCACTGCATCTCGGACGCGGACAAGTACTGGATCCTGTTGCCGCCCGCAAACACGCTGTGGGCACAGCTCATCCAACGAGGACCCAAGCCCCGGATCGTCACCGAAGGGGTGGTCTTGGAGTACCGCCCGGAGCCGGGCTTCGAGACCCCGTCCAAGCACACGGATTTCTGGAAGTACGCCAAGTTCTTCTTCGGAAAGGAGCTCCCGCTGGACACGGGGCTCGCGGGGAAGAAGGTGAGCGGCACCATGGACCTGAAATCCGGCGCGGGCTCTTTCACGGCCGAGCTCATCCCCGTGGTCCCTTACACGGATATGGACACCTTCAACCCCTACCCCGTCTTCACCATTGTGGCCAAGGAAGCATCCACGGGCCGGGTCCTGGCCGAGACCAAGACGGTGGCACCGGTGTCCACGGAGATGGGCTGCAAGAACTGCCACGGGGGCGAGATGCGTTTCAAGGGCATCGCCGGGCTGGGGGACACGACCGCCCGCAACATCTTGATTACCCACGACCGGCTGAACGATACAGCGCTCGCCGACTCGGCCGCCGAAGGGAAGCCCACGCTGTGCCAATCCTGCCACGGCGACCCCGCCCTGGGAGCCGCCGGAAAGGCCGAGGTGCTCTCCCTTTCCGCCGCCATGCACGGATGGCACGCCCAAAAGATGCCGGGGCGCGGAGCCGATGCCTGCGCCAAGTGCCATCCCAACGAGCCGATGGGCTATACCCGCTGCCTCCGGGGCATCCACGACAGGATGAACCAAAACTGCACCGACTGCCACGGTACCTTGGAGGACCACGCCCTTTCGCTTCTCAAGAAGGAGAAGGAGCGGGGCAAGGCCGCAGCCGGGCCCCTCATGGAAGGGACTTCGCCCCGCATGGCCCCCTCCCTTGCGGACATAAACCCGCGGGATCCCTGGCTCAACGAGCCGGACTGCCTGAACTGCCACGCCAACTTCATGAAACCCGCCGATGGAGTGAAGGGCTTCAACAAATGGACGGGCGGCCCGACGGAGCTCTACCGGATGCGGGCGGCCGGAGGGGGAGTCATGTGCTCCGCCTGCCACGGCAGCACCCATGCCGTCTACCCCGCACGCAACCCTTACGGCCCGAACCGGGACAACATAGAGCCCATGCAGTACCAGGGCTCTCCCTACGCCATCGCCGCGAACGAAGGCTGCGCCGTCTGCCACAGAGAGGACATGGAAAAGGAGCTGCACCACCCCAACCTGCTGCGAGCGGTGCGCAACCCCTGATCCGGCGAAAACTGCCCGGAATGGAACCTGAATCCGTGAGCGGCTTCAGGTGGCTCGGATGCAAGAAAGGCCACGGCAGACAGACCGCATGGGGCCGCCCCGGAGGGCGGAAAAAGACTTTCACCCCAGAGAAAACATCGCTCTTGGTAAGAATGCTCCAGCGACGGGCGTTGGCCCCTTTAAGGAAAAAGTCCGTCACGGATTCAGGTGAAAAACAACAGCGCCCGGGAGAGCCTCTCCCGGGCGCTGTTGTTTTCTCTCCCCAAACCCTGCGGGATCAGCTTACTTTCTCATACTCCTCCTTGGGATAGCCGCAGGAGGGGCAGTTGGTGAAGTCCACCACGGTAACGGTGTACCCGCAGATCCGGCAGACATAGAAATCCTTCGCCTTGCTGCCCTTGAGGCTGTCCAGGTTTTTCAGGGCCTCGCCATACAGCCGGGCATGCTCGGCTTCCGCGGTTTTGGCGTAGCGGAAGGAGCGCAGCGCGTCCTCGTTTTTTTCCGCCTTTGCCACGGTGATGAACTCGGGATACATGGTGGTCTTTTCGTAGGTTTCGCCCTCGATGGCGGCCTGCAGGTTCTCCTTGGTGGACTTCACTTCCGGAGTCTTGATGTCGGCCTTGGGCTCGGCCCCCATCTTCTTGATGACCGCGGCATGGCCCTTCAGATGCACTTCCTCCGCCCGTGCCGCGGCCCGGAACAGGCTGGCCACCTCGCCGTACCCTTCCTCCTGGGCCTTCTGGGCGAAAGCCAGGTACTTGGCATTGGCGTTGCTCTCCCCGTTGAAGGCCGCCTGAAGGTTGTCCAGGGTTTTTGCCTGCTCCGCGGCGAACGCACCCGGCAGTGCCGCGAAAAGCGCCGCAATCAGGATCGCAACGAACAGCCCCCGATTCCTCATTGTTCCCCTCCTTGTATTCCACATGATTTTAATATGTTACACCCGTTAATCCTGTCCGGAAAGCCGAATATACCCAGGATTACCTGACATTTTGTCCTATCATATCCCCCAAAGCCCTGCAATCCCCGGATGACAGGCAGGGATTCTTCCGGAGGGTGCCCGCGGCCCGTGCATCCGGACCTTCCGTCCCGGCACGGAAGAGACCCTCCTTTTTTCTGACAAGGAAAGCGGCATTGTACAAATGCGCTTCCGCGATGTACAATTCTTCGCCGTCGGCCCCTACGAGGTCCTTTTTTACAGCAATCGTCGGCCGGGTCTTTCCGGGAAGCCCTGCCCAGGCTTTAGCCGGAAGCTAACCTCTGGCCGGGTTCCACGAAATCCATGACGCTCTCAAACCCATCCCAAAAACGCGGGCCGGTATTCTACGGCTGGTACGTGGTTGCGGTCGCCTTTGTCTGCAACTTCATGACCACGGGCACGCACTTCTATCTCTTCAACGCCTTCCTGGAGCCTTTGTGCAACGTGCGGGGCTTTACGCGGGCCCAGGTGAACCTGGGGCTCACCGCCGGCGGGGTGGCCGGGTTGCTGTTCCAGTTCGTGCATGGTGCGGTGGTGATGCGGATCGGGCCGCGTCGTTACATGGCCGTGGGCGCCCTGTGCTCGGGCGCGGTCTTCGCCCTGCTGGGACGGCTCACGTCGCTCACGGCCTTTGTATGGCTCTATGTAGCCTTGTGGATCACCAACGGCGCGTTCTGCGGAATCGTGGCCAACACGGCGGTGAACAACTGGTTCGTGAAGAAAAAGGGGACCGCCCTGGGGCTGGCTCAGGTGGGGATCAGCCTCTCCGGCGTGATCCTGCCGCCCCTGGGCCTGTGGCTGGTGGTGAAGGGAGGGCTGGCGAACGCCTATCTGGTCATCGGGATCATGGTGGCGGCCCTTTCTCCGCTCTGCCTTCTGGTGGTGCGGGACAGCCCCGAATCGGTGGGCTTGACGCCCGACGGCCTGCCGCCCGAGCCCCGGGTGCTGGAGGTTTCCGTGAACCCAGCTCCGGCTTCGGCCAAGGGAGGAGGCAGCGAGCCCCTGTGGCCCGTCTCCCAAGCGGTCCGGACGCCCGCCTTCTGGATCGTGGGCATCGCCTATGCCCTGGCCATGGCCGGCGTGGTGGGGATCATGAGCCAGCTGGCCCCCCGGTTCATGGACATGGGATTTTCCAAAAAAACCGCCATGTCTCTGATGGGCCTGACGGCCCTGCTGGGGGCGGCCGCCAAGTACCTGTGGGGAATGCTCTGCGACCGATTCGAGCCGCGCAAGGTGGTGGCGGTCCTCATGGGCATGTGCGCCCTGGGGCTCTTCTTCGGGCTCCTGGGCTCGGGCCTCTGGTTCGTCATTGCCTTCGTGCTTTTCTACGGGTTCTCCATGGGCGGCGTCCTGGCCACCATGCCCATCCTGGTGGCCTGGCTGTTCGGCCGGCTGTCGTTCACCAACATCTCGCGGTACCTGGCGTTCTTCATGGTCCTGCAGAACACGGGCTTCGCCGTCATGGGATTAAGCTTCTCCTGGACCGGCTCCTACAACGCCGCCTTTGCGGTGTTCACGGCCGCCTACGCCATCGCAGGCATTCTTCTCCTCCGGCTGCGCCGGCCCGATCCCCCGGCTTGACGGGCCGGGGCCGAACACGCCGGAAAGAAAGGCCTTTCCCCTTCTCCGCGGCATGTGCTATAATCCCTTCACCTGAATCAGCCGCCCGGCTTCAGGCTCTTCGGCCGCAATCCCGGGCCATCGGGATCAGCCCCCAAGACGGACCCCGCCCTTCGTGCGACCTACCGCACAGGGGGCTTTCCGGAACCTTGCCCCGAAGGTCCGGGCTGTTTTGGGAAATATCCGCTCTACTGGTGACGTTTATGGAACTCAAGGGCAGCTTCGAACCGGCTTCGTTAGCGAGCATCCTCCAGCTTCTCTCCAACGAGGAGCGCACCGGCGCCCTCCGGCTCACCAACGGCGAAAGCGAGGTCAAGATCTTCCTCAAGCAGGGGGAGGTCATCTGCGCCATGGGCTCCCAGAAGGAAACCCGGCTGGGAACCTTGCTCACCCGCGACGGGCTCATCTCCGCCAAGGATCTGGCCTACTGCCTGACGCTCGCTTCCGAGCAGAAGAAAGCCTTGGGCTCGGTGCTGGTGGAAAAGGGCCTCATCTCCGAAGAAACGCTCAAGCAGACCATCCTGAAGCAGGCCCAGGAAGTCATCTTCAACATGTTCGTGTGGAAGAAGGGGGAGTTCGACTACCGCGACTCGGACGAGGTGCCCCGCGGCGCGCTGGAAACCAAGATTGACATCATGAACATCATCATGGAGGGCATGCGCCGCATTGACGAGCTCATGTACTTCATGACCCAGATCCCTTCGGACCGGGTGGTGATGCGGCTCTCCGACAAGGCCGCGGAGGTGACGCTGCCCCGGCTCACCGAAAAGGAACGCCGCATACTCACCCTCATGGACGGCAAGCGGTCCGTCCGGCAGGTGATCACGGCCTCGGGCTTCGACGATTTCACCGTCTACCAGATCCTGCACGAGTTCGTGACCTCGGGGCTTGCCGAGAAAACCGACGAGGTCTTCGAAACCAAGAAGGCCGAAGCTCCGGACTACTCCGAGATCATCATGGCTTACAACGACATCCTCCAGGTCATCCGCAAGCATCTGGAGACCGAGCTGGAAAAATGGCTCGTCACCATGTTCGACGAGGCCACGGACGATCCGTCCAAACGCGACCTGGTGCGCCGGATGCACAAGATCGCCCGCAACAAGTGGGCCGTCAACATCATCGAGTCCTGCAAGCCCCAGCTGGTGCGCAAAAAGCGGGACATCTTCACCGACTTCCACCCGGGGAACCCCGTGGACGAGAACATCCTGGCCGTCACCCGCTCGCTGGCCGCGGTCAAGGACAGCCGCAAGGGCCGGTTCATCCTGGCCAAGAGCTTCTCGCTCTTCGTGGGAAACCTCATCAAGACCGTGGTGGACAGCTTCGGGGCCCAGGCCTGCCGCTCCATGCTCAAGGAGCTCAATCAGACCGTGGTGGCCATCAACGAGTCCCACATCGAGTTCCCGGAGAAGCAGGAAATCGTAAAGGATATGATGGACATCCTGCTCCAGGTGGCCCAGCGCTTCAAGAGCCCCCCGCCCACCCTGCGCACCGGAAGCATCCTTTTCGTGTCGCGGGAGTGAACCCTACAATAACCCTTCCACCTTCTCCGCCACGGCAAAGCCCGTGCCGAGGGCCACGCCGCAGCCCGAGCACTCGGCCACCGGATCGTACCCGGCCAGCACCGATCCCGCGCAGAACAGGTTCTCCACCACGTTTCCGCCCGCGTCCACGGCTCGGAAATCCCTGTCCGTCACGACCCCGAACTTGAAGAAGGGATGCCCGGCGGGTGCCAGGAACTCCTTGTGGTACCAGGTGTTCCGGGGCAGCGTCCTTTGTACGGAAAGCCCGAACACGGGCTCGGCCACCATGTCGTGGCGCGTGATCAGCCCCCCGGAGAAGTAGCTCCCCGTGGCCAAAACATAGGCTCGCGCCGAAAAGCCGGGCTCCTCGTTGATGCGCGTCGTCACGCACCGGACCTTCCCGTTCTCCGTCTTCCCGGAGATTGCCCGGTCCCCTGCGATGAAGACCCCGGAAAGCTCCGCCAGCCGGTTCCGCAAGGCCAGGTCCAGCCGCATTCCCAAGATGCTGGGGGGAAGCGTGGGCACCTCGTAGAGCAGGCAGCCCGCCCTCTCCCGCACGATCCGGTACACCTCCCTGTGCCGGGAAATTCCCAGGCAGGCGGGCAGCGCCACGAAGTCCGCCCCGTCCGCCACCCTGGACACCGCGTCGGCCAGGAAGTCCCAGTTGCGCGGGTCCTCGAACAGACGCGCGATGTCTATGGAACGAAGCTCCCTGTGCCCCTCGCTCCGGTTCGCAAGCCCCGAAAGATCCACCTGCGCGGACGTCACCTTGCACCCGGAGAACAAGGCGTGCCCCGCCACATTTCCCGCCGCCAGCCCCGGATAAAAGTCCCGGAAACCGGCAAAGTTGGCGATCACCACCTTCTTCTTCTTGAAAAACGCCTGCGCGATCTCCTCGGAAAAAACCGACCCCGGCGAGAGGTACGTGGGCTTGAGCATCCCCAGACCCGTGATGTGGAAATGGTTTTCCTCTCCGTTATGGAAAAGCGGGTTGCCCCCCGCCTCGGCAGCTGCGGAGAAAAACGACAGTGCCTCCCGGATCCGGGCCGGAGAAAGCTTTGCATACGGATGATCCGGGTTCGCGGAGCAAAAGCCCTCCAGCTCGTCGAACGGCCGGATCACCGGCGACTTTCCCGGCGCCCGGCCCAAGAGGTCCACGCAACCCGAAGAAAAATGCAGCGCGGAAGCTCCCGCGGCAAGCACCGCAACCCTGCGGCCCTTTTCCGCCAAACGGATGCCGCAGCTAAGCCCCGCTATCCCCCCGCCCAGGATCAAACAATCATAGCTCATGCGCAAAACCCGAAAGCCTAAGAAAAGATTGCGAAAATAAGGCGGGGGAGAGGGATCCATCCCTTCCCCGCAGATTCCTTTTCCCTATTTTCCCTTGATTCGGCCCCGATGCGGGGACCCGCATCAATCCTGCATCTCCTTCTTGACCAACCGCAGGACCTTCGGGCTCATCAACAGCGACATGTGCCCGTGGTAGGGGACCACGATGTTCTTCGCCCCCTCTCCCAGGTCCGACGAGGCCGGGGGAAGCACGGCGTTGTCGAACCCCGACCAGATGGACACGTACCTGGCGCCCCCGGGCGTCAGCCCTCCTTGCGCCAGCTCCTTCACGAAGCTCGAGTCATAGGTCATCTGCAGCGTGTTCTTGCCCCAGGGACAGAGCACCGCCACCCGGCTTCCCATGTGGGGCCCGCCCAGCGTGACCACCTTGTCCACCTTCCCGGCCGCCCCCAGGTTCTTCAAGGCATAACGCGCCAGCACCCCGCCCATGCTGTGGGTGATCAGCGTGACCTTCCGCCCGCCGGTCTGCTCCGCGATCTCGTCAATCCGGTCCGCCACCTGCCGGGCCAGCTTCCGGGTGTTGCCCAGGTATGGCCGCCACGTAACGGCGTAGAGGTTGTTCCTGCCCATCCTCCGCAGCAGGCGGCGGATGACGAGGAACACGTGGCTCCCCATGCCCCATCCATGCACGAAAAGGACCGGATCGCCGCCGTCGGGCCTGGCCGCCCGGGGCCGGCGGTCGTAATAGAAATGCAGCGGATATGCGGCCAGGCACACGAACATGGCCGCGGACTCGAAGAGCACCGCCTTCACCGTCGGCAGAAAGCTCGCGCCCTCCCTCCACGCCGGGTCGTCCGGCGTGGCCCGGAAGTTCACGTGATCGTACCAGGCCAGTATGAACATGACGGTGGTCGCCGTCAGGCTCACCGCAAAAAGCCCCGCCAACAAATGCGCCACGACCATGAGAAATATCCTCCCCGGCTCGGGCCCCGGGCCCGCGACCTTCGCGCCGGCTACTTCCCGCCCTCCGGCCCGCTTCCTGCCGGCATCCCGAACAGGCCCTGGTAGATCCAGTTGGAGAACTCGGTTTCCCGCAGGGTGTCCCCCCAGAGCACGGGCTTGATGCCCTTGAAGCGCTCCTCGAGAAACTCGCGAAGCATGGCGACGGCTTCCGCCGACGGCACGCCCCGCTCCTGGTTGAAGATCCCCGCCGCGCGGAAGGCGCACAGCGCGCCCTGGCAAGGGCCCATGCCCAGCCGTGTCCTGCGCCGCAGGTCCAGAATGTCGGTGACGATGAGCTTGTCCAAGGCGTAGCCCACTTCGCCCGAGGTCACCATCTCGCACTC
This sequence comes from Thermodesulfobacteriota bacterium, assembly GCA_040753055.1. Lineage (GTDB taxonomy): Bacteria > Desulfobacterota > Desulfobacteria > Desulfobacterales > Desulfatibacillaceae > JBFMHL01. The sequence goes on along the minus strand of JBFMHL010000016.1, from coordinate 126 downwards.
GCACACCAGCCCGTAGCTGGCCGGGTCCGAGGAAAGCACGTTGTAGACCCTCTCCCCGTGCCGGAAATGCGTGGCTCCCACCACAGACGACGGCACCCCGGAAAAAGCCTTCACCGTTTTCTTGTG
>JBFMHL010000015.1:0-12949 GCA_040753055.1 Thermodesulfobacteriota bacterium | reverse complement strand
CACCGGCCGAGGCTACGTCATTTCCTACGTTCCCGCATGGAACGCCGTGGTGCGGTTTTGCTACTTTCTGATCATCAGCCGGCTGCTTTTCGCGCTCCGGGAAAACCTGGCCGAAAAAACGGCTCTGGCCCTGAAAGACCAGCTCACCGGGCTTCCCAACGGCAGGTTCTTCTACGAGATCCTGGGCCGGGAGCTCGCCCGGGCGCGCCGGTCCGGGCTGCCCTTCACCCTGGCCTACCTGGACCTGGACAACTTCAAGACCGTGAACGACACCTTGGGCCACGAAGAAGGGGACCGGGTTCTGGCAGCTGCGGCCGCCGCGCTCCAGAAAGGGGTGCGGGCCTCGGATACCATTGCACGCCTGGGAGGAGACGAGTTCGCCGGGCTCTTCCCCGAAACCGGACCCGACAACGCCAAAATCCTGGTGGAGAAACTCCGGGGCGCGCTCCTTTCGGCCATGCGGACCGGAGGGTGGCCGGTGACCGTCTCCGCCGGGGCCGTGACCTTTATCGCCTTTCCGGAAAAGGTCGCGGACATGATCCGGCAGGCCGACGACCTCATGTACGAAGGCAAGAAGCAGGGCCGCAACCGCGCCCTTTTCGCGGTCTACGGCGAAACCGGAGCGTCCCCTTCGGCTTGACCTTTTCAAGACGCGCGAATACAAAAGGGACAGGAAACTGCCACCGCAACAAGGAGAGCCCACATGAAGGAAAAAGTGCAGAAGGCGTTGGACAAGGTCAGGCCCAACCTCCAGGCCGACGGCGGGGACGTGGAGCTGGTGGACGTGGCGGAGGACGGCGTGGTCAAGGTGCGCCTCACCGGCGCCTGCAAGGGCTGCCCCATGAGCCAGATGACCCTGCGGAACGGCATCGAGCGCTACCTCAAAAAGGAAGTGCCCGAGGTGAAATCCGTCCAGGGCGTGGACTAGCAGCCGGAACTCCCGCGCATCCCCGTTTGAAACCGCAACCATCCCGGACGCGCAATTGCGTATAGGAAGAGCCTTATGACCATCGCCAAGTACATGGCCCAAAGCATCGAGAGAAGCTCCTGGATCCGCAAGATGTTCGAGGAAGGAAACAAGCTTGCCCAGATCCACGGCAGGCAAAACGTCTTCGACTTCACGCTGGGCAACCCCAATGTCCCGCCGCCCGACGAGTTCCACGACACCCTGCTGGCGCACGCGGACACCAAGGGGAAAGACCTCCACGGCTACATGCCCAACGCGGGCCACGTGCACGTGCGCGAGGCCGTGGCCGCCCGCTTTGCTTCGGAGCAGGGCCACCCCATCACCGCGGCCGAGATCATCATGACCTGCGGCGCGGCCGGGGCGCTAAACGTCATCTTCAAGGCCATCCTGGACCCGGGCGACGTTGTGCTCTGCCCCCGCCCCTACTTCGTCGAGTACGGCTTCTATGTGGAGAACCACCAGGGCAAGCTGGCCACGGTCTCCACCAAGCCCGACTTCACCCTGGACCTGGACGCCTTCGCGGCCGCCCTCACCCCCGAGGTCAAGGCCGTGCTCATCAACTCGCCCAACAACCCCACAGGCCAGGTCTACGACAAGCGGAGCCTGGACGCTCTGGGCGAGCTTTTACGAAAGAAATCCAAGGAGTACGGCCGGACCATCTACCTCCTGGCGGACGAGCCCTACCGCCGCATCGTCTTCGACGGCCTGACCGTGCCCTGCCCCTTCGACTCCTACGACGACTGCCTCATCGCCACCTCCTGGTCCAAGGAGCTTTCGCTCCCCGGCGAGCGCATCGGTTACATCGCCTGCTCGCCCGCGGCCCAGTACAAGAAGCAGCTCATGGACGCCATGACGCTCGCCAACCGGGTCCTGGGCTTCGTCAACGCCCCGGCCCTCATGCAGCGCGTGGTGGCCCAGCTCACCGGCGTCAGCGTGGACTCCGCCCACTACGACCGGAAGCGCGACCTCTTGTGCTCCGGCCTGGCCGAGGCCGGCTACGAGTTCGTCAAACCCAAAGGGGCTTTCTACCTCTTCTGCAAAAGCCCCCTGGAAGACGAGGTCGCCTTCGTGAACGCCCTGCAGGAAGAACGCATCCTCACCGTGCCCGGCCGCGGCTTCGGCGGTCCCGGTTACTTCCGCATCGCCTTCTGCGTGAGCGACGACACCATCACCCGCGCCATGCCGGGCTTCAAACGGACCATCGAGAAGGTGAAAAAGAAGTAAAAGCGAAAAAACTTGCGGGAAAGAGGGGCAAAGCCCGTCACGGTTTCGGGTTCTATTCCTGAGATCGCTTCTACTTCTTTTTCCCCTTGCCCTTGTCCTTCTTCTTGGCCTGGCCGGGCGGGTACTTCTCCCGGTGCTCCGCATTCTCCGTGTAGGGCTTGTCGGAGTCCATCTCTATTTCCACATAGTCCAGGCCGGCGATGGATGTGCCCACGGGCAGGCTCGCCGCCACCTTCCAGCCGTCCCCGGAGATGTAGAAGTACATTTTCCGCTCCGAATCGTAGTAGACGTTCCGGTCCGGGTAGTACCGGTACTGATGCTTGGCGCGGTAGCCCCAGGCGGGAGCGTGGTCCGGGGGACCGGCCTTTCCGGCGTCCTTGGTCTGCTCTCCGGCGTCCTTCCCGCCGCCCACCGAGACGCCCCAGCCTTTCACTGACTCGCACCCGGCCACCAGCACGAAAACAGCCAACAAAACGCCCACCACAGCAAAGCGCATGGTCGTGTTCACGCGGCACCTCTCTTTTTTAGGATTCAGTTTACGGTCGGTTTTGGTCCTACGGGCGCGGCGGCCTGGGCATACAGGGACAGGCCCAGGTTCCACTCGGCCTTTTCCGCCGTGTCGTGCAGAAGCTTCCGCAGGGAGTGGACGACGGGGATCTCCAGGGTCATGGTCAGGCCCTTGCCCTGCTGGTCGTGCAGGGCAAGCACGTTCTTCCCGTCGGGGAGGTTCTTGAGCTGGATGCGGGAAACCAGGAGCGGGGCCTCACCCAAGGGCCGCTCGGTGACCTGGGGGGTATAGGGCGTGGAAAAATCGGCGGAGGAAAGGGCGGCCTGCTCGGCGAACTCCCGCACGGCCGCGCGCGCCGGCTCGGGCACCCGCGGGTCGGCGGCCGAGGACTCCGATACCAGCTTCTCCAGCGCCCCCCACAAAAGGCGGACGTAGCGGCGCGTGAGCCAGACCCGGTACTCCGCCAGCCCCGACGCGACCCTGCCGGTGGCGGCAAGCAGCATCCGGTCCTCCATCGGCACGTAGCTCAGATTGATCTGCTCCAGGCTCATGGTCGGCTGCTTTGCGTTACGCGGCGAAGGTCAGGGTCGTGCCCGCCATGTTCAGGATGAAGCGGGGGCCGAAGGCTTTTTCAAAGGCCAGCACGGCGTTGCGGCCCGTGCAGTGGGTGGGGATCACCCAGTCCGGGCCGATCTCGGCGAGAGCCGCCACCGTGGGCTCGATGAGCTTGGTGAAGTGGGGGCCGCTGAGGTGGAAGCCGCCCATCACCGCGTGCACCTTGGCGATGCCGGTCACGTCCTGGGCGTAGCGCACGGTGTTGATGATGCCCGAGTGGGCGCAGCCGGAAAGGACCACCAGGCCCTTGCCGGAGAGGTTCATGCAAAGGGCCGTGTCGTCCTCCAGCACGTCCTTCTGCATGCAGCCGTCCTCGCCCGCGCAAAAGGCGTTAGGCATGCCCTGCTCGAACTCCGTCTTCCGGGGGATCTCCCCCAGGCACAGGACCCTGCCGTCGGCCAGGAGGGTGGGGCCTTCCTCCTCCACCAGGTGGAAACCCGCCTTCTTGATTTTTTCCCGCGTCACCACCGGCAGCGTAATCTTCAGGCCCGCGAAAGGCTCCACATGGCGGGACTTCTTGAAGGCCCCGGGATGCACCAGTAGGTCCAGGTTCTTCTTGCCGATCTTCTTGGCCAGGGCGTTCATGCCGCCGAAGTGGTCCATGTGGCCGTGGGACAGGACTGCGGCCTCCACCTTGGAAAGGTCCAGGGAGAGCGCCTCGGCGTTCCGGGCCGCGGTGTCCTCCGAAAGCCCGAAGTCCATGAGTACGCTGTGCTCCTCCTCCTTGTCGGACACCCGCACCAGCGCCGAAAAGCCGTGCTCGGCCAGAATGGAGTTGGAGAACTCGGTCCCGCGGACGGGGGCCGCCCGAAGCACAACCGGGCTGTTGTCTCCGGAAACGAGGTCTATGTAGTTGTCCTGCAAGGTGATGATCTGTACCCTGAGTACGGGCCGGAGATCCATATGCGTTCCCCTTAGGTTTGCGGTTGGGCTTTCTCCCGTCCGGATGCGTTCCGGGCGAGGAGCGCCCGCACTTCCTCTCTGTCCGCCGCGAACAGGGCCAGGGCCTGGCCCCGGTGGCTGACCGCGTTTTTTTCCTCCGCCGTCATCTGGGCGAAGGTCTTGCGGGCGGAAGGATAATAAAAGACAGGGTCGTAGCCAAAGCCGTTTTCCCCCTTGGCTTCGCGGGCGATCACTCCCTCCACCCGGCCGCGGTAGGTCATGGCCTCGCCGCCGGGGGCGCACAGGCACAGGCAGCACCAGAAGGCCGCCCTGCGGTTCTTCTCCCCTTCCATGACCTTCAAAAGAAGCCGGGAGCGGTCCGCATCCGAAAGGGCCGGGCCCCCGAAACGGGCAGAGTACACCCCCGGAGCGCCGTCCAGCGCCTCCACCACCAGGCCGGAGTCGTCGGAAAGCACGCAGGCCCCCAGCGTCCTCGCCGTAAGCTGGGCCTTCAGGAAGGCGTTCTCCTCAAAGGAGTGTCCCGTTTCTTCCGGATCGGGAAACTCGGGGAAGTCGGACAAGCCCTTCACCGCAATTCCGTTTCCGGAAAGAAGCTCGCGCACCTCCCGTGCCTTGCCCGGGTTCCTGGTGGCCACCACCAGGACGGGTTGCGATAGATCTTGCATAGATGGCCGCCGGTCCCCGCGGGTTTGAGCATCCGCCGTCCGCCCGCCGGGGTGGATGGCGCGTTTCAAAAAGGCTTTACAGCCCATGCTTGCTCGTATATGAATTGGCCCGAAAAATCAACGCCCTGCTAAGGCGATGCAGCCCGGAAAGGCGCTTGGGAAGCATGAGGCCGGCGGGCAAACCTTGGTATTGCGTTTGAAAATAAAAGGGTCCTGCCTCCCGCGGATGCCGCCACGGGTGCCGCTCCGGCACCGGGCGGCGGCACCAGGGCGGCGGCACCAGGGCGGCAAAGAGGCTTTTGCCAAGCCGTCATCTTATGGGCAAGGGGAGAACCCGTTTCAGAATTCTCTTTCCATAGTTCATGTTGGAGCATTTTTCTTTGCTGCGGTAAGAGATTTTTTGCTGTCATTATTGGCTGCTATACCTAAAGTAGCCGTCCATGGACGCGCATTAAGAGGAAAAAGGAAGCAAGCATGCACAAGCTACTGACCGACGCGCCCGGGAAGAAGCTCCTGCTCCTGGGAAACGAAGCCATCGCCCGCGGGGCGCTGGAGGCCGGCATCGGCTGCGCCAGCACCTACCCCGGCACCCCCAGCTCCGAGCTTTCGCTGGCCTTGTTCGAGGTAAGCCGGGAAACGGACCTCTACTTCGAGTACTCGGTGAACGAGAAGGTCGCCATGGAGATGGCCGCCTCGTCCGCCAACTGCGGAGTCCGCAGCATGGCCATCATGAAGCACGTGGGCGTCAATGTGGCGGCCGACGCGCTCATGACCCTGGCCTACGTGGGCGTGAAGGCGGGGATGGTGGTGATGACCGCCGACGACCCCTTCATGTTCTCCAGCCAGAACGAGCAGGACAACCGCTACTACGCCAAGATGGCCAAGCTCCCCATGCTGGAACCCTCCACCCTGGAGGAGGCCCGCGAGATGACCAGGGCCGCCTTCGACCTCTCCGAGGAGCTGGGCGAGCCGGTGATCCTCCGGACCACCACCCGGATCAACCACTCCACGGCCGCCGTCAGCCTGGGCGAGATCAAACAGCCTGAAACTAAAGGGGATTTTACGAAAAACCCCTTCTGGTTCGTCACCGTGCCCGCGGTCTCCCGCAAGCTCCACACACGGCTTCTGGAGCGCTGGAAAAAGGCCGAGGCCCTGGCGGAAAAGTCCTCCTACAACCGGGTTTCGGGCGCGGGCGAGTTCGGGGTCATCACGTCGGGCGTTTCCGCCTGCTACGTGAACGACGCGGTGGCGGACCTTTCCGCCCGGGACCGGGTGAGCATCCTCCGGCTGGGCTTCACCAACCCTCCGCCCAAGAAGGCCATCGCCGCCTTCCTGGCCGGCAAGAAGAAGATCCTGGTGGTGGAGGAGGGCGAACCCTTCCTGGAGGAGACGGTGAAAGTGGCCGCCCAGGAAGCGGGCATCGAGATTTCGATTGCGGGCAAGGGCGAAGGCCTGTTCTCCCGCGAAGGAGAGCTGGACCCGGCCCAGGTGCGGCGCGTCTTGGCCTCCCGGTTCGGGCTTCCGGACCTCGCGGTCCAAAAGATTGACCTTAAGAATGTGCCGGAAATCCCGGCCCGGCCCCCCAACCTCTGCGCCGGATGCCCCCACCGGGCGACCTTCTACGAGATCTACCGCGCGTTGGGCGACCGGGAGGCAGTGTTCCCCACGGACATCGGCTGCTACACCCTGGGGCTCCTACCCCCGCTTTCCTCCGCGGACTTTCTCCTGTGCATGGGCTCCTCCGTGGGCACCGCCGGAGGCTTCGCCCAGTTTACCGACAAGAAGGTGGTGGCCTTCATCGGCGACTCCACTTTCTTCCATGCCGGAATCCCCGGAATCGTGAACGCCCTTTTCAACAACCACGACTTCACCCTGGTGATCCTGGACAACGCGACCACCGCCATGACCGGCCACCAGCCCCACCCCGGCGTGGACATGGAGGCCCTGGGGCATCCGGGATACAACCGCGTCCACATCGAGGACGTGATCCGCGGCCTGGGCGTGAAAAAGATCGTCGTGACCGACCCCTACAAGGTGCGGAAGAGCATCGAGGCGATGAAGGAAGCCATTGATTACAAAGGCCTTTCCGTCATCATCTCCCGGCGGGAGTGCCCGCTCTTCTCCCGCATGCTGAAACGCAAATCAGGACACCCCTTCGTGGTCACGGACAAGTGCCAAAACCACCGGGTGTGCGTGGACCGCCTGGCCTGCCCCGCCATGTTCGTGGAGAACGGCCGCGTCCGCATCAACGGGACCATGTGCACCGGCTGCGCCGTGTGCGCCCAGGTGTGCCCCGAGAACGCCATCCTCCCCCTCAAGGAGGAGCCGGTGGCCAAGACCGTGGCCGAGCCGGAGAAGGACGCGTTCTAAGGCAAGGGAAGGTTCGGGGGAGCCCCCTCCAAGAAAAGCCATGAATCGGGCGCGCCCGGAAAGCATCGAAAGCGCGGGGCGGCGCGAAAGGAATGAAATATGAAGGCGGTAAGACTCGTGATGGTGGCCGTGGGAGGCCAGGGAAACCTTCTGGCGGCTCACGTCCTGGGCCAGGCGGCGCTCGAATCCAGCGTGCCCGTGCACATGAGCGAGATCCACGGCATGGCCCAGCGCGGGGGCGTGGTGGAGTCGGCCATGGTGTTCGGTGAGGCGGAAAGCCCCATCATCTCCGACGGCTGCGCCGACGTGCTCCTGGGCTTCGAGCCCGCGGAGACCCTCCGTGCGCTGAACCGCGCCAACCCGGCGACCACCGTGATCACCAGCACCAGCCCGCTCCCCCCCTTCACGGCGGCGTTGGGCAAGGGCAAGTATCCGGAAATGGGAACCATTCTCTCCCTGCTCAAGGAAAAGACCGCCCGCGTCATCCCTCTGGATGCCGCGGCCCTGGCCCGCCGCGCGGGGAATCCCCTGGCCGCCAACATGGTGCTCCTGGGGGCCCTGTGCCGCACCGAGCTCGTGCCGGTCACCAAGGAGGCCGTGCTGGCTGCGATGGAAACCCACACCAAGAAGAGCTTTCTCCCGGCCAACCGGGAAGCCTTCTCCCTGGGGTTCGAAGCCGCAGCCTGATCCCCCGGCCGTTAGCGAGAATCGCTTCAAAGCAAAGGCCGGCCACGCGCATTGCTGCGCGCGGCCGGCCTTTTTGCTCCCCCTCCTTCACTACCCTCCGCATCCAAAGCCGAAAAGACGGTTTCAGACCTGCGCCCAGGGCTCCATCTCCCGCGCCCGTGGGCTTTAACCCGGTGTCTTCATCTGGAACCGCAGCGGCTTTCCCCGGAGGGGGCCCCGCAAGTTCTGGCACATTCTCTTCTATGCGCTTTTCTTTTGCATGGTGGCTTCCTCTGCCAGAAGGGCCGCCCCGTAGGCCCCGGTGATCTGCGGATCCAGGTCCAGGAACCGGAGAGGCACGCCCAGCGCATCCTCCAGGGCCTTGGCCACTCCCTTGTTCTTGGCCACGCCGCCCGTGAAGCAGACCTCCTTCTCCACGCCGATGGAGCGGGCCAGGGCGGCCACGCGCCCGGCCAGGGCCTCGTGCAGACCGCGGATGATGGAGCCCAGCTCGATCCCCTTGTTCACCAGGCTGATGACCTCGGTTTCCGCAAAGACCACGCACTGATTGGAGATGCGCACGGACCCGCTTGCGGAAAGGGCCAAGTCGCCCAGCGTTTCGATGGGCTTTTCCAGGGCCTCGGCCATGACCTCCAAAAAGCGGCCCGTGCCCGAGGCGCATTTGTCGTTGTAAGCGTAGCGGGCCACTGCGCCGCCTTCGGCGATGCGGGCCGCCTTGGCGTCCTGGCCGCCGATGTCAATGACGGTACGTACAGAAGGAAGCCGCTGATAGGCGCCGCGGGCGTGGCAGGCAATCTCCGAGTGGACCTCGTTTACGTTGCCGATCTGCTTGCGGCCGTATCCGGTGCCCACTATGTAGGTGATGGCCTCGCGCTTCACTCCCGCGTTTTCCAAGGCTTTCCCGAGCGCCAAGGTGGCCGACTCCCCCGGGCGGGGGCTGCCGGGAACCACGGCGGATCCTAAAATCTCTCCGTTTTCAACGATCACCGCCTTGGCGGTCAACGAGCCCACATCTATTCCGGCGACCGGCATGGTATTTCCTCCACATGGTTATTGCCGCGGATCGTCCGCGTTTTTCTTTTTTTAAACCGCTTCCGCAGCCAGGAGGGCCGCGCCGATGGCTCCGGCCAGCTGGGGGTCGGCCTTACGGGGGATCACGATGGAGTAACCCAGGAGCTTTTCCAGGGCCCGCACAACCCCCTGGTTCTTGGCAACCCCTCCGGTCATGCAGACATCCCGGTCCGGCTTCACGGAGTTGGCCAGGGTGGCCACGCGGTTGGCCATGGCGTTGTTGATGCCCGCGCCCAGGTCTTCGATGGTCTCCCCCGCATTCAGGTAGCTCACCACGTCGGCCTGGGCCCAGACCGTGCAGGTGGAGGCGAGGCACACGGGCTTCTTGGCCCGCGCCGAGAGCTTACCCAACTCCTCGATGGGAACGCCCAGGGCCTTGGCCATAACCTCCAGGAAACGGCCCGTTCCCGCGGCGCACTTGTCATTGGCCAGGAACTTGGTGATGGAGCCGTCCTCGGCAAGCCGCATGGCCTTGCAGTCCTGGCCGCCGATATCAATCACCGTACGGGCATTGGGCACCAGCCAGCGCGCACCCCGGGCATGACAGGCGATCTCCGAGTTCACGTGGTTCACGAAGCCGATCTTGTCCCGGCCGTAGCCGGTTCCGCCGAAGCCCTTCACGTCCTTCATGGAAAGCCCGGCCTTCGCCAAGGCCTCGTCCATCACCTTGCGGGCGGTTTCCTCGGGCATGGTGCGGGAGCGAATGACGGCAGAGCCCAGAATCCGGTTGCCGGACAGCACTACTGCCTTGGAGGTAAGCGATCCTACGTCGCAGCCTGCGAATATCATGACGCACTCCTTTATTCTCTTGCGGGGAGCTTCTTCCCTTCCCATCCGCATCTTGGTGCAAGTGGCCTCAAAGATTGATATTTTGGGGCCCTGCGATGAAAAGCCGATGGCAATGTTTTTCGCTCTCCATCATATTTTTGCTTTATGCAAGCCCGCGCAGCTCCAGGAACTCCTCCAGACGCTGGGCCGTTGCGGTCCAGGACTCCACCCGGTCGTCGAAGGCATCCGAGTTGATCACGTGGGTGGGATAGCCAGCCTTTTCCAGGTCGGAAACCAGGAGCTTCACCATGCCCCAGGTGTTCCGACAACCCGGCGTGCCCGAATACAAGGTGAAGTCGGGCTGGGTGAGCTCGGCGAGGTTCTTCACCTCCTCCAGCCACATCTCGGGGGCGTCGTAAGGCCCCCGGATCTGCTTGACCATGGGAAGCCGCGAGTTCTGCATGGCCAGCGAATCAATCATCTCATCCAGCGTGGCGGTCTTGAAGCTGTAGCCCTGGCCCTGGGAGTAGAAGGCCGCCTCCTGGTAGAAGCGGTCCAGGATGCCTCCCAGGTGCGCTATGCCTCGGCTGTCCAGGAACTTGAACAGCGGGAGGTTGGCCGCATAGTGGTCAATGTACACGAAGAGCGCCCGCTTCTTCTCCTCGCCTCCGGAAAGCCCGGACTTGCCCTCGGCCGCGTTTTTCTTGGCCATGGCAAGCATCGAGGTCAAGAGCTCGGTGCACTCCGGAAGCCCTCCCAGGGTGAAGCGGAGCGCGTAGATGAACAGGTTGTAGATTCCGGGCACGGGGCTGGGGATCAGCCGCTGCATCTCCTGGAGTTCGCAGATGATCTCGTCCTGCTTCTGGATCTCGGCCATGATGTTCCGGAGCCGGTCCAGATCCAGCTTCGTGCCGGTCTGCTCTTCCAGGAAGGCGATCAGGTTCTTGAAGTCGGCCCGGTGATACTGGCGGCTGCGCTCCTCCGTCAGCGTGGGCGGGTAGTTGAGCTGGTAGAAGGGAATATCGAAGTAAGACGCGGCGAACGCGAAGCTGTTGGCGTTGGTGTCGCAAATGCCGGGGGTGTTGATGAGCACGAAGTCCGGCTTGTCCGCCAGCCCCGCCAAGAAGGCCCCCATGCTCCCCCGCTGGGACGAGCACGAGGTTTCCGTGAACCCGGCCTCCAGGCACACGTCCATATACTCTCCGATGGCGCTTCCGCGCATGAGCGTTCCCGCCACCGTCACCACCTCCAAAACCACCGGCACCACACCCATGGCATGCAGGATGGCCGGGGACTGGCAGAAGGTGGTGAAGCAAAGCTTCTTGCCTTCCTTGTGGGCGTTTAGGATCATCTCCATGTACCGGGCGAAACCCACAAGAAACAGCCGGCCCGGCTCGCCGTAGGCAAGGAAGGCTTCCAGCAGGTCCCGGAAATGCGGCACACTATTCAGAAGCTTCTGCACCTCCTTGGGCGTTCCGTTGGCCACCTTGGCTCCTAGGGACAGCAGGCTGTGCACCGACCAGATGAACCCATACTCCTTAAGCTCGCTCCTCATGACGTCGGTCCTTATGAAAGAGTAAAAGAGAAAATGATTAAACTATTCGTATCGTTTTTGCGGGGCCGAGGGTGAAAACCCCTTTGGGGGAACTCGGCTCCCGAGGCGGTTTCGCCGTCCGTGGGCCCTTTTCCTGCCCCCCGCACTTCCTGCCGGGAACCATTCCCCGGATCAAAAAGTTTTGGGGAAGGGGGTTTGGGGGGAACGCCCTATTTTCAAAAAGGGTTTCCCCCTTATCTCTTCCTTCTTTTGCTTTTGGTTTTTGCCTTTTCCCCTACGCCGCGTTCTTGCGTTTCTTGATGGTTTCGAGGAAGGCGGCCACGCGCATGCGTATGCGTCCTTCGTCGGCCATGGTTCCGTACTCGCGTTCGATTCTCATGGTGGGTGTGCCGACCTTGTCCAGGCGGCCTTCGAAGAGGCCGTTTTCCGATCCGTGGAGGTCGCAGAAGCGGATGTTCTGGAAGATGATTCCGTCCGCATTCCCGGCTTCGAAACGATCGGTGATGAGGGCAAGGCGTTGCTTGGAGTAGCCGAACATACGCGGGCAGAACTGCTCGTTCAGGTAGCGCCGGGCCAGCGTCACATAGGGGTCTTCGCCCGGGGGGATCTCGCCGCGGTAGGCGCGGGCCCCGAAGCAGACGGTGTCGGCGACGACGAGGGCTCCTTCGGCCTCGATCAGGGAGATGAGGGAGACGTCGTCCAGGACGGAGCCGGCGAGCACGACGCGCAGGCGGCCCACGTTTTTGGGGTTTGATTTTTTCTCGAGCTTTTTCAACTCCTTGGAAAGGAGCTTGTTGTACTCTTTTTTCGGCAGGGCGGTTTTGGCCAAGATCAGGCTCATGGCCTCCGTGCCCGTTACGGGCGTATCCGGGCGGCGGCGGATCTCCTCCAACCGCAGGAGGAGCCTCCTGGTTTCGTTGGTTTCCTCGATGGCCCGGGAGAGGTCCTCGTTGGTGATGGTGACCTGGAACTGCTTCTCCAGGGCGGCGGCAAGCTTTCGGATCTCATCCGCGAACCAGGCGATGGAGTAGTCGGTGACCTTGTGGGGCACGCCGAAGTAGTGGAAGAAGTCCGGGACGATTCCGGGAAAGTCGTTGCCCGCCTTGCGCCAGCATTCGTCCAGGCGGCGCATGGAGTCGCAGGCCTGGACCATGATGACGCCGTTCAAAAAGTGGAACCTGCCGCGTCCTGCGTTTTGCAGCAATGCCTTGGGGCAGGAACACACGAAGGGGCCGAAGTAGGTGTCTCCGATGGAGGTGGAGCGGGTCTGGATTCCCCTCAGACGGAAGGGGAGCATGCCGGCTGCCTCGATGACCTCCTCGGGCACGTGGGAGCAGGGGTATCCGATGACCTTTCCGCCTTTTTGTTTGAACTCGGAAAGCAAGGGATTTTCGATCTGGGAGGCTGCTTCGAGCAAGGTGGCGTCCATTTTCATCAACCTCTTTATAAGGATGGCTTTGGGAAGTTGTTCCCCCAGGGTTCCGTTACGCAGCCGCTGCGGCGGGACCGTTCACGAGCTCGGACAGGGCCGCAAGCGAGCTTTGGATCTCGTCGTCCATTCCGTCCTCGGCCGGAGCCAGCGTGGCGGCTATTCCGCGGATGACCGAAGGGGCCAC
>JBFMHL010000014.1:0-18134 GCA_040753055.1 Thermodesulfobacteriota bacterium | reverse complement strand
TTCCTCTTTATCTCAAGGAAATGGAGTTCAGATATAACCACCGAAACGAAGATCTTTTCTCTTTACTAGCCAATCTTTTAGTCTCTTTTGTGGCAGTTCCTTTATAATCACCAAACTTTTTGATGCAGGGCCGTGGAGGGGCTACTTTAGGGTTACTATTTGTAACGACCTCGAAAACCATCTTCGATCAAAAAAGAAATGTAAAGCCTAGATACAACCTGATGAAAGAGTACGTTGAGATAAGCGTAAAAAATATTTGCAGGCTATCGTAAAAAACAATGAGAAAATAGTACGGGGGGGAGGAGGGCGACGGGGCTCTCTTCCCCCTTCCCCTTTTGATCCTCCCCTTTTGAGGCAAAACTTTTTGATGCCCTTGGAAGGCAAGCACCTTTTCTTTGGACGAATCTGGCCTTACTCCGCCCGCACCCCGTTCTTGCTTCCCTTCTTCACGCGGAACATGCGCTGGTCCGCTGCCAGGAGGAGAGCCTCCTTGGTTTTGGCGTCCCGCGGAAAGCTTGCCACGCCGAAGCTCGCCGAGAGCCGCACCGGATTTTCGTGGCCCCGGGGGAACCGGCACTCCATGAGGCGCTCCCGGATCTTTTCGCAGAGCTTGGCAGCGTCCGCCCTTCCCTTTCCCGGAAGCAGCATCACGTACTCGTCGCCGCCGTACTTGATCAGGATGTCCTTTTCGTCCATGCAGGCGGCTATCTCCTGGCCCACCTCGCAGAGCACCGTGGACCCGGCCATGTGCCCGAACCCGTCCACCAGCTCCTTGAAGTTGTCCAGGTCAACGAAGGCCACGGCGACCTTGTTGCCGCTCCGTTCCGCCTCCGCCAGAAGGCCTCCCAGCTTGTCGTGCATGTAGCGGGCGTTGTACAGCCCCGTATACTCGTCCGTGATGCTCATCTTGGCGATGCGTTCGTAGTAGCGGGCGTTTTCGATGGCGATGGCGGCATAGTCGGCCATGATGGCCAGAAGCGTTTCGTAGCGTTTTTTGAATGCCGCCACGTCAGCCAGGTTCACGATCTCCAGCACCCCCACCACCTTGTTGCGGATCTTCAACGGCACGCAGACCAGCGAGCGGGTGCGAAAGCCGGTCTGCCTGTCCAGGCGGCTGCAAAAACGCGGGTCCTTGTCCGTGTCCGCCACGAATACGGGCTCGCCGGTTTTGACCACGTGGCCGGCCACGCCTTCGCCCGGAGAAAGGATGAGGCCTTTCAGATCCCCCGCCTTCTCCCCTTCCACCACCGCGAACTCGAGCCCGCCCGTCGTCATGTCCGTCAAAAGCAGCGACCAGTTCTCGGCCGCCACCAGCTCCCGGACCTTGGAGACGATGAGGGTGAGGATCTCGTTTAAGTCCGTGGTGGAGGTGAGCATCTTTCCCACCTCCAGAAAGCTCTCCACATCCTTGTCGAAGTAATGCTTCCGGGGAGCGGTCTTCCGCTCCTCGGTCACCTTCTTCTTATCCGTCTTCTTTTCCATCGCGGGCTCTCTTCCTGGCGTTTGTCCCACTGTTTGATAAGGATAATCCCTATTCGATCTCCAGATTCTCGAACTTGGGCGGAGCCTCTCCCTCCTCCTTCCCGCCGCCCCGGGAAAGGGTGTTTATTCTTGCGTTCAGTGCCGCGCGCAGGGCCAGCAAGGCCAAAAGCTCGGCCTGGCTCAGCTTTTTTTTCGCTTCGGCTCGCAGCCGCTCCATCTCTCCGCGCGGGTCCTGGGCCACCGAGATGGCCAGGGGAACGGCCAGCTCCGCCAGCTTCCGAATCAGTCCCATACCAGGGTTCCTCTAAATCGAAACCGCCGTTATTTCCCGGCGGCGAAGTAGACGCACAGGGTGTCGCCCTCGAACTTGGCCTTCACGGCTGCGGCGTTGGCAACGTGCATGGGCAAAAGAACGTGGCGGCGCACATTGCCCAGGCGGATCACCAGCTCGTCGGGAGTCCGGGCCACGGAAACGTCGTTCTTCTCCACGAACGGTAGCCGGATGGCCAAGCGATAGCGCCCGTCCTTCTTGGTCAGCTCGTAGGCTTTGTGCTCGATGAAGCGTTCCAGGGGGTTCCTGTCCCCGTACAGCTTGTCCCCCAGGGCGCGGAGCCTCTCCAGCCCCAAAACCTCGCCCGGAAACAGGTCCGCGAAGAGAAGCGGCGTGGGCGCGAAGTAGGTTTCGGCCAGCTTTACGTAGCTTTGCTGGGTCTTCTTCCAGCCCGAAAAGTAGTCGTCCTCCAGGGTGGCGGGAAGAACTCGGTTCATGATGATCGCGTCAATGTGCATCCGGTACAGAGTGAAGTACATGAAGGCCCGCTGGGTCTCCTTGAGAACGATCTTCTCCGGGTTGGAGACCAGCCGCACCGTGGTGATCTCCGGGTCCGTGAGCACCTGGTCCACGCCCCGCAACCTTTCGAACAAATCCTTGATGGCGGCGAAGTACTTGTCGTCGGGAAGAGGCACGTTGTAGACCTTTTGCACCAGGGGCCGCGCCATCTTCACCACCGTGCGTTCGATGTTGAAGAACTTCTTCATGTACCATTCCAGCGCCGTGGGAATGGAGATGAAACGCACCGCCTCGCCGGTGGGGGCCGAGTCCAGGATCAGGACGTCGTATTCGTTCTCGCGCACGTAACGGTTGATCTTCATGAGGAGGGTCAGCTCTTCCATGCCCGGCAGCACGGCCAGCTCCTCGGCCAGGATCTCCTCGATGCCCGTGGCCCGCAAAACCGTGGTGACGTAATCGTGGATCTGGGCCCATTCGCGGGAGAGCTCCGCGTTCATGTCCAGCTCCTGGATGAAGAGGTTTTCCGCCACCTTCACCGGCTCTCCGCGGTTTTGGTCCAGGAGCTTCTTGGGGAGATCGAAGATGTCGGACAGGCTGTGGGCCACGTCCAGGCTCAAGATCAAGGTCTTCTTCCCCAGGGCTGCGGAGCGGATGCCCGTGGCCGCCGAGGCGGAGGTCTTTCCCACCCCTCCTTTTCCCGCGAAAAAGATGATGCGCATGCATTCCTCCCGGCCGGCAGCGGTTTCCTGTCCGAAACACCGCTACTCGGCTATCCCCGGATCGGGGAAAAGCTCCGGCGGCGGTCCTGAAAGCGCCGCGGAAAGCTCCTCTCGGCCCACCCGATAGATCAAAATGGAGAAACCCGCCCGGGCATCTGGCTCCCGTTGCCGCAACGCGGCGCAAAGCCGGGCCAGGCGAAGCACGGCGTAGAGACGGAGGTTGTTTTCCAGCGTCTCCCTGCCTCCCACGGCCCGGGAAAGCTCGGCGAGCCTTTCCGGGTCGCCCGAAGCGGACATAACCATATCGCGGAATCGGGCCGCCTGTTGGTAGGCCCGCTCATAGGGCCCACACCAGCGCCCCATGGGCTCCATGTAAACCTGCCACAGCTGGGTGGCCGATATGCAGTAGGTCCCCGGCTCAAGAGGATCCAATGCGAGCTCGTCGGAATGCCCGAGGGGCCAGTAACCGGGAAGCACCCGCACGGAAAGGCCATAGGCGGACGGAACCGCTGTCCCGAAGTAGGACAGGTAGGCCGGACCTTCTTCCTGTTCCCGACCTCTTTGCGCCAGATAGCGGGACAAGGCCGGCAGGTCCTGCCCCCAGTCCAGGGAGCTGTCCACCAGAAGCCTGTACCCTTTTTTCGGACCGCCCGCCGCCGCGTTGAAGAACCCTAGAAAGTAAGGATACACCCAAAGCGACTCCGCGGCAACCAGGGCCGCCAACAGAAAGGACGAAACCAGGGCCGGCCGGGCAAGCCGCCCCGTGACGCCCGCCGCGGCCCCCGCCAGGATAAAGAGCACCAGATAGGCCGGCATGAGGTGCCGCTGACCGATGTTGAGATGGCTGAAAACGGCATACAGGATATAGATGAAAAACAGCGCGGCGAGGGGGGCCAGGCGATAGGCGAGGCACGGGACCCTGCTGCGGGCCGCCAGGGCAAGGAAGGATAGGAGGAGCAGCGCCATCAGGGCCAAGGGGGTCTTCACCGCAAAGCAAAACGGGAAAAACCACAGCCAACCCCTCATGGAGTACTTTCCGGCAGCAAAAGCCTTGCGTTGCTGGACGTTCCGCCAGACCTGGGCCAGCATCCACACGTAGCCTTCCGGCAGCAGATGATGATCCCAGGCACAGGAGACGGCCGCCCGGGCTGCGCCACCTTCTGCGAGTTCCTCCTGCCAGAGAGCGCGGACCTCGTCTTTGTTGTTTTCCTGCTGGGCGAAGGCGCTGTATCGGAAGCCGTAGAAGCCCCAGATGAAGGCCCACACGAAAAGAGCGAGGAAAACGGCAAGGACCAGGAGAAATCCCGCCTGGCCCGCGCGGTTCGTTATCAGGCGCTCTTTTCCCAGCTTCACGGTCCAGGGCCGCCCCGCGGCCAGGCGCACCATTGCCAAAGCCAGCGCCACGGGAACGATGGTGGCGCCGGACATTTTGGTGACCGAAAGAAGGCCCAGGCTCAGCCCCGAAAGAACAAGCACTCCGAAACCGCAGCGGTGCAGGAGCCGCCACAAGAGCCCGGTGCTCGCAAGGAGCAGGATGGACGCATAGGTATCCGAGGTGGCCAGGCCGTTGTGGGCCAGCATCAGAGGCGAGAACGAAAAAACAGCAAGCGAGACGAGCGCCCCGCGGTTTCCGAACAGCCTTTTCGACCATAAGAATACGGCCAGGCCGGCCAGCAGGCCGGTGACCGCCATAAAGAGCCGGGAGGCAAAAAGCATGGATTCGGGATCGTTGCCCGAGCCGTAGAAGAACTCGCGGCTCGTCTCTATCTGCCTTCCGTCGCGGTAATTTTCCGACTCCGGCCCCGGGAAACGCAGCTTCATGAAAAGCAGGGGCAAAGCGGCGGCGCGGTCGGCCAGGCCCGACACGTCCACGAAGCGGCAGTCGCCCAGCGTAATGGAGGAGTAGCCGCCGGTGATGTGCACGATCTCGTCGAAGGTGGGAGAAGTGCTCCGGGCTGCCTGCACGACCAGGACCAGATGGACCAGGAGGAGGAGAACGGCGGCGGCAAGAAGCGGCCGGCTTGTTGGCGTTGATTTTTGTTGGTTTTCGACCGGCTCCACGTGATCACCCGGGAAGGAGGGAAGATGTCCGCCATTCTTACCATGTTCCCAAGCCCTTGCAAAGCCGGGCCGGAGCGCGTTTTCGAAGCCCGCCCCTTGCCCGTGCGTTCAGGCAAGGGTACAATGCGCCGTTTCCTTGCGCCGATCTTTTCCGGAGGTTCTCCGTGCCGCGCCCGCAGAAGACAGGCTTCTTGTTCCTGCTGTGCTTCCTGGGCCTGTGCGCCAGCCACGCGGACCACGACCTCTGGGGCCTCCTCAACTTCGGCAGGAGCTTCTGGAAAGGGCCGGGCTTCCTCTGGAACGACGTGTTCGCCTACGTCCCCGTGAAAAGCCCCTGGATCTTCCACGAGTGGCTGGCCGGCGTGGTCTTCTACCCCCTGTATACGCGGATGGGGGCCTGGTCCCTCCAGCTCCTGCGCTATGCCCTGGGGCTGGGGGCGATTTTCTGTTGCCTGGCCCTGGCCGCGGCCCGCATGGAGAAGGAGAGCGGCAAAACGCCGGAGCCCGGGGATACACCCGGCGCGCCCCCTTCTTTCAAGTACATTACCTGGTGCCTGCTCTGCGGGGCTTGCCTCATGTATCCCGGCTTTTCTCCGGGACGCGCCCAGGCTTTCACCTACTTCTTCTTCGCCCTGCTCCTCCTGGTCCTGGAAAGGGCCCAAGAAGACAAGAAGCGCGCGCTTTTCCTGCTGCCTCCCCTGTTCTGCCTCTGGGCCAACCTCCACGGCGGCTTTGCCGCGGGTTTGGTTTTTTTCGCCCTCTACTGCGTTGGATCGGTCCTGGCAAAAAGGCCCTGGCGCGCGCAAGGGCTTGTGTTTCTATCCTGCATCGTGGCGGTGGCCGTCAACCCATACGGCATCCGGCTTCCCCTGGCGGTGCTGGGCCACTCCCTGTCTCCCCAACCGGAAGTGCCCGAGTGGTACTCCCTCTGGCAATGCATCACGGACGGCGAATACCTCTCCGCGGTCTTCCTGTTTCTCGTCTCCTTTGCAGCGTCCGCGATCCTCATGTCCCGCACAGGCATGGACGATCTGCCCGAAATCCTGGTTTCCTGCGCCGCGCTGGTGCTGGGCGTTTTGCACGTACGGCACCTCCCCTTCTTCGGCGTCTGCTTCGCCGCCTATGCCCCGGCCTGGGCACAACGCCTGCCGGGACCGCAGGGGCTCACTCGCCGGTTGCGAGCGGCCGCAGTCGCCTTCTCTCTATGTGTGGTCTTCCTCTCCGCACCCTACTGGATCCGCGGGGCTATGCACGTTCTGTTTCCGCGGCTTTTGGGAAACCCCTTGAGCATCCGGGCGGACAGCTGCGAAAAAATGGAGGCCCCGGCCTGCTACCCCATCGGCGCGGTTTCCTTTTTGAAAGAGAATGCGCTGGGCGGCAAAATGCTGTGCCAGTATGAATGGGGATCTTTCATCTCGTGGGTTTTCTACCCGGAGGTAACCGTGGCCATGGACTCCCGTTGCGAGACGGTATACCCGGAGGATGTCCGCACGGCCTACTTCGACTTCCTTCTCTCCCGCCCCGGGGAAGGGGCTTTCCTTTCCCTGTACCCGCCCGACCTGGTGCTCATCCGTGCCAACACCCAGGTGCATGCGTTCATGGCAAGCCGCCGCGATTTCACCGAAGTGTACCGGGACGGCCTTGCCGTTCTCTTTTCCCGAGACAACGCGGGCAGGCAGGTGGAGACGGTCAGGCTGGCTCCTTCGGAGCGGTGAAGAGCCGGGCCAGATCGCGCACCTCCCGCGCATCCTCCCCCTTCCCTCTTTTCTCGCAGCCCGTGGCGAAGATCTCCGCCTTGCGGCAGAGCTCCTGCGCCGCGGCTCGGGCCTGCTCCGGGGAAAGGGCCCTGGAGCGCAAGAGCTTGGCCAGGCTGCGGACCCGGAAGAGATCCAGGCAGGGCGAGCGGGAGAGCTGGTCCGGGTGACCTCCGGTCTTCACCACCAGGACGGGATCAAGAAGATAGACGGGATGGCGGTAGCCGATGCGCAGCCACAGGTCGTAGTCCTCGCAGGCGGGAAGGCTCTCGTCGAAGGCGCCGGCTTCATCCAGCAGGCTTTTTTTCAGCATCACCGCGGACGGGCTTACCAAGCACAGCACGAGCGACGGTAAAAAGATGTCGCCGGAGGGCTTGCGATGCCGCAATCCGGGATTTACACGGCGGCCGTTCCGGATCCACATCTCCTGGGTCTGGCAGGCGACCGCACCGGGGTTTGCGGCAAAAAACTCGATCTGGCAGGAAAGCTTGCGGGGAAGCCACCAGTCGTCCGAGTCCAGAAAGGCCACCAGCTCGCCCTGGGCTTGGGAAATCCCCAGGTTGCGCGCAGCCGACACACCTTGGTTCTCCATGCGGAGCACCCGTATCCGCGGGTCTTCCGGAACGAGGGAGGCGGAGCCGTCCGTGGAGCCGTCGTCCACAACGACGAGCTCGAAGTCGGGAAAGTCCTGGTCCAGGACGGATCGGACGGCCCGCTCGATGCACCAGGCCCGGTTGAAGACCGGTATGATTACGGATACCTTGGGCATGGCCGAGTATAGCCCGCCGCGCACGGGCTTGCAATCATCTCCGCCGCCCCCGGCGCAGCCCTTCATGGAATGGCGATCGCGCGACACGCAACCAGAGCTTTTTCAGGAAGAAATCCCGTTGGGAAGGGCTGCAAAGGAGAACGGAGGGCCCCAGCCTTAAGAAGGCCCTGCCGCAGAGCCGCCGTTCGTTCGGACCCTTTCCCGCCGGCTTGCGTGCACTTTTCTTTTCCGCCCCGCCCCGTAACGAATTTTTTTCCAAAACAGCCCCTAATGCTTGACAGGCGTCTGGCCCTGGTGCTACTTGTGGGGCGCTTTTACATAGGCACGTAGCTCAGGGGGAGAGCACTACCCTGACACGGTAGGGGTCCGCGGTTCAAATCCGCGCGTGCCTACCAGAAAAACAGAGGGGCCGCGGAATTTCCGCGGCCCCTTTTTGTTTTTGGCATTTCCGTAAAAAAGAGGTTTTTCGGGCCGACGGCGGCACCGCGCGGCTTCTACTCGGCCTTTTCCCGCCCAAAGGTATACATGCCCACCAGGACGGCCATGAAGAACACCATGAAAAACTGCCCGACGAGCGCCTGGATGACGCTCAAGGACTGGGCAAGGTGGCTGAGGGGGATGATATCCCCGTAGCCGACGGTGAGCATTGTCGAGAAGCTGTAGTAATACAGGAGGGCGTAAGTCTGGTCAATGTCGGGATGGGGACCGTGCGGTCCGAAAGCAAAGGAGCCGGGGTTCAGGATGGTAAGGTTTACGTAGATGTAGGTCCAGAGAATCCCCAGGAGGGTGTAAGCGCACAGCCCGCCCATGATGGCGTCCGACCCGATGCGGGTCTGTCTGGTGACGTGCAGGCTGATGCGGAGCACCACGATGGCCAGAAACGCGCTGGTGGTGAAGTTGGCCGCGACGAGAAGAGCCGAGCCCGGCATCAAGGCCAGCGCCGTATACTCCGCCATGATGAGAACGAAAAGAACCAGTGCGGGGTAGAGAAGGAAGGAGTCCTTCATGGAGAGCATGGCAAAGGCAAGGAGAAGATAGGCGGCCCCGTCCGCCAGGATGCCCGCCAGAAAGCTTCCCTCGAAGAGGGGTTCCAACAACATCTGCGCGAGGAAGCATACCAGAAGCCACCCGAAAAGGCCTCCGAAGTGTTTGGTGCCCCTTTTGGTATCCATGCTTTATCTCCCCATCGGAAGGGAAGGCTTGCAACCTGTCTCAAGATAAGGAAATTCCGGAACCGATCTCAAAAGCCCCCTTCATAGTGAGCGATAGAGTATTAAGAGCAGAAACCGTTTCATAACCTCCGAATCACATTGAGGAGGTTATGAAACAGCTTCTGCACCTAATGACAGGAAAGATTGCTTTCACAGGTTGAGGATATAGTTATCAACAAACTATTATTCCGCTTAGATGAACTATTTTGAGATGAATTTTTGTATATATCCCTTACATTATAAAGAATCACCGATCCTTTTCCATTCTCGATTTTCGTTAATCCCGGTAGCAAAAATATTTATTGATGAGCACCCGCTAATGCTCTTTATCAGCTCCTTGACGGAAGGAACAATAGCTTTTGGCATCCAAGGGCTTAGTACTATTTTATGAATACAGTTCAAGTCTATATCTATATCCTTTGTCGGTAGCTTCTTATTTTTATCTTCATAAATAATTCTATACTCTACTTCATCTCTAAAGCCATATCGTTTGACAAAAGGCAAATCATCAATAGTTGGCTTACTCTTTCGAATTTCATTCATAAGTTTATACATTACCGGACCGTGTCTGATGCCGGCTTCCCCATCAACATAATGTAATAACAAACTCTTTTTAAATCTGATACAGATACCGCTATTATTCCCTGAAAAGATTTTCCAATGATGATATGTTTCAGGCGCTTCACTCAAGCACATGGCCAGCACGCAAGAAAGTCTTTTCTTCTTTTTGTAAACATCCAAAAAATAACTATCGTTCTTATCATCCCAGGTGGCCGGATTCAGCAGTGTAATTTTTTTCATTTTTAATATATAGATAAGGGATGGAAGGTCGGTATATCTGCGAATGATCTCAAAAGGCATTTTCATCCTCCCGCTTATCATTCATCCCTGAGAAGCTGTTTCAAAACCCCGGATCACGTTTCAGGGCAAGGCGCGAGCCGACGAAAAAGCGGAGCATACAGCTTGTATGTGAACATTTTGAGAAGGCGAAGGAACGCCGCCCCGGGGCGTCAGATGGAGTTATGAAACATCTTCAAAAAAGGGCTCCTCCCCTGAGAATGCCATTCTTTCTTGTTTTCGAGATGTCTTCTCATGACAATCGCCTTATGGATGAGGAGCTTCCTGCCGGTTGCCCGGCATCACCTCCCATCCGCCGCCCAGCGCCTTATACAGGGTGACCAGCGATTGGAACAGGTCGTTCCTTGTGCGGACCCGGTCCAGCTCGGCATTGAACAGGCCGCGTTCGGCGTCCAGCACGTCCAGGTAGCTGGTGTACCCGTTCTCATAGCGGAGGCGCGCCGCCTCGGCATACTCTTGGAGAGACTTTACCTGGCTGGATTGGATGCTGAGCTTCTCCCGCATCTTGCCGATGCCCGCCAGGGCGTCCTCCACCTCGCGGAAGGCGGTCAGGATCGTTTTCCGGTAGCGGGCCAGGGCCTCCTGCTGCCGGGCCTCGGCGGCCCGGACATTGCCCGCGGTGGCTCCGGCCGTGAAAACAGGGCCCGCGGCCTCGCCCGCCCAGGCCCATGCGGTGGCGGGCTGCGTGAACAGGTTCGTGAGCTCCTTGGAGGCGAATCCGAAGGCGCCTGTCAGGGAAATGGAGGGAAAGTACCGGGCCCGAGCCACCCCGATCCGCGCGTTGGCGGCGATGAGCTCCGATTCGGCCTTCTGGATGTCGGGCCGATCTTCCAGCACCCGCGAGGGCAACATGTCCGGCACGACGGGATAGACAAGCCCGGCCAGGTCCTTGCCCCGCGAAACAGCCCCCGGGTTCCTCCCCAAGAGCACGGAAAGGGCGTTCTCCTCCCTGGCGATGGCAAGCTCCAGCCCCGGAATGGTGGCATGCGCCTCCTCATACAAAGAGCGGGCCTGCCATAGCTCCAGGTCCGAGATAATCCCCCCTTCGTGCCAGATTTCAAAAAGGGCCAGGGAGTTCTTCCGGGTCTCCACCGTGCGCCGGGCGACTGCCAGCTGTTCGTCCAGGTCCAGAAGAGCTACGTAGGCGGAGGCCACCGATGCGGCCAGAGTAAGGAGAACCGTGCGCCGTGCCCACTCGGCTCCCAGGAGCTCGGCCCGGGCAGCCTCGTTTTCTCTCTGGATCCGTCCCCAGACGTCCAGCTCGAAGCTGGCGGAAAGGCCTGCGTTGTAGGCGGCCGCCGGGTTCGGAACCGTTCCGGGTACCGGCGTCTGCCCCCGCTCGGTGATCCGGCTCTGCCCCGCCTTGGCGCGCGCATTCACCTGGGGAAAGAAATCGGCCCGGGCCACTCCCAAGAGCCCCAGGTACTCCTCGACCCGGGCGGTGGCTTCGGCCAGGTCCGGGTTGCCTCCGACCGCCTCCTCCACCAGGCTTGTGAGGGTTGGATCTCCGAACTCCGTCCACCACGCAGCGTTGATCTCCTTCCGGGCTTCCGCCGTTTCGAACCGCCACCTGTCCGGCGCTTCCACCTGCGGTCGGCGGTAATCGGGCCCCTGGGTGCATCCGAAGAAAAAGAGGACGACTGCCGCAAGGGCGGCCGAAAGTTTCATGCGGGCCTGCCGGGCTCTATGGTTCATGGGGCAACTCATTGCTTGCCGTTCCTTTTTGTTCGCGGGCGATCCGCTGCACCACGTAAAAAGCAACCGGAATCAGAAAGACGGCGATCACGGTGGCGGCCAGCATGCCTCCGATGACGGCGCTGCCCATCACTTTACGCGCCAAGGCCCCCGAGCCGCTGGCCAGGGCCAGCGGCACGCAGCCCAGGATAAAAGCGAAGGAAGTCATGAGGATGGGCCGGATGCGGAGCCGAGCGCCTTCCAGGGCCGCTTCGACTGCGCTCTTCCCCTGCTTTTCGGCCGCGTTCTTGGCGAACTCCACGATGAGGATGGCGTTCTTGGCGGCAAGCCCGATGAGCATGACCAGGCTGATCTGGGCATAAATGTCGAACTCCATGTGCAGGAGGAAGAGCGCCGTAAATGCGCCCAGTACGGCCACCGGCGTGCACAGGAGGACCGCAAAGGGAAGGGACCAGGACTCGTACTGGGCCGCAAGGATAAGGAACACGAACAGGAGGGACAGCGCGAACACGACCCATGCGGGAATTCCTTCCTGCGCCTTCTGTTCCTGGAAGCTCATGCCCATATAATCGAAGCCCATCTCGGCCGGCATGATTTCGTGGAACACTTCCTCCATGGCCTTCATGGCCTGGGCCGAACTCACTCCCGGCGCAGCCACGGCGTTGATCTGAACCGCACGATACAGGTTGAAGCGCATCGTGTATTCGGGTCCCGAACGGTTCTCGATGGACGAGAAGGAGGAAAGGGGAACGGCGTTTCCCTCCTCGTTGCGGACGAAAAACTGTCCCAGCTGGTCGGGCCGGGTCCGGTACTTGCCCTTGGCCTCCACAAATACCTGCCACTGGCGGCCGAAACGGTTGAAGTAATTGACCAAGGCCCCACCCATGAAGACCTGGAGGGTGCGGTACACCTCCCGGATGTCCACCCCCTGCTTCAGCACCTTGTCCCGGTCCACCTTCACGAACACCTGGGGCACGTCGGGAACGAAGGTGGTGAAGGCCTTGGCGATTTCCGGCCTTTTCCGGACAGCGTCCAGGAACTTGTCGGTGTTGTCCGCCAGATACTTCACGTCCCGGCCGGCCCGGTCCTCCAGGATGAAGGTGACCCCTCCCGCGGAGCCGATACCCCGGATGGCCGGGGGGCCGTAGGCGATGCTGATTCCCTGGGGCAAGCTGGCAAGCTTCTTGTTGAGGGAGGCTATGATCCCCGTGGCGCTCTGCCCCGGCGCTGTGCGTTCGTGCCAGTTCTTCAGGGTGATGAAGAAGAAGCCGTTGTAAGTGTTGGTGATGCCGCCGGCCAGCATGTTGAGGCCCGTGATGGTGGTGACGTGGGCCACTCCGGGGATGCCCTGGATGATTTCTTCCGCCTTCTTGGCCGCCTCGTCGGTCCGCTGCAGGGAGGCGGCCTTGGGAAGCTGGAGCACGGTGTAGACGTATCCCTGGTCCTCGTTGGGCAAAAACCCGCCCGGGAGCCGGTCGCCCAGCCAGAGAGAGACGCCGCTCACCGCAGCCAGGAGGAGCATGCTCAAGAAGGCTTTGCGCAAGAAGCCCCGGCAAATGGCCACATAGCCGCTGGTGGCTCCGGATACGCCGCGGTTGAAGCCTCGGTAGAACATGCCCAGGGGGCCGCGGACCCGCTTTCTCGGCTTCAGGATCAAGGCCGCCATGGCCGGGGAGAGGGAGAGCGCGTTGAATGCGCTGATCATCACCGACACGGCGATGGTGACGGCGAACTGCTGGTAGAGCTTTCCCGTAATCCCCGGAATGAAGACCGTGGGCAGAAACACCGCCGACAGGACCAGGGCGATGGCCACCACCGGGCCGGAAACCTCCTTCATGGCCCGGAGCGCAGCCTCCTTGGGGGCGAAGCCCCTCTCCATCTGGCTCTCCACGGCCTCCACCACAACGATGGCATCGTCCACCACCAGGCCGATGGCCAAAACGAGGCCCAGCAGGGCGATGGTGTTGATGGAAAAGCCCAGAACGGGAAACAGGGCGAAGGTACCGATGAGGGAAACGGGAACGGCCAGTGCAGGAATGAGAGTGGGCCGCCAGCCCTGGAGAAATATGAAAACCACGATCATGACCAGGAGCAGCGCCTGCCCCAGGGCTATGACGATCTCCCGGAAGCCTTCCCGCACGGCCTCGGTGGTGTCCAGGCTCACCACATAGGCCATGTCCGGCGGAAAGGAGGCCGCGGCCTTGTCCAGGGCTTTGTTCACCGCGTCCACAGCTTCTATGGCATTGGTGCCCGGCAGCTGGTAGATGGCCAGGACCGCGGCCGGCTTGCCGTCCAGCCGGCCCCGGACGCCGTAGGTCTGGGTCCCCAGCTCGATGTCCGCCACCTCGGAAAGGCGCACCACGGACCCGTCTTTGTTGGCCCGAAGGACGATCTGGCCGAACTCCTCGGCGGTCTCCAACCTGCCCTGGGCCCGGATGGCAAAGGAAAATTCTGTGCCGGGCGGGGCCGGCTCATCGCCGATGCGGCCCGCGGGGTTTACCGTGTTCTGGGCCTGGACCGCGGCGATGATGTCGGAGACGGTGATCTTGAGCTTGGCCAGCCGGTCCGGCTCGACCCAGAGCCGCATGGCATACTGTCCCGCTCCGAAAACGGTGACGCTGGCCACGCCGGGCAGGCGCTTGAGCTGGTCGTTCAAGACGATGTAGGCGTAGTTGGACAGAAAGGTGTCGTCATAGGTCCCGTTGGGAGAATAGAGGGATACCACCATGATGGGGGCGGAGGTGGACTTGGCCACGGTGACGCCCACCTCCCGGGTCCCGGCGGGAAGCTGCGACTCGGCCTGGCCTTCCAGCATCTGGGCCAGCATCGTGTTGGTGTTGGGGTCCGTCTTCACGTCGAAGTTCACCACCAGCTTGAGGGCCCCGCTGTTGGTGTTCAACGAGTACATGTAGTTCATGTTGTCCACGCCGTTCATCTGCTGCTCGATGGGCGTGGCCACGGACTGCTCCACGGTCAGGGCGTCCGCACCGTAATACGTGGTGGTGACGTTCACTTCCGGAGGCACGATCTCCGGATACTGGGACACGGGAAGCCCCAGGGCCGATACGATGCCCACGATGACCGTGATGATGGCGATGACGATGGCTACGATGGGCCTGCGAATGAAAAATGCCGCCATGGGAAACCGCCTGCCTTCCCTCCCCGGGTCCCGGAGGGCGTAGGAATCATGCAAATTTCAATGAAAGCAAAAAAGCGAAAGAACGGCCTCTTGCCATGAGGCCGGGCAGGCCACCCGAGCTGATTCCCCTTCCGCAAGCGGTCGGGAAAGCCGGGACGAAAGACCGCCCGGCATCAGTTGGGACTATCCGCTGCTGTTCCGGAAAAGGGCTTGGGGGAGACCGTCTGCCCGTCCTTGACCTTTTGAATGCCCTCCACAACCACCCGGTCCCCGCATTGGGCCCCCTGGAGGACCTCGCAAACGCCGCCGTGCGTATCCCCCAAGTCCACTTTCTTGAGGCACACCTTGTTATCCGGCCCGATGACCGCCAGCATGTTCGTTCCATGCATGTCCAGGATGGCCCGCCTGGGAACCACCACGGCGTCCTTCTTCACCCGGAGAAGGGCCCGGACCCGGGCGAACTGCCCCGGACGGATCACGTTGCCCGGGTTGGGAAAGTTGGCGGCCACCAGGATGGTTCCGGTCCGTTTGCTCACCTCCCGGTTGGTGAAGGAGAAGGTGCCGGAGTACGGGTGCACGGAACCGTCGGCAAGGATGAGGGTAAGGGGCGTTTCGGAAGGGTTTTCCAGACGCGACAGGGTGGAAAGATACTCCTTCTCCGAAAGGGGAATCCAGACGCGGATGGGGTCCAGCTGCGAAACCGTGGTGAGCTCCTTTGCCTGCTGCGGGCCCACCAGGTTCCCGATCTGGGCTTCGGCCATGCCGGCGATGCCTTCCACCGGAGAAACGATGCGGGTAAACGCCAGGTCCAGCTCGGCTTTCTCCACGGCCGCCTGGGCCTGGAGCACCTCGGCATCGGCCTCGGCCTCCTCGCTGACCGCGTTGTCCAGCTCCTTCTGGCTCACGGCGTTTTTCTGGGCCAGAAACCGGTCCCGCGAAAGGTTCGCCTTGGCATTCAGAAGACGGGCCTTGGCTCCGGCCAAAACGGCCCGGGCCTTGCTCAAGGCGGCCTGGAAAAGCCTGGGGTCAATGGTGAAGAGCACCTGTCCCTTGCGGACCACCTCGCCTTCCTTGTAGTTCTGCTCGATGAGGTAGCCTTCCACCTGCGCCCGGATCGTGGCGTTCACCAGGCCGTCCGTGGTGGCCACCCACTCGGAGTAGACGGGCAAGTCCTTTTTAACCACCGGGGCTTCCTCCACCGGGACGGGCGGAGGCGGCCCGGCGGGTTTGCTCCCCGGTTTTTCCGAGTTGCACGCCGCAGCAAGCACCACAAGCAAAAAGAAAAAAGCCGCGAGAAAGGGCTTCCCGGGCTTTCCGACAACGAAACCGCTGCGAGCCTTCATCTTCCGCTCCTGCGTTCTCTTCCGAAGTTGTGGCCGGTCCTGTTTTACGATGGATATCGGCTTTTCGCCGCACCTTCCCAGAGCATTCCAAAAAGCCCTTGGTCCGAGACGGGGAAAATTTAATATATAGAAATTTCAAGGGAAAGTACAGAACCTTTCCGCATTGTCCCGAGCCGGCGCATGGGGAATTCAAGGCGGGCGGGCGCTCGGCCTCTCCGACATTCGGCCGCGCCCCGGGTCAGGCGACCCGGCTCCGGGCCTTCACCTCGCGGGCCAGCTGGCCCAGGCGCCGGACCGCGGCCAGGGCCCGGTTGTCCAGGGGGACGCCGCAGTTTAAGCGGATGCAGTTGCGGTAGCTCCCGGTTAAAGAGCACACGGACCCGGGCAGGATGGAGATCCCCTCCTCGTCCGCCCGCCGGTAGAGCTCCATGGCGTCGGTCCCCTCCTCCATCTCCACCCACAAAAGCATCCCGCCCCGGGGGTGATTGACCCGGACCGCGGGCCCGAAGCTCTCCTCCACCGCCCGGGTGTAGGCGGCGGCCTGCTTCTTCAGGGTGCCCCGCAGGCGCCGCAGGTGGCGCTCATAGGCGTTGTCCTTGAGATACCGGGCCAGGACCAGCTGGGGCGCCGAGGCGTTGGCCACGTTCAGGCTGCTCTTGTGGCGGCTCACCCGGTCGAGGAAGGCCCCGGGCAGGGTCCAGCCGATGCGCAGGGCCGGGGACAGGGTCTTGGAAAAGGAGCTGCAGTACATGACCCGGCCCTTTGTGTCCATGGAGTAGAGGGTCGCGGGCCGGGTGTCTCCGTAGTACTGCTCCCCGTAGACATCGTCCTCGATGACCACCAGGTTCTTCCGGGCCGCCAGGTCCAGCAGCTCCCTCTTGCTTTCGATGGGCATCAATGCGCCCAGGGGGTTGTGGAAGTTGGGAATCGTCACCAGGGCCTTGACCTGGTGCTCGTCCAGGGCCCGGGCCAGATGGGGCAGGGAAATGCCCGTCTCCGGGTCGGTGGGCACCTCCAGGGCGTACATGCCCAGGTCGGCGATGGTTTCGAGCAATCCGAAATAGGTGGGCGACTCCACGGCCACCACCTCTCCGGGCCCGGCCGCCGCCCGGAGGCACAGGTTTAAGGCCTCCATGCAGCCGTTGGTGACCACCACGTCCGACTCGGACACCCCCCGTCCCGCGTGCAGAGCCAGCTTGGCGATCTCCCTTTTGAGCTCCGGCATCCCTGTGGTTTCGGCATACAGGACGAACATCTCCGCGGGCCGGGAGGTGGCCAGCTCCTTCATGGCCCGGCCCAAATGCCGCGAGGGAAGAATGCCCTCGTCCGGCAGGGCGCAGCCCATGCGCACCACGCCGGGCTGGCTCAGGCGATGGACCATCTCCAGCACCGACGCCCGGAGCATAACCTTCCGGGGGGCCATGCCGTGCTCCTTCATCACGGGCCGCGGAGTCCTGGCCAGGAGGCGGGAAGCCACGTAGAACCCGGACTTGTCCCGCGCCTCCACCAGGCCCCGGGACTCCATCTCGATATAGGCCTTGTACACGGTGGTGACGCTCAATCCGGTGCGCTGGCGGGTTTCCCGCAAGGAAGGCAGCCGCTCTCCGGGAAGGAACACCTTGTCTTCGATCTTCCGGGCCATCTCATCGGCCAGGGCCGTGTACTGGAAATTTTTCCCCATAACTGTACCCCTTTTTGGGCCTGTTATCTCCGCATTTTCAATTTTCTGTATCTGTGCTCTTTTTTACGCGGATTGTACAAAAAGGCAACCCTATTCCCGAGGGCAAAAAACACGTTCCACGGGATTTCCGGCGGCAAGGGGAACGCCGGTTTCGGAAGGGCCCACAGGATCGGGCAAGCGGAAAAAAGGATGATCACGGCAATACACGGAAGCAGAGCAAGGGGGTGGCCATGATCGCAGCCGCAATGATTTTCCGGGATGAGACGGAGAAGCAGGGGCCATCCCTCCCGGGGGAGGGCATGGCGAAGGAAGCGGCAGGAACGGGAGCTTGGGACCGGGAGAACCGGGACAGCGGACCGCCCTCCGGCCGGAAGCTTGCAGTGAAGCGGCTGCGGGAAGGCTTCCGCCTGTGGCCGGCCCTGCTTTTCTCCTGGCTGGCGGAGGCCTCCTGCGTGGAACCGGAGCCGTCGGACCGGGAGTCCCGGCTTTTGCTGCTCCTGTACGGCCGCCCGCGGCCCTGCTGGCCGGGAGCGGTACGGGCCCTGTTCTGGTGGGCCGCCGCAGTGGCCTTCTGCCTTGCCATCGCCCGGCTGGGTTGAGCAACAAGGCTTTGGGCGATAAGCTTCCCCCTC
>JBFMHL010000013.1:0-26009 GCA_040753055.1 Thermodesulfobacteriota bacterium | reverse complement strand
TTCCACCTGGGCGCCTGTCAAGGTGTGCGGCCGGCGGCAGACTGGCCCGGGGGTTGACCGCGGCGGTATCGTTCGGGCGGGGGGGCGCCCCCCCGCGCCCCCCCGCCCCACCCACCCCCCCCCCCCCCCCCCCCCCCAAACCCCCCTCCAAAGAAAGCCCTAGTAGGGGATAGATAAGCCTGCACGCAGGAGAATGGAAGGGAAACGCGAAAAGGCCTTGGGTGTGGATTGAATGAAAGGCAGAGAAGGCGAAGCAGCTTATAAGGAACAACAGTGGAGAGGAGATCCGCAACGGGAAAGTAGAATACCGAGTTGCCCGCTTGGGCAGACGCTCAAACTCAGATGGCTCAAGAACAAGCGAGCCGAGATGGCCTCCTCTTTGAGAGAAGGGAGCCGGGGGGATTTGAGGAAAAGCAGGTATTTCGGCGCATACGAACGAAAAGCCTCGCCGTGGCCTGTCTCAGCTCCGCCCCTTGCTATCATAGAAAAGGGACGATCTAACCCTTTTCCCCCTCCTTTTTCTCGAATAGCTCCGGGAAAGCATTCTTGAAAACCAAATGTCCTCGAACAAACACCTCATCCTCCTCCAATGCAATCCCGTTTTCCCGAAGCCGTTCAAGAAGGTTTCCCATGCTGATCCTCAGATACTGCCCGAATGCCTGGGGAATAGCCTCGCAAAGCCGAGTGTAAATTTGCACTGCCTCGCGACTATGGGCTAGGGCTTCTTCTTTCCTGCCAAGCTCCGAGAACATGTGTCCCAGGTTGTTCAGGCTGGTGGCGAGATCGGGCAGGAAAGCATTCGGGTTTTGCTTTGCTAGTTTGCGATAAATATCCGCGGCTTCTTGGGCGGCGTCCAGCGCCTCCTTCATTCTTGCAAGGTCCGAGAGCCTGTTTCCCAGGTTGTTCAGGCTCATCGCGAGATCAGGCAGGAAAGCGGCTGGGTTATGCCTCGCCAGCTCGCGGCGAATAACCGTGGCTTCCTGGGCAGCTTCCAGCGCCTCCTGCCATTTTTCAAGCTTGGAGCTGCAATTCCCAAGGTTGCTCAGGCTTCCGGCGAGGTTCGGCAGGAATGCATCCGGGTTTTGCCTTGCCAGTTTGCGGTAAATATCGGCGGCTTCTTGGGCGGCGTCCAACGCCTCCTGCCTTTTTCCAAGGTCCGAGAACATGATTCCCAGGTTGTTCAGGCCTATGGCGAGGTCCGGCAGGAATGCATCCGGGTTTTGTCTTGCCAACTCTCGGCTAATGTGTACAGCTTCTTGGGCGGCTTCCAACGCCTCCTGCCCTTTTCCAAGGCCCGAGAACATGTTTCCCAGGTTGTTCAGGCTCAATGAAAGGGCAGGCAGGAATGCGTCCGGGTTTTGTCTTGCCAGCGTGCGGTAAATATCCGCGGCTTCTTGGGCGGCCTCCAACGCCTCATGCCTTTTTCCGAGGCCCGAAAATATGCTTCCCAGGTTATTCAGGCTCGCAGCGAGGTATTGCAGGAAGGCGTCCGGGTTTTGCCTTGCCAGCGTGCGGTAAATATCCGCGGCTTCTTGGCCGGCTTCCAACGCCTCCTGCTTTTTCCCAAGGCTCGAGAGCTTGTTTCCCAGGTTGTTCAGACTCATGGCGAGGTCCGGCAGGAATGCATCCGGGTTTTGCCTTGCCAGTTTTCGGTAGATGTCTGCTGCTTCTTGGGTGGTATCCAGCGCCTCCTGCCTTTTCCCAAGGCCTGCGAATATACTTCCCAGGTTATTCAGGCTCCCAGCGAAGTATTGCAGGAAGGCGTCCGGGTTTTGCTTTGCCAACTCGTGATAAATATCTGCTGCTTCTTGGGCGGCATCCAGCGCCTCCTGTTTTTTGCCAAGATCTGAGAGCCTGTTTCCGAAATTATTCAAGATTTGGGCAAGCAGTGCACGAAAATTGGCTGGATCAATTTCAGCGAGTTTTCTAAATATTTCTGTTGCCTGCTCTTCCGCCTCTAAAGCTTCTTTATCTCTTCCAAGATTATGTAACCTGACTCCTAGATTACCAAGGGCCTTGGCAAGGTCCGGCAAGTACTTTTCCGGCTCCAGCTCCGCCTGCTTTTTTCTCACAGCCATTTTCTTTCCCGCCGCCCAGCAGGCCGCGCGAGGTAAGGATACAGCTTGTTCAGGAAACACGGAAGCGAGAGCGTAGCCAAGCTCCGTTGTCCCCTTCTGCTCCAGGGCATCGGCCAGAATATTTCCTAGGGGCACGAACGCTTTTTCCCGGCCCAGGGCCATGGTGGCCAAAAGTGCGGGCAGGGCGCGGCTTTGGACATCCTGGAAAAGGATGGTTTCCTGACCGGCCAGGGCCTTTTGGAAAAGCTCCGGGTTCTCCTCCTGGCGGCACAAACGTCCCAAAAGCGTCAGGCCATGCTGCACCTGCTCCGGGCCGGCTTCGGCAAATATTTTTTCGATATAATCTTCCGGTGTTTCCGGGCTTGTCAGCGCCTGGGCGGACAGAAGCTCGCCCAGCAGGTCCGGCTCGAGGGGAGACAGGTAAAAGGATTTCTTAAGAGCCTCTCCGGCCTTTTCCTTCTCCGCCGCATCCTCCCGAAAGCGATACAGGTCGTGGAAAAAACCCAGAGCTTCCTCTTGGGTCGGGCCTTGCACCAGTTTGTTAATCGATTCGGAAGCATCGAGGGTTTCAACGCCACCCAAAAGCGTGGCTGCAGCCATGAGCCGGGAAGCTGCTTGTATAAAAGCATGGCTGTTCCTTATCTTGCAGGACTCTTCTTCAAATGCGCTTTTCCAGAACCCTTTCTCTCGGTCTAATATCTCCTCCAATACGCTTTCAGGCGCTACTCTCTTCCCCATGACTTCCAGGTAGGCGGCCATGGATATATAGAGCATCCTGCCGAACCTATGGTGCGACAGATCGGGGGCCTTTTCCGGCAGCGCCTTGGAAAGCTTCGGCGCAAAAGCTTTGCAGACGTGTTGGAAGGCCTTCTTGCGCAGGTCGCCCTCCAGGGGCACCGGGGCCAGCTCCATGATGTCATGCCCCGCCACCAGGTGGCGGATCTCCAGGTGCTGGCACAGGGCCTTCCACCAGTCCCCCGGCTCCCGGGACAAAAGCGCCACCCGCAGCTTTTGCCCTTCCTCTTTCCGGGCCAGCGCCGCCATGATCTTTTCGATCTGCGGCCGGGTTTCGGGATAATCAATCACCACCAGAAGGGGTTTGGAGGAAGCAAGAAGCGGCCCCAAGTCTTCCGGCTCTGCCTTGCCGGCAAGAAAGCCCGCTTCCCATCCCTGCTCCCGCAGCTTTTTAGCCACATGGATGAAGAGCCTGGTCTTTCCCGCGCCGCCGGGACCATAGAAGAGCCTTGCGCTGGCAAGGCCGTCATCCGTCACCCACTCGTTTATGGAGGCAAGCTCCTTTTCCCGGACCACCTCGAAGAAGTCCACGGCCTGGTAGGAGGCAGTCAAGAGCAAGGCGGGGCTCGGTTTCGGAGGAAGAGTGCGGATGTTGGGGGAAAGCAAGGCAGAAGCCGCGCCGGCCGCTTTTTCCTTTCCCTCTGGTTCCGGCGTATCCCTTTCCTTTCCCCTCTCCGGGGGCGTGAAGTTCTTGCGCAGGAACGCGATCAACACCTCGGCCGCGGCCCGCGCCGCGAACTTGCGGAACTTGTTGTTCTTCCACTGGTCCGCGTGATCCATAACCCCCTTGACCACCAGGAAAGGGATGTTCATCGCATCGCCGCTGTAACCGATTGCCGAGGCTTCCATGTCCAGCCCGAGCACGTTCCGGTCCCTGTTTTCCAGCTCATCCCAGATTGCCGACCGTTTTTCTCCCGCCAGTGTCACTACTGCGCTGCCGGTCCCCATCACTCCAACGTGTATCTTCCAGGCGTCGGGTTCCGGAAGCTTCCCCTTGCCCTCCAGCAAACGGTCCTTTAAAAACTTTTTTCCGGCTTCCGTTAGAATAAGCCCGGGAAACGGAAGCTCATGGTCAACATCCACGAATTTCTTGTATTGCAAATACTCCAGAGCATTCTTCCAATCCGGGCATTGGGTATCGCTTTCTTCACCTTCGCAGGGATTCAGCTTGTTTTCCAAAGCACCCAAAACCCATAAGGCTTGCGAATAGATAGGCTTGGGCCGGTCGGTGATCCAGGAAGCTCCTGCGGGAGGATTGTATTTCTTGAATCGTTGGGCTTCCTGCTTCCAGAAAGCCTTTGCCTTGATCGAATCCATATCCGGGAAGAAGATATTTACTCCCGGTTGCTTGGGGTCTTCCTTCCATTTCCCCTTGTCGTACTCCCAGACTTTATCGGCAATGATAACGTCTCCCTGGGTTGTCTCGGGAGGCTTGCCGGCGCAAACCCCACTCATTACAAGCATGGATGCGTTCAAGAGGGGGCAAAGGTATCCGGCGGCCTGGGCAGCGGGGGTGTTTCCTGTTTCAGCAGTTCGGGTAAGGGCGAATACGATTTCCTCCCCTTTTTCCGTTATGAAAGTGTTCTTGAAGACCTTCAAAGGGTATTTCCCGATGGTTGGCATCTCCTGCCAAGCGCCGACAGCGCCTTCGGTGACCTCTGCCACTGCGTCGTCTTCTCCTTCGGCGCCTACGAGGATGAGGATGTCCACCGGTTCCGGGGTCTGGTTTTCCGCCATGAGGAAGGCCTTTCGTTTGGATAGCAGGTAGGATAAGGGAATATAACAAATGTCCTTTCCGGGAAACAAATGGTAATTGGGGGCGAGGATGGTTTTCCTTGTGTCTTGGCGCGGGGAACCGTGTTAGGATTTCGACGATGATTTTTGGGGAAACGGGCCTCTCCCCTGGCTACTGGGGCGGCCCCCCATAGGCAACCTCCGCAAAGAGAGTTGACCGGCGATGGATGCTTCCCCCGGCTTCAAAAAGTTTTGCGGAAAAGGGGGAGGGGGCGCGGGGGAGTATGGAACCCAATGGGCAAGAATATTTCTGCTGCGATTGGCTTGAAAAGCCAAGGGCTGCGTCATCGGCCCCAGAAGTCCCTCGGCGTAGAGCAACTACGCCTGCGGTCCTTTGGGGCCTGCTTCCTGGCTCTTGTCTTTTGCGCCTGAATCTCGCAACGAAAATTTTTCCCCAATGGCTTCCGGAAAATCCATCTTTTTCAAAAGGGGTTTTCACCGCTCCCCCGCAAATCTTTTATCTTTCATCTTTAGGTGTTTCTCATGTCCGGTGAGCTGGCGAAGAAGGTGCGGTACGGAATCGCGTTTGCGCGGCGGGGGCTCATCCACACCAACCTGCAGCTTTTGTATCGCTGCAACTTCCGTTGCCGGATCTGCGATTTCTGGCGGGAGGACCCCGGCAAGAAGATGCTTTCGGTGCAGGAGGTGGGGATCATTGCGGAGAAGCTTTCCCAGGTTGCGCCCCAGATTATTTCCATCGGCGGCGGCGAGCCTTTGCTGCATCCCGACATTGTGGCCGTTGTCCGTGTGCTTGCGCGGAAGCATTTCCCGGTGATGATCTGCAACGGGTGGTTCGTGACCCCCGAGAACGCGCGGGCCCTTTTTTCCGCCGGCATGTATGAGATCAGCGTTTCGGTAGATTACGCCGACCCCCGGAAGCACGACGAGCAGCGGGGGGGGGAGGGGGCTTTCCATCGCGCTGTGCGGGCGCTTTCGGTGCTGGGCCAAAACCGGGTGAAGAGCCACCAGCGGGTGCACATGATTTCGGTGGTGATGGACGACAATCTGGACGAGATCGAGCCGCTGATCCGGCTGTCGAAGAAGATCGGGGTGACCTATCTGGTGACGCTCTACTCGGACGGCAGGGGAGCCAAGAAAAGCCGGGAGATCCACCCGGACGTGTCCGCGCACCTGTTGGCCCTGAAGAAGAAGTATCCGGGCTTCGTGGCGTTGACGGGCTATCTGGGCCGGTTTTCCGAGGCGGTGGAGAAGGGCGGCATCGGGCCCTGCTATGCGGGCAGGAACTTGTGCAACGTGGACAACTACGGGAATATCTCACCCTGCATTGACTGCATGGAGCCCGAGGACCGGGCCGGAAATTTGCTGACGGACGACATGGGGGAGATCGTGAAGCGGCTGCGGGCGCGCTTCGAGGAGAACCGGTGCCGGGCCTGCTGGACCAGCTGCCGGGGCTCCATCGAGAGCATCTTGTACGGAAAGGACCGGGCGGCCAACCTGATGGATTACTGGCGCATGGTGCGGCCCATTCCGGTGGCACGGGCGGGCGGAGCTTAGAAGCTGTTTCATACCCCCACCTGACGCCCCAGGGCGGGGTTCCTTCGCCTTCTCAAAATGCTCACATACAAACCGTATGCTCCGCTTTTTCGTCTTTCTCGCGCCTTGCCCTGAAACGTGATCCGGGGTTTTGAAACAGCCTCTATCGGTTTAGCTATATGTGGTGGCTGCCGGCCGTTACGGAGCTTCGATGGCCTTACCCACCGTTTCTTTAGCGCGTCGTACCTTCAGCGCGGGCCGCGCGCGGCAGGCGAGCTCGGGGAGGACGGTCCAGGGCTTGTTGAAGATGAGCGCAAAGGAGAGCGCGCAGGCGGAGTGGCACTGGTTCTCGCACCGGGGCGGAGGGCCGTGGAGGCGATGGCCGTTGCGCTTGAGCTCGCCAAGGCTTTGCACGGATAGGATGTTTCCCGCGTTGTTTCCCCTCTCCAGGCAGGGATAGAAGACCGAACCGTCCGGTGCGACGGTGAGCATGGTGAAGGGCCGGCAACGGAACGGGGCGAAGTCCCGCATGGACGCAAGGTAGCCGGGCGAGCCGAAGATGTTCCCCCCCTGTTTTTTCTCCCGGATCAGGAAGTCGTAGAAGCGGCGGTAGCCGGGGTTTCCCAGAAGGTCGGCATGGGCCTTGACTCCGCGGAGCTGCGGGCAGACGGCCAGAGCGAATCCCCGGGCCTTGCAGAAGGCATGGACTTCGTAGAGGTCTTCGATGTTCTCCGGTGTTGCCACGCTGCTGATGGTGATCTTGTACCTGGCGTTCTTGATGCGCGCAGCCGCTTGTAATCCCTCCAGGATGTTGTCCAGGGCGCCGGGGCCGACCCCGAACCAGGAGTCGGCCTTTTGGGCGTCCAGGGTATCGAGGCTCACCACCAGGTCGTCCACGGAAGCGGCGAGGACGGGAAGGTGGGGGATGATGCCGTGGCCGTTGGTGGTGACGGTGACGCCGGCGAAGCCGAGAGCGGAGATGCCTGCGAGGACCGCATCGGCTTCCGGGTGTTGGAAGGGCTCGCCACCGGTGAGGACCACGAAGTCGCAGTGGCGGCGGATGGCGCCGAGGACCCGCAGGGCTTCCGGGGCGGGGATGGCTTTGTCGGCAAGGCTGTAGAAGGGCCTGCCGTTTCCGTCCGCGCAGTAGGGGCAGCGGAACTTGCAGGAGTATGTGAGGTAGTAGACGCTCAAAAGCGGCCGCCAGGGGCCGTTTCCCCGGGAGATCAGGTGGGCGAAGGAGTTGATGACGGTTTTCCGCACTGCTCTTCCCGTATCGGGTTTCATTCCCCGTAAATATAGATCGTGGTGGTGTTCCAGATGCCCAGGATGCTGAAGGTTTCGATGTCGGCGAAATAGACCGTGGTCATTCCGTTTTTCCGGGCCACGTCGCCGATGGCCGTGGAGTTCAACTCCACGTATACGCGGACCGAGGAAAAGGGCTCCTTGATCTTGATGATCTTGCCTTTGCCCAGGGGCGCGTCCGGGCCCGGCGCGGGCGTGTTGTTCAGATGCACCGTGAGGGGGCGGCGCACCTTTTTCACGATCATGCCCCGCAGGGTGTAGTCGGAGGCGTCCGGCACCAAGGCGCAGGCGGAGACGGCGGCGAGAAGAAGAAGGCAAAGGACGAGGGCCGATCTCCAACGGATCTTGAAGCGGAGCCGCTTTGCGTTTTCCCTTGCCCCGGCCATTTTCTCAGTCTCCGTAAACGACGACGCGCCAGCGGGTGAAGAGCCCTCCCAGGATTGCGAAGGTCTCCTGGTCCGCGTGGCGCATCACGGTGATGCCGCCGTTCTTGGCAGCCTCGGCGTAACCTGCGTTTCCCCAGGCAAAGAGCCAGAGTACGCTGTAAGCGGTGGCGACGCCGGTCTTGGATCCCAGCTCGGTGCGGTCCAGGTTGAGATCCAGGGGGGTCTTGATGTCGGACACGGCGCATCCGGCCACCAGGGCGGCGGCCAGAAGGAGGACGAGGATGCGGGAGGCCTTTTTCATGGGCGGTTCCTTTGGGCAAGCGGGGAGCGTGAGGCGCGGCCGGCTCCGGGAGGGGAAGGGGTGCATTGTTGGCCTCGCCCTGTCAACTGAGGCCTGGGCGGACGGCTCCCGAACGCCTTGGTGACATGAGAATACCTCCCTTTCCCACTCGGGAGCAAGGGTATTTCTCGAAGGGAGAAGGCCAAGGAATCGAGCGTCCGGAGAGGGGACGACAGGAGGGTGAGCCAATGTCTCCGCGGGGAAGCGGCAAGAGCATGGGATCGCGGATCGCTGTTTCGTCAGGCGTTACGTGAAAAGGCTGACGTCGCCCAAGCCCTCGCGGATGATCTCCGGCTCGTCGCCGATGAGGCTGATGACGGACGAGGGTTTTCCCGCGACCGGGCCGCCGTCAATGACCATGTCCAGCTGGCCCTTGAAGTGGTCGTGCAATAGGGACGGATCGAAGAAGTCCTGGCCTTCGGGGGTGGCCGCGGAGGTGGTGATGATGGGGTTTCCCAGCTCCCGGACCAGGGCCATGCAGATGGGATGGTCGGGGACACGGATGCCCGCGGTCTTGCGCCGGGTGAGCATGATGTCCGGTACCAGGCGCGAGCCTTCCAGGATGAAGGTATAGGGCCCCGGAAGGAGCCTGCGCATGGTTTTGTATGCGTAGTTGGAGACCTTGGCGTAGTCGGAGATGTGCTTGAGATCCGAGCAGATGAAGGAGAAGGGCTTGGCCGGGTCGCGGCGCTTGAGCTGATAGATCTTCTGGATGGCCCGCTTGTTCAGTATGTCGCAGCCCATGCCGTAGAAGGTGTCGGTGGGGTATGCGATCACGCCTCCGTCGCGCAGGATGTCCACCACCTTCTTGATGAGCCGCGCCTGGGGGTTCTCCGGGTTGATGGAAACCAGCATGGAAAGCCTCTCTTGCTATGAAACGATGGTCGCGATTCCCCTGCGAGAGGGCAAAGGCATAGTAGGAGCCCGTCCTTTTGTCAATAGTGCCATCGGCGCGTGAAGATTCTTGCGAAGGATTTTTTCCGGTTCATAACCTTCCGGGCCTACTGGCTTTTTTCTTCGGGCGTCCCTGGGGGAGGGCCGGTCCGGGAATCTTGCCATTGATTGCGGCCCCGGGTTCTGGTAGTTGTACCCAAGCCGCGGGGGCACGCCCCCGCGTTCATTTATGGCGACACCCGTCGCCTGCGGTCCAGCCCGGCCCGCAGGCCGATTCCACCCCTCCGGAGGATTGCATGACCAAGATACCGCCCGAAGAAACCTTTTCCTTTGACGATGTTCTTCTGCTTCCCGCTTACTCGGATGTGGTGCCCAAGGACGTGGACGTCTCCACCCGGCTCACCCGCGGCATCGTCATGAACATCCCCATTGTCTCCGCCGCCATGGACACGGTTACCGAGGCACAGACCTCCATCAGCCTGGCGCGGGAGGGCGGCCTGGGTTTCATCCACCGGAACATGAGCATCGGAAACCAGGTTCTGGAAGTGGACAAGGTGAAAAAGTCCGAGTCCGGGATGATCGTGGACCCCGTCACCATCGAGCCGGACCGGAAGGTGGGCGAGGTCCTCT
The DNA here is from genome assembly GCA_040753055.1 of Thermodesulfobacteriota bacterium. GTDB lineage: Bacteria > Desulfobacterota > Desulfobacteria > Desulfobacterales > Desulfatibacillaceae > JBFMHL01. The sequence goes on along the minus strand of JBFMHL010000013.1, from coordinate 16,293 downwards.
CCCTCATGGAAAGCTACCGGATATCGGGCGTGCCGGTGGTGAAGGGGGACAGGCTTGTGGGCATCGTCACCAACCGGGACCTGCGCTTTGAAACCGACCTGGAGAAGAAGGTTTCGGAAGTGATGACCAAGGAAAACCTGGTCACGGTTCCGGAAGGCACCAATATGGAGGATGCGAAAAAGCTCCTGCACCAGCACCGCATCGAGAAGCTCCTGGTGGTGGACGGCAAGGGCCGGCTGGTGGGGCTCATCACCATCAAGGACATCGAAAAGGTGAAGAAGTACCCCAACGCGTGCAAGGACTCCCTGGGCCGCCTCCGCACCGGGGCCGCCGTGGGAGTGGGACCGGACATGCAGGAGCGTGCCGAGGCGCTGGTCCGGTCGGGCGTGGACGTCCTGCTCATTGACTCGAGCCACGGGCATTCCAAGAACGTCCTGGACGCGGTGCGGATCCTCAAGGGCAACCACCCGGCAGTGGACCTGGTGGCCGGCAACGTGGTCACGGCCAAGGGCGCGGAAGACCTCATCGCGGCGGGTGTGGACGCGGTGAAGGTGGGCATAGGGCCCGGGTCCATCTGCACCACCCGCATCGTGGCGGGCGTGGGCGTACCGCAGATCTCGGCCATCATGTCGGTCCGCCCGGTGTGTAACAAGCACAATGTCCCCATGATCGCGGACGGCGGCATCAAGTTTTCCGGCGACCTGACCAAGGCCATCGGGGCCGGGGCGCATTCCGTGATGATCGGCGGCGTCCTGGCTGGAACTGAGGAGAGCCCCGGCGAAACCATTCTCTACCAGGGCCGCACTTATAAAGTATATCGCGGCATGGGCTCGCTGGAGGCCATGAAGCAGGGCAGCCGCGACCGCTACCATCAGGAGACGGTGGTGGAGGACGAGAAGATGGTGCCCGAGGGCATTGTCGGCCGGGTTCCCTACCGCGGGTCCGTGGCCGCCAACATGCACCAGCTGGTGGGAGGCCTGAAGTCGGGCATGGGCTACTGCGGTTGCCGGACCATCGAGGAGCTGCGCGAGATGGCACGATTCGTGAGGATCTCCGCCGCCGGTCTCCGGGAAAGCCACGTCCACGACGTCATCATCACCAAGGAAGCGCCCAACTACCGTCTGGATTGACGGCGCCGGCTCGCCATGTACGGGCCCGACACGAATCGTTTGCGTGCATTTTTCCGCGCGCTGAGTGCCTGCGCGGTCTTTCGGCTGCGAAGCACTGCGCCCTGCACCAAACCTCCGCCGGGCAGCAGCGCAAAAAAAGAGGGGAGGGAGAACAGCCTGCTGTTTTTTAGAGAGGCTGTTCTTGCCCCGCCGCGGTTACCCCGCCCGGGGCGTCCTTTCCCCCTCGCCTGAAACACTCCTTTTTTTCATTGTTACTCGGCTTCCCGCCTACTTACGGGTGATCCTATGCCGTTTTGCCATCTCCATGTCCATACCCAGTACAGCCTTTTAGACGGCGCCATCCGCCTTCCCTCGCTCCTCAAACGGGTGAAGGAGCTGGGCATGGAAGCGGTCGCCATCACCGACCACGGCGTGATGTTCGGCGTGGCCGAGTTCTATGACAAGGCCAAGGCGGCCGGGATCAAGCCCATCATCGGCTGCGAGTGCTATGTGGCGCTTAAGAGCCGCTTCGATAAGAACCCGGAGGACAAGGACAGCCACCACCTGGTCCTGCTGGCAAAGGATAACAAGGGCTACGAAAACCTCTGCGAGCTGGCCAGCCGGGCCCAGCTGGAGGGCTATTACTACCGGCCCCGCATTGACAAGGAGCTCCTGTCCCGGCACGCCGAGGGGCTCATCGCGCTGTCCGCCTGCCTCCACGGAGAAGTGGCCCAGCACCTCTCCCACAACCGCTTCAAGCAGGCCGAGGAGGCCGCCCGATGGTTCGCCGATCTCTTCGGCCCGGAAGGCTTCTACCTGGAGCTCCAGAACAACGGCCTGCCCGAGCAGGAGGCGGTGAACGACGCCCTCCTGGACCTCTCCCGCCGGCTTTCCATTCCGGTGGTGGGCACCTGCGACTGCCATTATCTGGACTCCGCGGACGCCGAGGCCCACGACGTGCTGTTGTGCGTGCAGACGGGCAAGACCGTGAACCAGACCGACCGCATGCGCTTCGGCACCCAGGAGCTTTACCTGAAGACCCCGGCCGAGATGGAGCAGTACTTCGCCTCCATTCCCGAGGCTCTGGCGAACACCGAGAAGATCGCGGCCGCCTGCAACGTGATGCTCACCTTCGGCAAGCACTTCCTGCCGCGCTTCCCCGTTCCCGACGACACCACCGAGGCGGACCAGGTGGACCAAAGGGCCTGGGCGGGCCTGGAAGGCAGGCTTGCCGACCTGCGCTCCCAGGGCGAGGCGGTGGATGAGGAGAAGTACCGGAAACGGCTTTCCTACGAGCTGGGAGTCATCCGGGAGATGGGCTTTCCCGGCTACTTCCTCATCGTTTCCGACTTCATCTCCTGGTCCCGCAACAACGGCGTCCCCGTGGGGCCGGGGCGCGGCTCCGCGGCAGGCAGCCTGGCCGCATACTGCCTGGGGATCACCAACATAGATCCCATGAAGTACGGTTTGTTGTTCGAGCGCTTTTTGAATGTCGCCCGGAAAAGCCTCCCCGATATCGACGTGGACTTCTGCATCCTGGGACGCGACCGGGTCTTCCACTACGTGCAAGAAAAGTACGGCGGCGGCGAGCACGTCTCCCAGATCATCACCTTCAACCGCTTGAAGCCCCGGGCCGTGATCCGCGACGTGGGCCGGGCCCTGGACATCCCGCTCTCCGAGGTGGACCAGATCGCCAAGATGGTGCCCGAAGGCCCCAAGATGGACTTCGAAAAGGCCCTCTCCATGGAGCCCCGGCTGGCCCGTGAAGCCGAGGAAAACCCGCGCATCGGCAAGCTCATCGCCATTGCCAAGGTCCTGGAAGGCCTGCCGCGCCATGCTTCCATCCATGCCGCGGGCGTGGTCATCTCCGACGACCGGCCCCTCAAGCGGCACCTTCCCCTGTTCCGGGGCAAGGAGAACGAAGTCGTCACCCAGTTCGAGATGACCTATGTGGAGAAGATCGGGCTCGTGAAGTTCGACTTCCTGGGGCTGCGCAACCTCACCGTCATCGAGAACACCCTGGACCTCATCGAAGGCCAGGGGCGCCCCCGGCCGGACCTGGCCCGGCTTCCCATGGACGACCGGCCCACCTACGAGCTCCTCCAGCGGGGCGACACCACCGGCGTGTTCCAGCTGGAGTCCTCCGGCATGAAGAACCTCCTGGTCCGGCTCAAGCCCGAGAACTTCACCGACGTCATCGCCCTGGTGGCCCTCTACCGCCCCGGTCCCCTGGAGAGCGGCATGGTGGAGCAGTACATCCAGGGCAAGCACGGCGAGATCCAGGTCACCTACCTCTTCCCGGAGCTCGAGCCCATATTGAAGGAAACCTACGGCGTCATCGTCTACCAGGAGCAGGTGATGCAGATCGCCGGGGTGCTGGCCAATTACTCCATGAGCGAGGCCGACGACCTGCGCAAAGCCATGGGGAAGAAGATCGCCGAGATCATGGCCAAGCAGCGGGAGCGATTCCTTTCCGGCACCAACGAAAAAGGCCTGGACGAGAAAAAGGCCGCCACCCTCTTCGACCTCATGGAGAAGTTCGGTGGTTACGGCTTCAACAAGAGCCACTCCGCGGCCTACGCCCTCATCGCCTACCAGACGGCCTGGCTTAAGGCCCATTATCCGCTGGAGTTCATGGCTTCGCTCCTTTCCTCGGAGATCGGCCACGCGGAAGGCGTAGTGAAGTTCCTGGCCGAGTGCCGGGCCCAGGCCATCCCGGTCATGCCCCCGGACGTGAATGTGGGCGAGAAGAAGTTCACCGTGGCCGACGGCAAGATCGTGTTCTCTCTGGCCGCTGTGAAGAACGTGGGCGAGTCGGCCATTGACGCCATCCTGGAAGCCCGTGCCGAAGGCCCCTTCACCTCTCTCTTCGACTTTACGGAGCGGGTGGACCTCAGGCGCGTAAACAAGCGCGTGGTGGAAGCCCTCATCAAGTGCGGGGCCTTCGACTCCCTGAATGCCCGCCGCTCCCAGATGACGACCGTACTGGAAGAGGCCATGGACCACGGTCAGCGGGTCCAGCGGGAAAAAAACGGCCCCCAGATGGGGCTCTTCGACATGGCCGCTCCTGCGGCCGTCCAGTACCGCCCCTCCCTGCCGGACCTGGACGAGTGGGAGGAGGGCATCCGCCTGGCCTTTGAAAAGGAGGCCCTGGGGGTCTACATCTCCGGCCACCCCCTGGACCAGCACCGGCAGGTGCTGGAGAAGTACACCAACGCCGACACCATCAGCATGAAGGACAAGGAGGAAGGCACCGCGGTCCGCATCGGCGGCACGGTGCGCAACGTCAAGGTCATCCAGACCAAGAAGGGGGACCGCATGGCCTTCCTCACCCTGGAGGACTTCTCCGGCGAGGTGGAGGTGGTGGTCTTCCCCCAGCTCTTCCTGGAGGCCCAGGAACTGCTGGTGGAGGACGCCCCCATCATCGTCCAGGGTGTCCTGCAGAAGGAGGAGGAGGCCGTCAAGCTCCTGGGCGACCGCGACAAGGGAAGCCGCATCGTGGCCATCGAGAAAGCCGAGGAGGTCTGGACGGCCTCCGTGCATGTCTTCGTGGATCTTCCCGGAAAAAAGCGGGAGGTCCTGGAAAAGGTTTCCCTGGCCCTCAAACGCCACCCCGGCGTGAGCCGCACCTTTTTGCACCTGCGGAACCCCAAGCGCTCGGACGTGGTGCTGGGTCTCCCCGACTCGTTCAACGTGAAGCCCGGCTCGGAGCTTTCCCGGGAGATGGCCGCCATCCTGGGCGCCGACTCCGTGGAGACAGCCTGCGAGCCGGCCCGCATCATCCCCTCGGCCCAGCCCCGCGGCCGCCGGCCCCGGCCGGAGAAAAGATGAAGACGAAGGGAAACAATCATGCAGGGATAGGGGATAATGCCCCCCCGGCTGGTGGGGCAGGTCCGGGACCTGATCCCCTTTTTGCACAGAAAGGCTTTTTTCTCCTCCCTCCACTCCCTTGGCCGTGTCAAAACAATTTACGCTGCGTAAAAAGCGCCTGACAGTAGGAAGGCGATCCCTCTATCCATATAACCAACCAATAATATACAATTTTTTATTTTCCGGCTATTCTTCCGATGTTTCCCTCCGCATTCGGCCCGTCAATCCGCCATCCTCTTTCCTCCTGATTCACAGACTCGGCCAAAAGGCTTATCGCCGAGAGAAAAGGCCGTCCTGCCGCAATGCGCCCGGTCCGGCCGCCACTTGCGGTGCTGCCCCGGCGGCATTTGCGCGCCTTCTTTTTTCCTTAGGCACATAAATTGCTCAAAACCTGTTCGAGCCTGTCGCGCTGTCGGCTCGGCCCAAACAGGAAGGCGCTTTCATGTCGGCCAAAAAGATTTTTCATTCCACGACGTTCAAGCTCATCACAAGCTTTCTCGGGGCAACGCTGCTCCAGAGCATCCTGTTCCTTTCTCTCGGTGCCAATCTCTTAAACCAGGTGATGCGGGCCGAAACCGAAAACCGGATCCGCATGGACCTGAACGCAGCCCGGGAGATCTACTCGGCCAACATTGCTGCCGTGCGCGGGAGCCTTTTCTACACGGCGCTGGCTCCGGATTTTGCGAGCATGGTGGAGGACCGGAACGGCCAGGAGCTTTCCGACATCCTTTCCATGGTGGCCCGGAGCGCGGGCCTGGATTTCATCGGCATCCAGACCGCAGACGGCAAGGTGTTGAACGCAAAGATGGGGGGCGACTTCCGGCCCGAGGAATCGGAGAACTCCATAGCGGAGCAAGTTTTTGGCCGTATGGTTCCCGTAGCCGGAACCGTTTTGGCGGATCGAGCCTTCCTGTCCGCCCAGGATCCGGGCCTGGCCGAGCGGGCGCGCATCAAGATTCTTCCCGACTACGAGAAGGCTGCGGAGGAAAAAAACATTCTCTCCGCAGGCCTGGTCATCGCCGCGGGGGTGCCGGTACTCCGGGAGGGACGTGTTATTGCGGTGCTTTACGGCGGAATGCTCGTAAATCGCGGCATCACCATCGTGGACACGGTCAAGGACACCGTGTTCCAGAACGAAACCTACAAGGGCAGTAGTGTGGGCACGGCCACCATCTTCTTGAACGACGTCCGGGTGTCCACCAACGTCATGACCGCCGAGGCGGTCCGCGCCGTGGGCACACGGGTATCCCCGGAGGTCCGAGACCGGGTTCTTTCCAAAGGCGGGCGCTGGATAGGCGAAGCCTTTGTGGTGAACGACTGGTACATCACCGCTTACGAGCCCATCGAGGACCTGGACGGGAAAAAGGTGGGCATGCTGTACGTGGGCGTCCTGGAGCAGAAGTACAACGACATCCGGCGCAAGATTCTCTCCATCTTCGTGCTCATCACCCTGGCCGGAATGGCCCTGGCCGTAGGCCTGGGCATTATCCTTTCCCGGCGCATCCTCTCGCCCATCGTGCGGCTCATCCGCGCCAGCCGACAGGTTTCCGACGGCAGCCTTACGCCGGACATCGGGCCCTTGGCCGGCGACGAGATCGGCGTTTTGCAAAGCACCTTCATGGACATGGTCCGGGAGATGGGCCGCCGCAGGAGCGAAAGCGAAACCCGCCTTTTGCAGAGCGAGAAGCAGGCCAGCGTGGGAAGGCTGGCCGCGGGCGTCGCCCACGAGATCAACAACCCGCTCACGGGCGTTCTCACCTACACCCACATGCTTTTGCGGCGCAAAGACCTCTCCGATGACATGCGTTCCGACCTCCAGGTGGTGGCGGAGTCCACGGAGCGGGTCCGCAAGATCGTCAAGGGGCTCCTGGACTTCTCCCGGCAGACCCGCCTGGATCCGGAGCCCACGGAAATAAACCGCGTCGTGGCTTCCACCATTCAGCTGGTGGAAAATCAGGCCCTTTTAAAGGGAATCGCCATCCGCTTCCATCCGGGAGAGAACCTGCCGGTCCTCATTTTGGACCGGAGCCAGATCCGGAGCGTTTTTCTCAACATCATCATCAACGCCATAGATGCCACCGATCCGGGGGGAAGCATCACCATCTACACCGCGTCGGCGCTCTCGGTAAGCGAGTCCGAGCAGACAGGCGTGGAGATCACCATCGCCGATACGGGCTGCGGCATTCCTGCCGAGCACCTGGATAAGATCTTCGATCCCTTCTTCACCACCAAGGAGGTGGGCCAGGGAACGGGATTGGGGCTGGCGGTTTCCTACGGAATCGTGAAGAGGCACGGCGGCACCATCCGGGTGCAGAGCGAGAAGGGCAGGGGCACCCGTTTCTTTGTGTGGCTCCCCGTGAAGGAAGGCACTGCCTTCGCGGTAGGCGCCGAGGAGTGACAAGCAGGGGCGGAAGGCCCGGAAGGCGGACACGATGAAAGTAATGGTAGTGGATGACGAGAAGATCGTGTTGGACAGCTGCCGGAAGGTCTTTTCCGCCGAGGGCTGGGAAGTGATCGTGGAGCCTTCCGCGGACTCGGCCATCGAGGCCCTTACTACGGTACGGCCGTCCCTGTTCCTCATAGACATGAAAATGCCCGTGCACGACGGCATGTACTTGATGGACAGGATCAAGGAAAAGGCTCCGGGCGTGCCCGTCATCGTGATGAGCGGCTACCACACCCGGGAGGCCATAGAGGAATCCAAGAAAAAGGGCGCAGTGTTGTTCTTAATGAAGCCCTTCACCCCCGACGAGTTGGTGGAGGCGGTCCGGCAGGTCCTGGAGCCGAAGGGAGCATGACCATGGGAAAAGCCAAGATTTTGGTGATTGACGATGAAAAGATCGTGGTGGCCAGCCTGCGAAAGGTGCTGGAGAGCGAGGGCTTCCAGGTGGACGAAGCCCTCCGGGGCCGCGAGGGGATCAAGATGGCGGAGAAGAAGCCCTACGATCTGGTGATCACGGACATCCGCATGCCGGACGTGGGCGGCCTCCTGGTCCTCCGGGACGTCAAACGCGCCCGGCCTTCGGTTCCCGTGGTCATTCTCACGGGCTACGCCACCATCAGCTCCGCGTTGCAGGCCATGAAGCTGGGTGCGGCCGACTATCTGGAAAAGCCCGTTGCGCCCGACGAGCTCATCGCGCGCATCAGCGCTGCAATGGACGCGGCCCGCGGGCGCGCCGGGGAAAACCAGGTCATCACCAACCAGGAGGAGGTCCGCAAGGTGATCCGTAGGGGCATTTCCGATGCCGAGTTCACCCGCAGGCTCCTCTACGAGGGCTCGGACCTCCTGGATGGGTACGACCTCACCATTCCCGAGAAGCTGGCCATCATCACCGGCGACGTGCCCTTCATCGAGAGCTTCCTGGGAGGGCTCGCAAACGATGAACGCCAATGGCTGATGGCCCGGGCCGGGGCAGAGGTCTGGTAGGAAAACTCGGCCGAGCTTCATGATAGAAGCCACTCCCGGAGGCCGGCCGGGAACGGCGGCAACCCGCGGGGAAAACGTTCCGGCGAAAGAGGTGAGCCATGGAAAAGCGCAAGATCCTGGTCATAGACGACGAGCAGATCGTACTTTCCAGCGTGAAGAAAATTTTGACGGAAGCCGGTTACGATGTGGACACCCACATCCGGCCCGGGGGAGGGATCTATCTCGCGGTCTACAAGGACTACGACATGGTGCTCACCGACCTCCGAATGCCGGACGTGGAGGGTCTGACGGTGCTCAGGGACATCAAGCGCCACAAACCCGATATGCCCGTCATCATCATCACCGGCTACGCCAGCGTGGACTCGGTGGTCACCGCCATGAAGCTGGGCGCCACCGATTATCTGGAAAAACCCTTCACGCCCGAGCAGCTGGTGGAAAAGGTGGAGAAGGGCTTCGAGAAGGCCAAGGCTGCGCCCCGCGAGGAGCAGACCATCGTGAATCGCAAGGAGGTGCAGAAGATCCTGAAAAAGGGAGCGTCCGAGCCTGACTTCGCCCACCGGCTGTTCACGGAAGGCCCCTCTACGCTGTCCCGCTACAACCTGACCGCCGCCGAAAAGCTGGCCATCCTCACCGCGGACGTGCAGTGGATCGAGGACCAGCTGGGCACGCTTCCGCCGGAGCAGAAGCTCTGGCTGGAAAAAAGGGCGGCAAACGGGAAAGCAAAGGCCTTGTGAGGCAGGCACGGATAGCGCGTCGGAAATGCTATTTATGGTCTGAATGCGCCAATTTCCTCTGCCAGCCAGCCCGCAACAAGTTCTTGGCCCGCTTCGACCGGGAAAGCGGCGTGAAGGAGTACGTAGCGAAAAAGGGGAAAAGCGAGCCCCGGAGGGCAATGCCGTTCCGGGGCAAGAGTATCCGCATCCAGCGTTCGCTTGACAACGCTTTCCCCGGTTCTTCGGCAAATGCCGTAAACTCCAGATCCGGGAGGTCCCCATGCCCGAACGCATGCTCATCATTGACGATGACCGCATCGTGCTGGACTCCTGCCGCAGGATATTCACCGAGGAGGGATTCTCCGTCGTAACCTCCTCGGACCCGGTGGAAGGCCTGCAGCTGGTTTCCGACGGTAATTTCGACGTGATCCTCTGCGACTGGAAGATGCCGGGCTTGGACGGCATGGACGTGGTGGAGGAGGTAGACAAACGTTCGCCCGGCACCGCCGTGGTCATGATCTCCGGTCACCCTTCGGTGGGGCGCGCCACCGAGGCCATGAAGCGCGGGGCCATGGACTATCTGGCCAAGCCCTTCACCCCCGAGGAGATCGTCCAGACGGTGCAGCGGGCCGTGCGCCGCAAGGTGGTAAACGAGCAAAAGGCCATAGGCCGCTTCACCCAGGTGATGAAGTCCTTCCAGTTCCCGGTCCCGGCCGCCGAGGACAAGGCGCCCAAAACCATCGCCGAGACCGTGGCCGGCTCCATCGGCGTGGCCAAGGTCACCTCGCCCTGGCTCTCGGTGGCCGTCCTGGGCGCTCTGGCCGGAGCCTACATCGGCTTCGGCGGCCTCCTGTCCACCTCGGTCACCTTCGACCTCGCCCCCAAGGCAGGGGTGGGAATCACCAAGCTGGTGGCGGGCTCGGCCTTCAGCCTGGGACTCATGCTGGTCATCATTGCGGGCGCCGAGCTCTTCACCGGCAACAACCTCATGATCTCCTCGGTCATGACCCGCGACATCACCGTAAACCGCATGCTCAAACGCTGGACCCTGGTCTACCTGGCCAACCTGCTGGGCTCGCTGGTCTTGGCATTCTTGTTCTATTTCTCCGGTCTGTGGAAAACCGGAGCCAACGCCCTGGGTGCGGCCGCCGTCAACATTGCCAACGCCAAGGTCTCCCTCTCATTCTCCGAGGCCGTGTTCCGGGGGATCGGCTGCAACTGGCTGGTCTGCCTGGCCGTCTGGATGGCGCTCGCCGCCCGCCAGACCATCGGCAAGATCTTCGCCATCTTCTTCCCCATCATGGGCTTCGTCGCCATCGGCTTCGAGCACTGCGTGGCCAACATGTACTTCATCCCCACCGGGCTCTTCTTGAAGGACTTCGCCGGAATCGTGCTCCCCTCCGGCGCAAGCCCGGAGAACCTTACCTGGCTCTCCTTCCTGGTGAAGAATCTGATCCCCGTAACCATCGGGAACATCATCGGCGGGGCGGTGTTCGTGGGCATGAGCTATTGGGGAGCCTATCTGCTCCCGGCCGCGGAGAAGAAATAGCGGCCGGATTACGGGGAGCTATTTTTAAAAAGGATGAAAGAAAAGCATGTTGCGGGGGAGGGGAGAGACCCCTTTTGAAAAAGCTGGTTTTTCCCCCTCCCCCGCACCTCCTTCCCCTTTTCCTCAAAACTCATTGATGCGCGTCCGGGGGCGGCTGCTTTAATCCGGGCCGGGAGCCGGTGGTTTCCGCCCGCTCCCGGCCCGGCCTGTCTGTCAGTCCGTGAACCTGTCCTGGAGCTTCATGGCCGCGAGAATGGCCTTGGAAGCGACGGTGCGCACCGGCTCGGGCGGCCAGGGTACCGTGGTGCGGTTTACGAAGAACACGTCGGTGAGGTCGGTCTTCTTTCCCTGCACCATATCCGCCAGGGTCCGGCCGTTCAGGTGCGTCAGGCTCACGCCGTGGCCCATGCAGCCCAGGCTGTACACCACGTTTTCGTCCCCCACGTAGCCCATGGCAGGGGTCAGGTCCAGGGTGATGGACACGGGGCCGCCCCAGCGGTGGGTGAACTTCACCTTTTGGAGCTGCGGGAAGATCTGCCGCACGTCTTGTTCCAGCCCGTCGAAAACCGCCGGGCTCTGGTCCTTGTCCATGTCGTCGCCCCAGGCGAGCCCCGCGTCCCGGCCGCCCATGAGAATGCGGTTGTCCACGGTGAGCCGGTAGTAGTGGACCAGGTTCCGGGCGTCCTCGATGCCCTGGCGGTTCTTCCAGCCAATCTGGTGCATGAGATCGCCGGACAGGGGCTCGGTGAGGACGATGTAGGTCCAGAGCGGCACCTGCTTGCGCCGGATGGCGGGAATGAAATGGGACCAGGCGTTGGTGGCCAGGACCACCTTTTTGGCCCGGACGGTGCCGGCGGGCGTTTTCAGCAGCACATCCCCGTTAGCCCGGGTCATGGAAACCACCGGCGTTTTCTCGTAGACCTCCACCCCCTGTCCTGCGATGATGTCCTTCCATCCCCAGGAGAGCTTGGCCGGATTTACGATTCCGCAGCGGGGCTCCCACCATGCGCCCAGGTACATGGGGCTGGCCACCTCCTGTTGAATCTGCTCCTTTTCGATCCACTCGATCCCCGTGAGCCCCAGGGAATGGGCCAGCTCCATCTCGTGGAGGATGCGCTTCTTATAGGCAGGAGAGGTGGCCACGCGGAAGAATCCGGGGTGCTCGTAATCGCAGTTGATCTTGAGGCTCGTGATGAGGTCCCGGGTGAGGTCCACGGCCTTTTCCATGTAAAGATGGGCTTCCCTCGCGCCGGACCGGCCGAACCGGAGCTTGGTGATGCCCATGGTCAGGCCGAACAGGGTCATGTTGAAGCCGCCGTTGCGGCCGCTGGCGCCGAACCCGATGATCTCGGCCTCCAGCAGGGCGACACTGGTCCCCGGAGCGTCTTTTTTGATGTGATACGCGGTGGAAAGCCCGGTGAACCCCCCTCCCACAATGGCCACGTCCACCTTGCGGTCGCCGGTCAGCCTCGGGCTGGGGCTGTAGTCCCTCGTGGTCATCCAGTAGCTTTTCTCTTCGAACGTTCTCATGCGCGCCTTCCCCCTTTTTAGTTTGCCATCTGGGTAAGAATGCTTTGCCTCACCATCTCCAAAAGTCGGTCGTTGGGCAGGGCATCCGGGTCTATCATCCACTGCAGGGCCAGCCCTTCGATGAGGGCCGTCAAAAGGCAGGCGAGGGGGCCGCTTCTCTCCCCGGCCCCGGCTTCCCGCAGGACACCCTCTATGGTATTCCGGTAGGCCTCGAGCATGCGGCGCAGGGGCGCCTGCACCCCCCGGCGCTCGAAGCCCATCTGCACCAGGTTGTAGAAAACCCGGTTGAGCCTGCGGTCGAACACGAAGGCATTCACCAGGAGCTCCAGCAGCTGGTCCAGACGGGACTCGGGAGTGGGAGCGCTTTCCAAAAGCTCTCCCAGCCACGCCAGGTAGGTCCGGATCAGGGACTCCACCAGGGCCGCCACGATGTCGTCCTTTTTTTCGAAGTAGTAATGGATGACGCCGTGGGGAAGCTTGGCCCGGGCGGCGATGTCCTTGACGGTCACCTTCTCGTGGCCGCCTTCCGCCAGGCAGTTGTACAAGGCCCAGACGATCTCTTCCCTCCGCTGGGCTGCGTTGGACTTCCGTCCCATGCCTGCTCCTTTTTTTGTTTGGTTGAGCGACCAAATAATATGGAACCGGGAATTCTTTGTCAAGAGGGAAGGAACCGGCCTATGGGGGCGCTTTCCATTGCCGGCCCGGGCCTGACCGATGACGCATGGCGGACCGGGTCGAGAAGCCATGTCCGAAGTCCTCGAGCGGATTTTTCTCAACCGTTGAAAAGAGGGAGAAGAGCAGATGCGAAGATCTTGCGGCTCCCGCTGTTCGCTTCCGAATTGCTCAGAGAAATCACTTACTGTATACTCCCTGACAATTTACGGCGTTCTATCGCGTTTTCCCCTTATTAGAGCGAGCGCCCATCCGCCCGCGACGCTCGGCGTCTCCAGGAGCAGGACATGTCCCGAAAAGGTTCGCGATTTTTCCGATATGTGATTCCCGTCCTGGAAACCTTGCAGGAGATGGGAGGCTCGGCCAGCGCATCCGAGGTAAAGGATCGGGTCGTAGAGAAGCTGGGGATCTCGGAAAAGGAACAGGCTGAGCAGCTCCCCAGCGGAGGCTCTCGGGTCAGGAACGATATCGGATGGGCCAGGTTCTTTCTCTTGCGGGCAGGCCTCATGGAACAGGCAGGGCATGGCGTCTGGACCCTGAGCGAGAAAGGCCTTTCCTCCAGGCTCACGGAAGCGCAGGCGGCGGAGCTGGCCGACCGTGTGGATGTCACCTTCGGTCTCAGGAAAAATGCGCCAGGGACGAAACCAAGCAGTGACGGCATGGAGCCGCCCGAGGAGGCGGAGGATCTGCCGGATTACCGGGAGGAGCTGCTGGATATCCTCAAAAACCTACCGCCCGCGGGCTTTGAGAGAATATGCCAGCGCCTGCTCCGGGAGAGCGGGTTCGAGAGGGTGGAGGTCACGGGCAAATCGGGAGACGGAGGGATTGACGGGGTCGGAATCCTTCAGGTGAATCCTTTTGTCAGCTTCAAGGTTTTGTTCCAGTGCAAACGTTACCAGGGAATGGTCAGCGCTTCCCAGGTGAGGGATTTCCGGGGCGCCATGGTCGGCCGGGCGGACAAGGGAATCATTCTCACCACGGGCGGGTTCACCACGGACGCCGCGAAGGAGGCGCGCCGGGACGGAGTCACGCCCATCGAGCTGGTGGACGGGGAAAAGCTCATTCACATGTTCGAGCTCCAGGAACTTGGGCTCAAGCCTGTAAAGACCTTCGAGGTGGACCGGTCCTTTTTTGTGGAGTTTCAGCAGAATTAGCCAGACGGGGCGATATCCCGCCGATTGTTAGAACGGCAGCGGCAGCTTGTACGTAAGCCCGTTCATCCTTCCCAGCAAATAGAGATACAGAAGCCGCAGGGTGCTCAGGGGAGTGAGCCTGACCGGGTTGATTTTCAGGCGCTTCAGGGCCACCTGCAAGATGTTGTCGCAGCGGCCGCATGTGTCCAGCACGTCCACCTTGCGATAGCGCTGCCTGATGGCGGGCAGCGCCTCCTTGCAGGCGCACTTGCCCAGCACCACCACGGGCTCGGCGAGGTTCTCCAGCTGCCCCGGCTCGAAGCTCCGGCCCGTGACGAAGGTCAGCGGCCGCCCGGCCAGCTTCTCCGGGGACGAGGCGTCGTTGATCAGGAGCTCCAGCACCTGCTCCGCATGCCCCACACAGCCCTCGTAGCACGCCCGCTCCTTTCCCTTCACAAAGCGGATGCCCTCGGGAAAGTGGGGGCGGAACTCCCAGGGGACGGGCTCCGATACAGGCGGCAGCGTTCCGTCCAGCTCGATGCGGTCCGTGTTGGCAATCCCCAGGCTTTGCTCCGCTGCGAGCTTGAGGTGGGGCACGTCAAAGGGATCATAGCCCATGACCCGGGCCGCCACCGCGTCTGCGGCCACGCCGTCCGTTCCGCCGATGACCAGATCCCGGTCGTGGAGCAGCTCCTTGACGTAGCGCCCGGCCGGGATGGGGCCCCGGGCCACCACCTTGACGGCGTCAATGAGGGTGAAGTCGGGCCGCACCAGGCGGTAGATGTCCACGACCTTCTGGTGCAAGCCGAAGTTGTGCCGCCGGGACCGGTCCATGTCGTACTGGAGCCCGAGCTGGTTCTTGAGCCCCGCGGTCATCCGGGCCTGGCAGTGGGCCTTGAGCACGGGCATGTTGAGGTAGAAGGAACTCTCCCGGTTCTCCAGCAGGTGCTCGTTCAGGATGGCGGGAAACGCGCAGGTCTTCTCCTCCTCGGAGGCCAGGGCGACCTGCACGGATTTCTGCTCGTCCAGGAAGAGGCAGGCGGCGCCGAGCTCCTTGGCCAGCCTGTCCAGGCCCGAGGCCGCGAAGGTGAGCCGGGTGAAGTTACCCTGGGAGCAGTTGTCCATGAGATAGATCTTCTTGCCTGGGTCGAGCGAACGGATGTGCCGGACCGCGGCCGTGATGAGAGCGGGGGAGGTGAACACGTGCGGGTGGAAGTAGACGGAGTTCACCTTGATGAAGACCGTGCGGCAGCGGCCGAGCTTTTCGATGGCGCCGGGGAAGCTTTCCAGAACCTCGCGCACCGCCCGGTCCGGGTCGTTCCCCACACGGCGCAGGGCCACGCGGGACTTACCGGACGCTTCCTGCCCCGATGCCTTGCGGAGTTTAGTTTTTTCCATGACAGTCCTCCCCCGGAGCGGAAAAGTTGGATGAACAAATGAATGAAATATTCATTTAATCATCCGTCAAGGCGGAGGCCTTGTCAAGCACGGATACGTCAGGGGTGATGGGCGAATGGGGGCGGTTGCGGGCGGGGAGCGCGATTCCCCAGGACCTCCGGGCCACATAGGTCCTTCTCAGCTCGGCGGGAGCATCCTGAGGGGGTGACGCACAATAAAAAAGGGGCCAGCCGATGAGCGGCTGGCCCCTTCGAGTTTTCTGGCGGGAGCGACGAGACTCGAACTCGCGACCTCCGGCGTGACAGGCCGGCGTTCTAACCAACTGAACTACGCCCCCGTGATGGGCGGAACAGGGCTTGAACCTGTGACCCCCGGCTTGTAAGGCCGATGCTCTCCCGCTGAGCTACCCGCCCGGGAAAATTTTTGGCATCGCCCGGCAAAGCCCTGTCCGATGCAAAGGCTCAGGCTACCTACCAAGCGGCCCCTGTGAAGTCAAGCAAAATTGCGGGTTCCTGGGCTGTCTTTGTTTATTTTTTTGGCCGGGCCCCCACCATGGCCGCTCCAGCCTGCGGGACACCCATCCCGGCTGCATCCAGGCCGGTTTTTCAGCTCCATCGAACTCCCAAACCTTCTATAAGCCGTTTCTATCCCCATCTAACGCCCGACGGGCGGCGTTCCGGGCCGCCTCAAAATGCTCACTACAAATTGCGTGCTCCGCTTATTCGTCGGCCCGCTCCTTGCCCTGAAACGTGATCCGGGGTTTTGAGACAGCTTCAGCCAATTGTTTCCCTCTACGCCATTGGCTGCAGAGGGAGGCGGCAAAACCTGTAAAGACGTCAAGAAGTTTTGCGGAAAGGGGGGAAGGGGGTGTGGGGGCGGAGGGGGGAAAAGC
>JBFMHL010000012.1:0-49983 GCA_040753055.1 Thermodesulfobacteriota bacterium | reverse complement strand
GCTGTCCAGAAGATTGAGCTTCATGAGCACCTTGTCGGTGACCACGAGCACGTTGTTCAATCCCCGGGCCTTGATGTTCTCGGCCAGCTTCGTAACGCTTCCGGGACCCGTCAGGAGGACGGGTACGGGAAAAGGCAACTGGTTCGCCACGACCTTCAAGGTCCTTTGGAAGGCCCTGTAGCCACCCTTTTTAAGCTCCCAGATCATAATTTTCTCCTGTTCCATTCAATAGTTGAAACTTCTTCCCGTTCACGGGCTAACGAAAGCTTCCGAAACAAAGCCGCCTTGCCAAGGCGGCGCGGCTCTTTTAATTCCGATTTCCCTTCATGCCATGCCGCATTCGAACGATTCACCGCGTTGGTTTTGTCATCGGCTCCTCGCCGCCTTGTTGTTTATCCAAATGCAGCGCGGTATCAGCGCACCGACAGGCCGTCCCTCCTACCCTTGGCCACGGCCAGCTCGTCTCCTTCCAGCACCGACGAGGTCTTGATGACGAAGTCCTTTCTGCGCCCCTGGTGCCCTTCGGTGACCGTCATATGCAGGCGGCCTTCCTTGTTCAGGGAAAAATGGATCTTAAGCGGCGTCCGGGGCGGCAGGCCCTCCGGAAGATGGACCCAGGCCTTTCCGATCTCCTGGGTGCTCTCCACCGTGACCCACTCGTCCTCCTCCTCGGTCTCCACCAGTCGGAACTGGATGCCCTTCTGCCCGGCCACGGAGGTCAAAAAGACCTTTTCGCCGCTGGCGGGCACGATGGAGTTCTTGGCGACGACGATGATGACATTTTCATACCCGTCCTTGGACTTCAAGAGGTAACCCATGCTCTTGGAGGCCACATCCTGAATCTCCATCATGGAGTTCCGCACGGCGGCCACCGCATAGCCCGTATCTTCGGCCACCTCGCGTACGGCCTGCTCGATGGCCTGCACCGGCACGTCAATGGCGATGTCCGTGAGCTCCTCCTCCAGGACCTTGTCGGCCTCCCTCTGGCGGGCCGCCTTCTCGGAAGGATCCCAGGCCGAGTCCAGGGAAAGCGTCAGCTCGTCGGAGAGGTCGTTCAAGTTGGGTTTTCCCGTGTTTGCCTTGCGCGCCACCTTTTCCAGGTTGTCGGCCAGCTCGCCCAGGTCCATTTCCAGGTCCACCTGGGCCGCGATACGCTCCACCAGCCGGTCCCGTAAAAAAAGCTTCCATCCGAAAATGGCGGCTCCGCGCGCGATGGCCTCCTCCGGGTGATAGAGCCTTGGCGTTATGCCGAAGCGCTCCACGATGCCCTTGGTCACTTGGGGAAGGTAGGACGAGCCGCCCACCAGGATGATCTCGTCGAACTTGGAGTAGCCTTTTTTCCGGGCCGCCTTGAGCATCCCCGAGGTAAGATCCAGGGTCTTTCCGATGAGGTCCCGGGTCATCTCGGCAAAGGCGTCGGCGGTCACCTCCACGCAGTAGTCGCGGCCCAACCAGGAGAAGCGGACCTCGGCCTTGCCCGCCTTGCCCAGGGCCTTCTTGGCCTGCTCGCACTGGGAGTTGAGCTCCCAGTAGGTGGCGTAGTCCTCCAGGATGTCTTCCAGCTGCGGGTCCAGGCCTGTTTCTTCGTAAAAGCGCTTGGCCACGTAATGGATCATCCGGTCGTTCCAGTCCTTGCCGCCCAGGCGGGGGTCCCCGCCCGTGCCGATGACCTTGATGGACTTGGGCCGGATGTCAATCATGGTGATGTCGAAGGTCCCGCCTCCCAGGTCGTAGACCACGATCTTCTTGGGCTCGGCCATCTCCGCCGCGCCATAGGCGATGGCGGCTGCGGTGGGCTCGTTGATGATCTGCCGGACGCTTAAGCCCGCGATATCGCCGGCCACGCGGATGGACTCGCGCTCGTTGACCCCGAAGTAGGCCGGGCATGTGATCACCACGTTCCGGATTCTGTGCCCCACCTTGGCTTCGGCGTCCTGGACGAGCTTCCGCAGAATGAAGCTCGAAAGCTCCTCGGCGCTGTAAAATCTCCCCGCGTTTTCGAAGCGGAAGCCCGAAACGTTGATGGAGCGCTTCACATAGCTCACAATGCTCTCCGGGTAGTCCCGGGCCATTTCCAGCGCAGGCAGGCCCACAGCCACGCGGTCTCCGTCCAGGCAGATGACCGAGGGCGTGGTGTGGTGCCCTTCCGCGTTCGCCACGATCTTGGGGGATCCGTAGTCGTTCACGTATGCGATGGAAGAGAACGTGGTTCCCAGGTCTATTCCGAAAACTCTCTCCTCTTCATACTTCTCCATTTTTTCCGGCATCGTCCCACCCTTTTCCATAACACACCGAAAGACTCCAACGAACCGAAGAGCGCGGCAGACCATCACCGCGCTCAGGGCTTGCCGGAAAATGCTAACTCCTTATTTTCACTATCTATTTATTTTCCTTCGAGAAAGAGAGGAATACCATTTCCCGCCGCGCATTTCAAGTGCGGGAAAGAGTTTGAAAAAGATTTTCCGGACGGTTTTTTTCCGGCATCGGACGACGGCGGCGGAAAACGCAGGCAGGCCCCACCATGTTCTTGGGAGAAATGTAGACCTTTCCGGACGCTTTTTCGTCACTAAAAACAAAGGGCCGGGTTTCCCTCGGCAGTCCCATGATCCGCCAGGAGGGAAGCCGGAGGCCTGCGGAAAAAATCAAGGCGTCGAAGCGGTGATCTCGGGTTCGAGCCGCCCGCCAAAGCGACGAAAGCGGAGTGAATCGCGGCCGGGTCCCGATCGCCGGGAAAAGGAGTTGGGAAGATGAACAAGAACAGACGTTCCATGATTCGATTTGCCCTCGTCATGGTGCTGGCCGGAGTTTTCCTGATTGCGATCCCTTGGGGCGGGAGCGCCCTGGCGCGCGACGGGCAGGGAGGCGGATACGGCCGGAGCGGCAATGACGGATACAGTGGAAGCCATGACCGGGGAGGCAACAGCGGATACGGCGGAAGCCATAACCGGGGCGACCATGGCGGCTACAGGGGAGGATACGAGGGACACCGGGGCGGATACGAAGGATACCGCGGAATGCGCTACCGAGGCCCGCGGTACCGGGGACCTTTTTACGGCGGGTACGTCCCCGCGCTCCCCGGCCCCTTTTTCAGCATCAGCTTCGGGGGCGGCAACTTCTTCTTCCACGGAGGGAACTTCTATCGCAGGGAGCCGGCCGGCTTCCTGATGGTGGCCCCGCCCATGGGAGCGGTGATCCTCTCCCTGCCCATCGGCTACCGTACTGTGGCGGTGAACAACTTGACCTATTATTGCGCCAACGACATCTACTACCGCCGGGTGCCCGCGGGCTATGAGGTGGTTCCCGTGCCAGTGCCCGTGCCCGTCCCCGTGCCTGCACCGCCCGCGGAGGCCGCCGGGACCCATCCCGACATCCGCATCGGAGACCGTGTGGTGGTGGCCGCCCAGAAGCTCAACGTCCGGACCGGCCCCGGGCTGGAATTTCCGGTGGCCGTGGTGGCGGACATGCACGAGACCCTGACCGTTGCGGGCGGAGCGAATGGCTGGCTGTACGTGAAGCTTCCGTCAGGCGCGAGCGGCTGGGTCATGGAGGAGTTCGTTTCCCTCTACCAGGCCGGCGCGAGCGGATAGCAGGAGAAGCATCCCAAATAGACGCCTTTTAAAAAGCGAGAAAACAAAAGGGTTTTGCGGGAGAGGGGGAAGATCCCTTTTGAAAAGAAGGGGCAGTCTGCCCCCGGCCAGCCCGGGGCCCGAGTATTCCCCTGCCCCGGAAAAGGCCTTTCTTTCTTCTTTTTGAGAGAGCTTCCGGCTATTGGAGGCCGTACTTCTTCATCCGCTTCCAGACCGTAACCCGGGAAATCCCCAGCATCTCCGCTGCGAGCGACCGGTTTCCGCCCGCCTTTTCCAGGGCGGCCGCAAGCTCTTGGCGCTCGTCTCCGGCCGGAGAGGACGCCGCCGGGCGAGACCTTGCTCCTCCGGCCACCCGCGGAGGAAGGTCGGGCAGGTCAATGGCCCCGGACCGGCACAGGACGAAGGCATACTCCACGGCGTTGGCCAGCTCCCGGATATTGCCCGGCCAGTCATGGGCCATTAGAGCTTCCATGGCCCGCGGGGTGAAGCCGGAGATGGCCTTTTTGCTCTTCGACCGGACCCGGTGAACAAAGGCCTCGGCCAGGAGAGGGATATCCTCCCTGCGGTCCCGCAGAGGAGGCACGTACACCGGAACCACATTGATGCGGTAGTAAAGGTCCTGCCGGAACGCGCCCCTCTCCACCATGCTCTCGATGCCGCGGTTGGTGGCTGTGATGATTCGGGCATCCACCGGCACGGGCCGGTGGTCCCCCACCCGCTCGATCTCCCCGCTCTCCAGCACACGCAAGAGCTTCACCTGGATGGCCGGGGACACGTCCCCGATCTCGTCCAGGAAAAGGCTGCCGCCCCGGGCCGCCTCGAAGCGCCCCACCCGCGCGCGGTCCGCGCCGGTGAAGGCCCCCTTCACGTGGCCGAAAAGCTCGCTCTCCAACAGGTTCTCGTTCAAGCTGGCGCAGTTGACCCGGATGAAGGGCCCGCCTGCCCGGGGGCCTGCCCGGTGAATGGCCAGTGCGGCCAGCTCCTTGCCCACCCCCGACTCGCCGTGGATGAAGACCGGGGCCTCGCTCTGTGCCACGCTCTCGATGAGGTCCAAGAGGCTTTCCACCTGGGGCGAAGCCCCCAGGATCCCGTAGTGCCCCCCTTCCCCCAGCCCCATGCTGGCCTCCAGGGCGCGGATCCGCTCCCGCTGGCGCACCACGGGCGTCATGTCGGTGAACAGCTCCGCTGCCCCGAGGCAGTTGCCCTCGGCGTCGTACAGGACCGATGCCTGCTTCTCCACGTAGACTACTCCGCCTTCCGCGTCCCTGATCTCGCAGGAGCGCCGCCGCACGCCGTGGTCCCGAAACAGGGCGCACCAGTGCCCGCCCTCCGCCGGCTTCTCGCCGAACACGTCGCAGCCCGTGCAGTTGAGCACGGTGCAGTTCTTTCCCACCAGGTCCGCGGCGGAGTAGCCGGTCATCTCCTCGAAGGCCCGATTGAGCCCCATGATGCGGCCCCGAGGATCCACGTGCAGGAGTCCCTCGGCCATGGTCTCCACCACTGCCCGGCAAAACCCGTCATCCCCCCCCATAACTCCCCCTGTTAACCCGAAACGTTAACCTTAACATTAACACTCGGGCGACGATCCACAAGGGTAAAATTTTTTGTTAAATATTTTAAATAAGTTACTTTTAAAACGAGAATGGCACGCGGTTTGCTAAATCCGGAAACGGCGAAACCAAACCCGTGGATCGCAAGACCATAGAGAACCATAACCCGATACGGAGAGAAGCATGATGAGAGTGATCCTGGCCCTGGCCTTAGGGCTGTGCCTGGCCGTGGGAGCGGCCCTGGCGGCCCCCGCTCCGCCCAAGTTCGGGGACGCGGCAAACCCCAGCAACACGGCGGACCATGCCAAGTTCGCAGAGCTCAACAAGACCTTCGCCACCCCCATGGACGTTACCCGGGCCTGCCTGACCTGCCATACCGAGGCGGCGGCCCAGGTGCAGAAAACCCTGCACTGGACCTGGCTGTGCCCGGCGGCCGCGCCCGAGGCGGGGCTGGGCAAGGCGGGAATGGTGGTCAACAACTTCTGCATCAGCATCCTTTCCAACGAGCCGCGCTGCACCTCCTGCCACGCTGGCTACGGATGGAAGGACAAGAGCTTCGACTTTTCGGCCTCCGATCGTGTGGACTGCCTGGTCTGCCACGAGCAGACCGGGAGCTACAAGAAGTTCCCCGCCGGGGCCGGACTGCCGGTCGCCGAAGAGAAAGAATTCATGGGCAAGGTCTGGACCCCGCCGGACCTGGGGGCCGTGGCCCGGAGCGTGGGCCTGCCCACCCGCAAAAACTGCGGAGTCTGCCACTTCTTCGGCGGGGGCGGCGAGGGCGTGAAGCACGGGGACCTGGACGCGAGCCTCATGTCCCCCGGAAAAGACCTGGACGTCCACATGGCCGTGGACGGAGAGAACTTCACCTGCACCCGCTGCCACACCACCGTGGCCCATTCCGTTGCCGGACGCTGCTACAAGACCACCTCCGAGGCGGACCAGCGGGACCTGCTGGACAACGACCGCATCAAGCGCATCACCTGCTGGTCCTGCCACGGCGACCGCCCCCATCCCGAGGGCTCCAAGGCCAACGACCACCTGGACACTGTAGCCTGCCAGACCTGCCACATCCCCTACTTCGCCCGGCAAAACTCCACCAAGATGTCCTGGGACTGGTCCACCGCAGGAAAAAAGAAACCCGACGGGAGCGACATCGTGGAGATGAAGGACGGACGGCCTTCCTACGACACCAAAAAGGGAAGCTTCGTCTGGGAAAAGAACGTAATGCCCGAGTATATGTGGTACGACGGGCGCCTGACCTACGTGACCCTCAAGGACAAGATCGACCCCTCCGGCCGGGTGTTCATGAACCCGCCTTCGGGAAGCTACGGCGAGAAAAACGCCCGCATCTTCCCCTTCAAGGTGCACCGGGGCCGCCAGCCCTACGACGCGGGCAACAACACCTTCGTCGCGCCCCACCTCTTCCCCACCAAGGGCAAGGAGGACGGATCGGCCTACTGGAAGAACTACGACTGGGAGAAGGCGGTCGAGGCGGGTATGGACTACGCGGGGCTTCCCTGGTCCGGCAAGCTGGGCTGGGTGGACACCAAGTACCTGTTCCAGACCACCCACATGGTCGCGCCCAAAGACAAGGCCCTTTCGTGCGAGGCCTGCCATGTCCGGGAGAACGGGCGTCTGGCCGACCTGACGGGCTTCTACATGCCGGGACGGGACCGCTTCGGGGCCCTGGACCTGGCGGGCCTGATTCTGATTATCCTCTGCCTGGCGGGCGTGGCCGTTCACGGAGTGCTGCGCATCGCGGGCCGGAAGTAAGGGAGTGAGCACCATGGAACGAAAAACCGAACGCATCCGCATGTACACCCGTTTCGAACGCTTCTGGCACTGGGCCCAGGCGGTCCTGGTGATCCTCCTTCTGGCCACCGGGCTGGAAACCCACGGCCTGTACGGCATCCTGGGCTACGAGAAGGCCACCGAGTGGCACAACGCCCTGGGAATCGGATGGATGGTGCTGTACGTGTTCATCCTGTTCTGGCTGGCCACCACCGGCGAGTGGAAGCAGTACGTTCCCACCACCAAGCGCTTGATGGCCATGGCGCGTTACTATGCCTTCGGGATCTTCCGGGGAGAGGAGAGCCCCGTGGCCAAAAGCCGCGAGGCCAAGCTGAACCCCCTGCAGCGGCTGACCTACGTTGCCATCTCCCTGGTCCTCATCCCCTTCCAGATCGCCACCGGGCTTATGTACTACACTTACAGCACCTGGAGCGCACGGGGCTGGGATCTGTCCCTGGGCGAGGTGGCCGGCCTGCACACCGCAGGGGCTTACGCATTCCTGGCCTTCCTGGTGGTTCATGTATACATGACCACCACGGGCCACCGGGTGCTCTCCCACATCAAGGCCATGATCACGGGATGGGAGGACGTACCCGTCCGGAAGTAGGGGAGCTGCGCTGGACAGCCGGGAAAAAGAAACGCCGGGTCCCTTCGGGGACACGGCGTTTCTTTTTCCAACAGGAACGGATTTTTGCAGGGGAGGGCCCTACACCCTGTGCTATCGGTTCATTCTTTCCCCGGACGGCGCCCGGGGCCCCCATTTTCCTCCCTCCCCCGTAAAAACTCTCCTCTTCTCTTTCATCCCCTATCCCTTGATGGCCGCCTGCGCCGCCGCCAGACGGGCGATGGGCACGCGGAAGGGGGAGCAGGACACGTAGCTGAAGTGCAGGTGGTGGCACAGGGTCACGGAGGCGGGGTCGCCGCCGTGCTCGCCGCAGATGCCGATCTTGAGGTCCGGCCGGGCCGCCCGGCCCAGGTCCGCGCCCATGCGCATGAGCTCGCCCACGCCGTCCTCGTCAATGGAGGAGAAGGGATCGTGGGGCAGGATCTTCTTGTCCAGGTACTGGGGCAGGAAGGTGCCGGCATCGTCCCGGGAGTAGCCGAAGGTCATCTGGGTGAGGTCGTTGGTGCCGAAGGAGAAGAACTCGGCCTGCTCCGCGATCTTGTCCGCGATGAGGCAGGCGCGGGGGATCTCGATCATGGTGCCCACCAGATAGTTGAACTTGACCTTCTTCTCGGCCATGACCTCGGCGGCCACGCGCACGATGATGTCCCGCTGGTTCATGAACTCGCCCACGGTGCCCACCAGGGGAACCATGACCTCGGGACGCACCTGCACCTTGCTCTTCCAGCACTCGGCCGCGGCCTCGAAGATGGCCCGGGCCTGCATCTCGGCGATCTCCGGGTAGGAGATGCCCAGGCGGCATCCCCGGTGGCCCAGCATGGGGTTGAACTCGGAGAGCGCCTCGGCCTTCTGCTGTATGTCGGCCTCCGTGGTCTTCAGGCGCTTGGCCATCTCCTTGCGGGTCCTGTCGTCGTTGGGCAGAAACTCGTGGAGGGGCGGGTCCAGGAGCCGGATGGTGACGGGGCGGCTGCCCATTGCCTGAAAAATGCCGTAGAAGTCCTCCCGCTGCATGGGGAGGAGCTTCTCCAGGGCCTTTTTGCGACCTGCCACGTCGCGGGCCATGATCATCTCCCGCATGGCCCAGATGCGGTCGCCGAAAAACATGTGCTCGGTGCGGGTCAGTCCGATGCCCTGGGCACCGAACCGCACCGCGGCGGCCGCGTCCTCGGGGGTATCTGCGTTGGTGCGGATCTTGAGCTTGCGCGCCTTGTCGGCCCAACCCATGAGCTTGCGGTACTCCTTGTGCTCCAGGGGGTCCACCTCCACCAGGGGAAGCTCGCCCTGGTAGACCACTCCCTTGGCTCCGTTCATGGTGATGAAGTCGCCCTGCTTGAGAACCTTCTCGCCGAAACGGACGGTCTTTGCGGCCAGGTCTATGGAGATGGCCGAGCAACCCACGATGCAGCACTTGCCCCAGCCGCGGGCCACCAGGGCCGCGTGGGATGTCATACCGCCCTTGGAGGTCAGGATGGCCTGGGCGGGCTTCATGCCGTGGACGTCCTCGGGGGAGGTCTCTTCGCGGACCAGGATGACCTTTTCGCCGCGGTTGCCGGCCTCCATGGCCTCGTCGGCGGTGAGGACGATGCGCCCCTTGGCACCGCCGGGACCGGCGGGCAGGCCCTTGCCCAGCTTCACCGCGATCTTTTCCGCTTCCGGATCCACCATGGGATGCAGGAGCTCGTCCAGCTGGTCGGGCCGGACACGGCAGACGGCCTCCTCGATGCTGATATACTTTTGCCGCACCATGTCCACGGCCATCTTGATGGCCGCCGGGCCGTTGCGTTTGCCCACGCGGGTCTGGAGCATGAAGAGTTTCGAGTCCTCGATGGTGAACTCGATGTCCTGCATATCGCGGTAGTGGCCCTCCAGGATTCCGCGAATGCGAAGCAAGTCCTTGTAGAGCTTGGGCATGTCCTTCTGGAGGGTGGGAAGGTCGCGGTTGGCGTCGTTCTTGGAATGCTCGTTCAGGGCGTAGGGGGTGCGGATGCCGGCCACCACGTCCTCGCCCTGGGCGTTGATCAGCCACTCGCCGTAGAAGTTGTCGTCGCCGTTGGCCGGGTTGCGGGTAAAGGCCACGCCGGTGGCGGACTTGGGCCCTGTGTTCCCGAAGACCATGCTCTGGACGTTCACGGCCGTGCCCCAGTCGTCGGGAAGGCCCTCGATGCGGCGGTAGGCCAGGGCCCGCTTCCCGTTCCACGACAGGAACACGGCTGCGATGGCGCCCCAGAGCTGGTCGCGGCAGTCGTCGGGGAAGGGCTTGCCCAGGACCTTTAAAACCTTCTTTTTATAGGCCTCGCACAGGGAGGCCAGATCGTCGGCGGAAAGATCTATGTCGTTCTTGTAATCCTTCTTCTTCTTCACTTCCTCCAGCAGATGCTCCAACTGGCTGCGGATGGCCTTTCCGTCGTTGGGCTCGATTCCCGCGGCCTTCTCCATCACCACGTCGGAGTACATGGCGATGAGGCGGCGATAGGCATCGTAAACGAAACGAGGGTTCTGGGTCTTCTCGATCATCCCCGGGATGGTGGCCGGGGTAAGCCCCACGTTCAAAATGGTTTCCATCATTCCGGGCATGCTGGCCCGGGCTCCGGAGCGAACGGAGACAAGCAGGGGATTGGCGGGATCCCCGAACTTCTTTCCGGTGAATTTTTCAAGTTTGGTAACGGCTTTGTCCACTTCGTCGGAGAGCCCCTCGGGATACTTCCGTCCCAGGCTCAAGAACTCGGTGCAGACTTCGGTGGTGATGGTGAATCCCGGCGGGACCGGAAGGCCGATGTTGGTCATTTCGGCGAGTCCGGCTCCCTTTCCTCCCAAAAGGTCCTTCATGCCGGCGTTTCCGTCGGCTTTTCCGTTTCCGAAGAAGAAAACATACTTCTTTCTCTTCTGTGTCGTTAGCTTGGCGGGCCCTTTCTTTGTCTTGGCTGCGCTCTTGGAAACCATTCGGCACTCCCCCTGGGCGTCAGTAAATTTATTTAAAAAATCAATCACTTATCTCGCAAGCGGAAGAATCTGGCACCCGGTATTTACCATGCCCGCGAGACAAGGTAAGGTTACATAAAGATAAATTCGACAGTAGTCAAGCGGACGTTGCCGGACGGCTGGCCGGACCAGTGGAATTACGCGCAGTGAAGAGATTCATAGCGCAGGCAGGCAAATATTGTTAATGGAAGGAAAATGTGTTACGGAATTGACGATACCCATTGCCAGAGGATATGGAGAAGGGGAAATCCGGGAAGGAATTGCTCCCGGAGGGAATCCCCCCCTTAGCCCGGAAACGGGCGCCCAAAAACGAGGCATCCGACTTGCATCAAAGCCATATTTTCGGCCCCGTGCCCTCCCGGAGGCTGGGCGTTTCGCTTGGGGTGGATCTTCTCGTTCCAAAGACGTGCAGCCTTAACTGCGTATACTGCGAATGCGGCCCCACAACCCGGCTCACCTGCAAAAGAGGCGAGTATGTGCCTACCGCCCGGGTGGCGGATGAGCTGGAGCACTTCCTGTCCGAAGGGCCGGCACCGGACTTCGTGACCTTTGCCGGATCGGGGGAACCCACCCTTCATGCGGGGCTGGGAGAGTTGGCGGCCTATGTCAAAAAGAAGCATCCGGACGTCCGGACCGCCCTTTTGACCAACGCCACCCTGTTTTCCGACGCGCAGGTCCGGGCCGATGCCTGCCTGGTGGACGTGGTGGTGGCGTCCGTGGACGCCGGGACGCATGCTGCATTCGCTGCGGTGAACCGGCCCCATCCCGGCCTGAGCGTGGACAAGCACATCGCGGGACTTACGGCTTTTGCACAGGAGTACCGGGGAGAGCTCTGGGTGGAGGTATTCCTGGTGCCCGGCCGAAACGACTCGCCGGAAGAACTGGAACAGATAGCCAAAGCCCTTTGCGCGATCGCGCCTTCCCGAGTCCAGGTGAACCACCTGGACCGGCCCGGCGCCGAGCCCTGGGTGGCGGCGGAGGATGCGGAAACCCTGAAGGCGGCGGCCCGGATACTGGGCGCGGAGATCATCGGCCCTCCCAGGGGGATCGTCTCCCGCGCCTGCCCCGAGGACCAGGTCGCCCACCGCATTCTGGCCGCTGCGCGCCGAAGGCCGCTCACCGCGGACGATATGGGCAGGCTCCTGGGGCTTTCCGTGGATCGGGTGCTCCCGCACCTGGACCAGTTGTTGCGAACATCCTCTTTACGAGAAAAAAAACTTAGCCGGGGAGTGTTTTACCTGGCCGCGGACTAAAAAGAGCGCGGCCCGTGAAAACGGCCCTCGAAACGGCCACAGGGAGGAACGCCATGGCGGTCTATGTCTGGGAAGGCAAAAACAAAAAGGGCGACAACCAAAAAGGGGAAATTGACGCCCCGGACGAGGCTGCCGTCCGCGTACATCTGAAACGACTCAGCATCAACCCCTCGAAGATCAAGAAAAAGCCCAAGGATCTCTTCGATAACATCGCGATGTTCCAGCCCAAGGCGACGCAGGCGGACGTCATCATCTTCGCGCGCCAGTTCTCCACCATGATCGACGCCGGCCTCCCGCTGATCCAGTGCCTGGACATCCTGCAGGGCCAACAGGAGAACAAGACCTTCAAGCGCATTCTCCTGGAGATCAAGAACGGAGTGGAGGGCGGCTCCACCCTGGCGGACACCCTGCGCAAGTACCCCGACCTCTTCGACGACCTCTTCGTGAACATGGTGGCGGCCGGCGAGATCGGCGGTATTCTGGACACCATCCTCCAGCGCCTTGCGGCCTACATGGAGAAGGCGGCCGAGCTCAAGAGCCGGGTCAAGGGCGCCATGACCTACCCGGTCATCGTCGTCGTCGTGGCCTGCATCGTGGTCGGCGTCATCCTGGTCTTCGTCATCCCGGTCTTCCAGAAGATGTTCTCGGACTTCGGCGGCGCCCTGCCGGCGCCCACGCAGATCGTGGTGAACCTCTCCAACTTCGTGAAGGGCAACATTCTTTACATGATCATCGCCCTCGTCGTGATGATCTACGCCTTCCGCCGTTTCCGCGCCACCAGCAAGGGCCGCTGGATGACCGACGAGCTCATGCTGAAGCTGCCGGTTTTCGGCCCCCTGCTCCGGAAAGTGGCCGTGGCCAAGTTCACCCGCACCATGGGCACCATGCTGGCCTCGGGCGTCTCCATCCTGGACTCTCTGGACATCGTGGCCAAGACCGCCGGCAACAAGGTGATTGAGGCGGCCATCTACAAGGTCCGGGCGGGAATCACGGAAGGCCGGACCATCGCCGACCCCCTGGCCGAGACGGGCGTGTTCCCCTCCATGGTGGTGCAAATGATCGCCGTGGGCGAGCAGACGGGCGCCCTGGACGCCATGCTGGAGAAGATCGCCGACTTCTACGATAAGGAAGTGGACCAGGCGGTGGAGAACCTCACCGCCATGATCGAGCCCTTCATGATGGTCTTCCTGGGCGGAACCATCGGCGGGCTGGTGGTGTCCATGTACCTGCCCATCTTCAAGATGGCCTCCGTCGTCGGTTAGGAGGATCCTGGAAGGGGGCGCCGCAGGCGCCCCGTGCTGGCGCGTTCCTTCTGGCAGTTCCCCTCGCCCCCGGAGGGACCGGAGCATCAAACATGCGCTCCGGCCCCTCCGGGGGCATTGATTCAAGCCCTGCCCGGCAATCCCTGCCCCCACCTTTGCCGGACGGGCACGATCGGTTGCCACCATGACTCCTTCCCTGGACGAGGAGAGCAAAAACTCCCCAGCAGACCACCTGTTGCGGCAACGCCTGCAGTGGCTCATGTTCCTGCGGGTGCTCTTTACCACGCTTCTTCTGGGCGCCACCATCCTGGTTCAGCTCAAGGAGCGGCCCTTCGGCGTTGACCGATCGCTGGCATTCCTCTACTCCATCATCGCCGGGACCTACCTGCTGACGCTGGGCTACGTTTTCCTGTTCTCCCGCATCAAGCTTGCCTGGTTCGCCCTGTTCCAGCTCATCGTGGACACCTTCCAGGTGAGCCTCATCATCTACGTGACGGGCTCTTACGCCAGCGTATTCTCCTTCCTATACCTCGTGGTCATCATCTACGCCTCCATCTTCACCAACCGGGCGGGCATCCTGACCATGGCCATTTCATGCTCCATCCAGTACGGGCTCCTGCTGGTCCTGGAGTTCTTTCAGGTGCTCCCCTCCTTCGAGTACGACTCGGGAGCCGGGGCCTTCGAGCAGGGGGCCAGCCTGGTGGTCTTCAAGATCGCCATGACCACCGTTGCCTGCTTCCTGGTGGCCGTTCTCTCGGGCCTGTTGTCCGAGCAGGAACGAAAAACCCAAAAGGAACTCTCCGCGGTCCGCGAGCACGTGAGAAGGGTGGAAAAAATGGCCGCCATCGGAGAGATGGCAGCCCGGCTGGCCCATGAGATCAAAAACCCGATGGCCTCGCTCATGGGAGCCGCCCGCATGCTCTCCGAAGAAATGCCTTCGGAAACCAGCTCCTACCGCCTTTTCGGAATCATCCTGCGGGAGGCCGACCGCTTAAACTGCCTGCTCACCGACTTCCTCCATTTCGCCCGGCCCGTGGTGCCGTCCCTCACGCCCATGGACCTCTCCACGGCGGTAAACGAAACCGTCGAGCTTTTCCGGAAGGACAGGGACGTGGCCCAGAAGGTGCATCTCGTGCTCCGGACCCGCCCCGACCTCTGGATCGAGATGGACCCTCACCATTTCCGGCAGGTGCTGTGGAACCTCCTGGCCAACGCGGGCGACGCCCTGGAGGAGGAGGGTGAAGTATCCGTCTCCACGGACCTGGGCCCGGAAGGCATGGTGTATCTGGTGGTGGCCGACACCGGAAAGGGAATGGACGAGGAAACCCAGCAGCACATCTTCGAACCCTTCTTCACCACCAAACGCAAGGGATCCGGCCTGGGACTCTCCATCGTGCACCGCATCCTCACAGCCTACGGATTCCGCCTGGACCTCGACTCCCGCCTGGGCCGCGGTACCACCTTCACCATCGTGGCCCGGAAAGCCCAGCCCGTCAAAAGCAAGGCCGCAGTGTCCCCCAGGAGCGACCGTTCCGCCGGGTAGCCTTCCGGGGCCGAATGATCTTGACCTCCCCCGGCAAATGATTTAGCACTACCAGGTTTAGGCATGACCGTTCAGGGTCCCGGAAGCGGCGTCTTTCGGCCCCCTGAGCCCAATAATCAGGCCTGCCCGGCAGGAATCGGAAGAGGCGGGCCGGAACCAGCACGAGGATCATCGGTGAAGTCGGAACGCGAAATACGCAAGGAAAAGCTGGAAGTCGTAAAATCTACGGGGACGGAAGCCTATCCCAACGATTTTCGTCCCAGCCATACCATAGGGGAAGTCCTCGCGCAGGCGGCCGGGGACCCTTCCATCGTCGGCGACGAGGGCAAGACCTTCTCCGCGGCAGGCCGCATCATGGCCCTGAACAGCTTCGGCAAGTCGGCCTTTGTCCGCTTCCGGGATCGCAGCGGCATACTCCAGGCCTACGTGCGCAAGGACAAGCTCACGGAAGAAGCGTTCGCACTCTTCCGTCAGGCGGACATCGGGGACATCTGCGCCTTCACCGGGAGCCTGTTCACCACCAAGACGGGCGAAACCACGCTGCTGGCCACCCGGTTCCGGCTCCTCACCAAGTCGTTGCGGCCGCTGCCGGAGAAGTTCCACGGGCTCAAGGACCCGGAAAAAAGATATCGCCAGCGCTACCTGGACCTCATCGTGAACCCGGAGGTCCGGGAGACCTTCCTCATCCGCAGCCGTACGGTGGCGGCGGTGCGAGCGTTTCTTTCCGCCCGGGACTTCCTGGAGGTGGAAACGCCCATGATGCAGCCCATTGCCGGAGGGGCGGAGGCAGCGCCCTTCAAGACCTTCCACAATGCGCTGCAAATGGACCTCTACCTCCGCATCGCGCCGGAGCTCTACCTAAAAAGGCTGGTGGTGGGCGGCTTGGAACGCGTCTTCGAGATCAACCGGAACTTCCGGAACGAGGGCGTCTCCACCCGGCACAACCCCGAGTTCACCATGCTGGAATTCTACCAGGCCTACGCCACCTACGAAGACCTCATGAGCCTCTCGGAGGAGCTGTTCGCGGAGGTGGCGCAGAAGACTCTGGGGAGCCTGAGCTTTCCCTACCAGGGAAACACCATTGACCTTGCTCCTCCCTGGCCCCGGATCCCCCTGGCGCAGGCCCTGGAGGAGAAGGCCGGCCTTTCCCCCGAAATCCTGGGCGACAAGGAAAAGCTCCTGGCCTTCGCCGCCAGCCGCTCCGTGACCGTGGACCCCAAGGCCCGCGCCGGAAAGATCGTTACCAAGCTCTTCGACGCCCTTGTGGAGCCCGACCTCATCCAGCCCACCTTCATCACCGGCTACCCGGTGGAGGTGTCGCCCCTTTCCCGGCGCAGCGCAAAGAGCCCCGAACTCACGGAGCGCTTCGAGCTCTTCATCGCGGGCCGGGAGATCGCCAACGGCTTCTCCGAATTGAACGACCCCGAAGACCAGCGGGGGCGCTTCCTCATGCAGGTGGCCGACCGCGAAGCGGGAGACGCCGAAGCGCACCGCATGGACGAGGATTACATCGAGGCGCTGGAGTACGGCATGCCCCCCACCGCAGGGGAAGGCATCGGCATAGACCGGATGGTGATGCTGTTTGCGGACGCTCCTTCCATCCGGGACGTGATCCTGTTCCCCCACATGCGCGCGGCGGGACGGCCGGCGGACGAGCCCGAGGAGTGACCGCCCTTCCCCGGAAGCGCAAAAAGAAACCTCTGCGAAATCCCGGCATATGGCCTACGAGCTTTTCATCAGCCGGCGCTATCTCACGGGCCGGCGCAAAGAAGCTTTCATCTCGCTGATCTCCTTCATCTCCACGGCCGGTGTTGCCCTGGGGGTTATGGCGCTGGTGGTGGTCATCGCCGTCATGACGGGGGCGGAGAGGAAGCTCCGGGACAACCTCCTGGGCATTGCGGCCCACGTGACGGTGCTCTCCCACACGGGGGAGATCGAGGACCCCGAGGAGGCGCTCCGCGTGGTGCGCCGCGACTCGGAGGTGAAGGCCGCCTCGCCGGTGGTCCAGCTCCAGGTGCTGCTGCGGGGGCCTTCGGGGAGCTCGGGAGCGGTGATCAAGGGCATTGATCCCGCCACCGGCGCCCGGGTGGTGGACATCTCGCGCTACCTCAAGTCCGGCTCCCTTTCCGACCTTTCCCCCAGCCAGGAGGAGGACGGCGCCAAGGCCCGGCCGGGGATCATTCTGGGCCGCGACCTGGCCGTCAGCCTGGGGGCCGCCCGCGGGGATGTGGTCTCCATCATCAGCCCCAAGGGAACGCTCTCCCCCATCGGTCACGTGCCCACGGTCCGCAGGGTGACGGTGGCGGGAGTCCTGGACAGCGGATGGTACGAGTACGACTCGGCATTCGCCTGGATGAACCTTTCCGACGCCCAGAACATCGGCCGCCTGGGGCACGCGGTGACCGGCATCGAAACCGCATTGAAAGACCCCATGCTGGCGCCCGAGGCCGCCGCCAGGCTCCGACGCGAGCTGGCTCTGGCGCCCTCCTCCGCCGGCATCCCCACCCTCTACGCCCAGGACTGGATGCGCATGTACAAGCCCTTGTGGGACGCGCTCCTCCTGGAAAAGCTGGCCATGTTCGTCATCCTGATGTTCATCGTGCTGGTGGCCGCCTTCAACATCGCCTCCACCCTCATCATGATGGTGATGGAAAAAAAGAAGGACATCGCCATCCTGAAGGCCATGGGGGCGAAAAAGAGAAGCATCGTGAAGATCTTCATGATGAACGGCATGACCATCGGCGTGGTGGGGACCGGCATGGGAGTGTCGCTCGGCTCCATTTTATGCTACGTGCAGAAGACCTACGAGGTGGTGAGCCTGGACCGGACCGTTTACCCGTTCGGCGTGCTGCCCGTGCAGATGGAATTTTTGGACGTGGCCCTCATCTCCATCGCGGCCATCGTCATCTGCCTCGGAGCCACCCTTTATCCGGCCTGGCAGGCTTCCAGGCTTGATCCCGTGGACACCATCCGCTATGGCTGATGCAATCACTCCGGCATCCGACTGCGACTTGATCCGGGCCCGGGACCTGTCCAAGGTCTACGCCATGGACGGCGTCCGGATTCCGGTGCTGGACGGGCTCAGCCTCTCCGTGGGCAAGGGCGAATCCGTGGCGGTGGTGGGCGCATCGGGCATCGGAAAGTCCACGCTCCTGCATATCCTGGGGGCTCTGGACCGGCCCGACGCAGGGGAGCTTTATTACGGCGGGGAGGAAGTCTTCCGGCTTTCGGACGACAAGCTGGCCGACTTCCGCAACCGGTCGGTGGGCTTTGTCTTCCAGTTCCACCATTTGCTGCCGGAGTTCACGGCCCTGGAGAACACGGCCATTCCCCTGATGATCGGCGGAAAGGATCGAAAGGCGGCCCTCCAGAAGTCCGGCGAGATGCTTTCCCGCGTAGGGCTTGCCAACCGCCTCTCCCACCGCGTAGGCGAGCTTTCCGGCGGGGAGCAGCAGCGGGTGGCCCTGGCGCGGGCGCTGGTGTGCGGCCCTGCCGTGCTCCTGGCGGACGAGCCCACCGGCAACCTGGACGTCAAGACCGGGGAAAAGATCCACGAACTGCTCTGCCGCTTGAACCAGGAAACGGGCATGACCATGGTGGTGGTGACCCACAACCTGTCCCTTGCCGCCATGATGGGCCGCAAGGTGACGCTTTCGGAAGGCAGGATCCAGGAGTTCGCCTGAGGGCGGCGGCCGGGCCGAACCCCGGCCGGAGCCGCTCCAGGCCCCCCTGCACTGCCTGCCCGGGACCCTACGAGGTGACGATGAAGCCGGCGTTTTTGCTCCTCCTAGCTGCTCTGCTGATCGGCTGCGCCCTTCCGGCGGCGGCCTCCGCGGACGGCTCCGGCGTGGCGCTCCTGCCCTTTTCCGTTCATGCGGAGAAGGACATGGGGAACCTCTCCCTGACCATCCCGGAAAAGATCAAGGACCGGCTGCTCCAGGAAGGAACCCGTGCGGTGCTCGTCACCGTTGAACCGGGGACCGACGCCAATATTTGGCCTCTGGCCCGCTTGCGGGCGGCCGGAGCCGAGGAGGGCGCGGCCTGGGTGGTCTCCGGCAGCTTCTCCATGCTGGGAGACCACTACAGCCTGGACGTGAAGGTTCTTCCCGTTTCCGGTACGGGTGCGGCCAAGACCTTCACCACCGAGGGCGACGGAATGGAGACCCTGCTCTCCAAGGTGGAGGGACTCTCTGGCGAAATCGCCGCGCTGGCTCTGGGCCGAAGGAAGGTGGTCAAGATCGTCATCTCCGGAAACGGCCGCATCGAGCCGGAAGCCGTCGAAAACGTGATGCACGTGAAGGTCGGGGACCTCTACGTTCCCCAGGAGCTTTCCGACGACCTCACCCGCATCTTCGCCATGGGCTACTTCGACGACGTGCGCATCGAAAGCAAGGACGTTTCCGGCGGCAAGGAGGTCACGGTCCTCCTGGTCACCAAGCCGGCCGTGGCCAAGGTGGAGATCACGGGCAACCACGCGCTGGACCAGGACGACATCCGGGAGGTCATGGACGTGAGCCGCGGCTCCATCCTGAACCTGGTCCGCCTGGAGGAGAACATCAAGCGCATCAAGGCGCTCTACAAGGAAAAGAACTATTACAACGCGGAGATCACCTACAAGATCATCCCCGTCTCCGACAATGAGGCCGACATCGAGCTTGTCATTGACGAAGGCCAGAAGGTCATGGTCAAGGAGATCCGCTTCGAGGGCAACCGCGCCTTTTCCGCCCGCACTCTGCGCGGGGTCATGAAGACCAAGGAGAAGGGGATCTTCTCCTTCATCACTTCCTCGGGCACCCTGGACCCGGAAACCCTGGACCAGGATGCGGGCCGCCTCATGGCCTACTATCACAACAACGGCTACGTCCGGGCCAAGGTCTCCGCTCCGGAGGTCAACACCGAGGGCCGCTGGATCTACATCACCTTCAAGATCGAGGAAGGCGAGAAGTACAAGGTGGGATCGGTGGCTGTGGGCGGCGACCTGATCCAGCCCGAAAAGGAGCTCATCTCCAAGGTCAAGATCGGCAAGGAAAAGGCCTACAACCAGGAGGTGGTGCGGGCGGACGTCCTGGTGCTCACCGACATCTGCTCCGACGAGGGCTACGCCTTCGCCGACGTGACTCCCCAGACGGAGATCAACGACGAAACCCGCACGGTGGACATTACCTACTTCATCGAGAAGGGTATCCTGGTCTACTTCAACGAGATCGAGATCACCGGCAACACCAAGACCCGGGATTACGTGATCCGGCGCGAGTTCCCCGTCTACGAGCAGGGCCTGTACAACGGCAGCGGCCTCAAACGGGGCCTGCGCAACATCGCCCGCCTGGACTACTTCGAGGACATGAAGGTGGATACGGTGAAGGCGGGCGCCGAGGACCGCCTGAACCTCAAGGTCCGGGTGGAGGAGAAGTCCACCTCCATGTTCACCTTCGGCGGCGGTTACTCCAGCGTGGACAACGCCTTCTTCACCGCATCGGTCACGTCGCGCAACCTCTTCGGACGCGGCCAGACCCTATCCGTCCGGGGGCGCATCGGCGGCAGCACCAGCCTCTACTCCATCAGCTTCACCGAGCCATATCTCTTCGGCACGAGGATCTCCTTCGGCACCGACCTGTACAACTGGCAGCGCGACTACGACGGCTACACGAAGAAGTCCAACGGCGGACGCCTGCGCTTCGGCTACCGCCTGTGGGACTATACCACGCTCTACTGCTCCTACGGGTTGGAAGTGGCCGACATCACGGACATCGAGGACTGGGCCGTGTACTCCATCGGGGATCTGGCGGGGAAAAACACCCAGAGCACCGTGTCCACGACGCTCGCCTACGACACCCGGGACAACCTGTTCAACCCCACCTCCGGCACCTACGACAGCGTCACCGTGCAGTACGCGGGCGGGCCCTTGGGCGGCGACATCGCCTTCACCAAGTACACCGCCGAAGCGGGCCTCTACGTCCCGTTGTTCTGGGACTTCGTGGGCTTCCTGCACGCCGAGGGCGGCTACGTGCGCCAGAACTCGGACGGCATCCTCCCGGTCTACGAGCGGTTCTATCTGGGCGGCATCAACTCCTTGCGCGGCTATACCTGGGAAGACTTAAGCCCGACGGATCAGTACGGATTCTACATCGGCGGCAACAAATACATTCAGGGCAACATCGAGCTGCTCTACCCCCTGATCAAGAAGGCGGGCCTCATCACCGTGGCCTTCTACGACACGGGCGACGTATACGACAACGACCAGGACATCAACCTGGGAGACATCAAGAAGACCTGGGGTCTGGGTGTCCGGTGGTACTCCCCCATGGGGCCCATCCGCCTCGAGCATGGCTGGCCCATTGACCCGCCCGAGGGGGTTTCCAGCGGCGGGCGCTGGGAGTTCGCAATGGGAACGGCCTTTTAATCCGGCAGCGGGCATTTTTATCGTATCTGCCGGCAAACCAACGAAAGAGGTGTCGCATGAAAGCGAAGATGATGACGGCGGCCTTGGTGCTTCTCCTTGCCTTGTTCTTCTCCGGCGCGGCCATGGCCCAGGAGACGGGAAAAATCGGCATTCTGGATGTCCAACGGGTGCTGAACGCCTCCGCCGCCGGCAAGGAGGCCACCGCGTCCCTCACCGCCAAGGGAACGGCGGCCCAGAAGGATCTTCTGAAGCGCAACGACGAAATCGAGGAGCTCAAGAAGACCCTGGAGCGCAAGATGCTGGTCATGAATCCCGAGAGCCGGGACGAGAAGCAGAAAGAGCTGCGCAACAAGATCCTGGATCTCAAAGACCTGGAGAAGAAGTACCAGGACGACCTCCGGAGCATGGAGCAGGACCTCCGGGAGGGCATCATGAACCAGATCATGGCCCTGGTGGCCTCCATCGGCAAGAAGGAGGGCTACGTCCTCATCATTGACAAGAACGAGGGCGGAGTGGTTTACGCCCCGGACGCCATTGACCTGACCGACCGGGTGATCCAGGAGTTCAACGCCGATTACCAGAAGTCCAAGGGGAAAAAGAACTGATCCGGCAATGAACAAGGTCCGCCGCGGGGCTCCCGCGGCGGACCGGGCCCTCCCCGGGGCCGGTTCACGTGCGGACCAGCTTATGGGCATTGCGGACGGGAAGGCGTCCGGCCGGAAAAGACCCGCCGGGCCACAGGATAAAACCCGCAAAAAGCCGTCCTTTGCGGTCCGCCGTATTCGGCGGACGGGAAGGAAAGGCAAGGCAAGGGCACACCCATGGAAGCCACTCTGGCCGAGATCAGCCGCATCGTCGGCGCGACCCTCCGGGGCAACCCGGAAACAGTAATCACCGGAGTCGCGCCCTTCGACAAGGCGGGAGAGAACGAGCTCACCTGCGCGGCCAACGTCAAGTTCCTGAAGCGTTTGGCCGAAACCGGCGCCGGGGTTGTCATCGTGCCGGAAAAGGCGCCCGAGTCGGACCGGAACCTGCTTTTGGCGCTCAACCCCATGGTGGCGTTCGCCCGAGCCATCGCATTTTTCCACCCGGAGCCCGCTCCCCGGGGAATCAGCCCCCGCGCCGTGATCGGGAAGAACTTCTCCTGCGGCCACGACGCCTACATCGGTCCGGGGGTGGTCATCGGCGACAATGTGACCGTCGGCGATCGGGTGCGTCTGTATCCCAATGCGGTGCTGGGGGACTTCGTGCGGCTGGGGGACGACGCCCACATCCATCCCAATGCAAGCATCCTCAACCGCTGCATCGTGGGCTCCCGCGTCGTGGTCCACGCAGGGACCGTCATCGGTTCCGACGGCTTCGGATTCGCCCCCGACGGCGAAACCTATGTAAAAATCCCCCAGACGGGCATCGTCCGGGTGGGCGACGACGTGGAGATCGGCGCCAACAACACCATTGACCGGGCCACCTTCGGGGAAACGATCATCGGCTCCGGGGTCAAGACCGACAACCTGGTGCACGTGGCCCATAACTGCGTCATCGGCGACAATACCGTCCTGGTGGCTCAGGTGGGCATCTCCGGCTCGGTCACCGTGGGGCGCCACGCCATCCTGGCCGGCCAGGCCGGCATCACCGGCCACATCGAGATCGGCGACTTCGCCATGATCGGGCCCCAGGCCGGCGTGGCCCACTCGGTCAAGCCTTGCGAGATCGTGTCCGGAAGCCCCGCCATTCCGCACCGGCAGTGGCTCAAGGCGGCCAACACCTTTTCCCGGCTGCCGGAGATATCCCGGCAGGTGGCGGCCCTGCAAAGGCAGGTGGCCGAGCTTTCCCGGGAGGACGAGGACTGATAGATACTGATAGATGACGACCTCGCAATCCCCCTGATCGGCATGAACCCGCCGCACCAGGGATGCCGAACCAACACCGTGCAGGTGCCGCTTCTGTTGGCGAGACTTTTTTTACGAACGATTCAAATAAGGCCTCCATCGGGCCCCAACCCAATTTCACTAAGCGGAGAACTCCCATGATCCACCCTACCGCCCTGGTTGATCCGGGCGCCAACCTGGGACGAGGCGTCACCGTGGGTCCCTATAGCATGATCGAAGGAAACGTCACCATCGGCGACCGCACCAAGATCGGTGCCCACGTCACCATTGACGCCCACACCCAGATCGGGCCGGACTGCATGGTGCACCACCACGCGGCCCTGGGCGGGCCTCCCCAGTCCGTGCGCTACGCGGGCGAGCCCACGGTGGCCGTCATCGGCAAGAACTGCATCATCCGGGAGTTCGTCACCGTGCACCGGGGAACCACTTTCGGCGGTGGAAGAACCGAGATCGGCGACAACAACTTCCTCATGGCCTACACCCACATCGCCCACGACTGCAAAACCGGGAAGGGCGTGGTTTTCGCCAACGCGGCCACGCTGGCCGGCCACATCACCGTAGGCGACTACGCCACCGTGGGCGGCCTCGCGGCCGTGCACCAGTTCGTCCGTATCGGGCCCTACGCCTTCGTGGGCGGCATGAGCGGCGTGGTGAAGGACATTCCCCCCTACATGATCGTCTCCGGAGCCCGGGCCCGCCTCCACGGCCTGAACAAGGTGGGCCTGAAGCGCCACGGCTTTTCCCCGGAGGCCCTGGAAGCCCTGAAAAAGACCTACCGCATCGTGTTCCGGCTGGGGCTCACCCTGAACGAGGCCATCGAGCGCGTAAAGGCCTCCGTGGACATAGTGCCCGAGGTGCAGATCTTCCTGGAGTTCCTCCTCTCCTCCACCCGCGGCGTGACCCGGGGACGCGGAAGCCAGGCAGACTGAAGACTTTGTGGACAAACCTGCATCCGTGAGCGGTCTCAGGTGGCCCGGATGCAAGGAAGGCCACGTCCGACATTACTGAACGTACGGCGGTTGTGGCCTGACAACGCAGACGGGCCGCAGGGGGCCGCCCCGAAGGGCGGAAAAGGACTTTCCACCCTAAGGAAAGCATCATTCTTGGCAATGGTGCCCGAGCGATTGGCTTTTTCCCCTTTAAAAAAAATGCTCCGTCGCGGATTCAGGGACAAAGAAAGGGTCCGGCGGGCGATGTGGGAAAGCCGCCGTTGGAAAAACGGCCCGGCGCCGGCCCGTTGCGGCTGGCCGCCCGGAGACACACTTCCCCCTCCCCCTGGCCCCTCCCCATTTTTCCGTAAATTTGTTGCTGTGTTGAGCCCTTGGCCTGATACAATGGGAGGCGGTCGCCTTTGCCCCGCGGACCGCCCCGCGAAACGGGACGCATTGGCTGCAAAATAAAAATCATGAAGAAAATCGGAATTATAGCTGGAGGCGGAAGCTTCCCCTCCCTCATGGCGGAAGCGGCAAAGAAGGCGGGCATGGAGGTTTCCATGGCCGCCTACATCGGCCATGCGGAGGATGGGGTCGAGGCCCATGCCCGCCATGCCATGCGCGTTCACCTGGGCGAGCTCTCCCGGCTCATCGCCTTCTTCCGGGAGAACGGGATCACCCGGGCCGCCTTTGCCGGGAGCATTGACAAAACCCGGATGTACGGGGACCTGCACCTGGACGAGCGGGCGCTTTCGTTCATCTCGCAGCTTACCAGCACGCGGGACGACGCGGTGATGCGCGGCCTGGCCGACGAGCTGCAAAAGGACGGCATCACCATCGTGAGCTCCACCTTGCTGCTTCCCGAGCTCATCGCCCCGGAGGGCTGCTGGACCGCGCGGCAGCCCGGCCAGGAGGAAGCAGCGGACATCGAGTTCGCCTACCCCCTGGCGAAAAAAATCGGCGAGCTGGACATCGGACAGACGCTGTGCGCGTCCAAACGCTCGGTTTTGGCCGTGGAGGGCATGGATGGCACCGACGCCACCATTCTGCGGGCAGGAACCTTGTGCAAGGGCGGCTTCGTGGTTGTGAAGGTGAAGAAACCCGTCCAGGACGAGCGCTTCGACCTGCCCGCCGCCGGAGAGCAGACCATCCGCACCATGATCGCGGCCGGCGCCACGGCGCTGGCCATCGAGGCGGGAAACGCGGTGATCTTCGATCGGGACAAGATGGTGCGCCTGGCGGACGAGCACGGAATCAGCATCGTGGGAAAGCGGGAGTAGAAAGCTTAAAGGCCCGGAGCAAGGCAAAGGGCTCGCAACCCATCCCATAACATAGCGAGGCGGAAACGGAATGAGCAATAAGGGCAAGGTGCGCGTTGCGGTCATAGGTACGGGCTATCTCGGCAAGTTCCACGCGGAGAAGTTCGCCAACAACCCCGAGGCCGAGCTGGTGGCCGTGGCGGACGTGGACTCCGAGGCCGCCGCCCGCGTGGCCCGGGCATGCAAAACCGAGGCCTGCACCCGCTACTCCGATCTCTTTGGCAAGGTGGACGCGGTGGTGGTGGCCACCCCTACGGACTCGCACTTCTCCATCAGCCGGGAGTTCCTTTCCCGGGACGTGGATGTGCTCATCGAAAAACCCATGACCGCCACTCTGGCCGAGGCGGACGAGCTCATCGAGCTTGCGGAGAGCCGCGGGCTCATCATCCAGGTGGGCCACCTGGAGCGGTTCAACCCCGCGGTCATGGCCTTGCGCGGCGTGGTGAAGAAGCCGCTCTTCGTGGAGGCCCACCGGGTCTCCACCTACAAGCCGCGCGCCGTCAACGTTTCGGTGGTCCTGGACCTCATGATCCACGACATTGACATC
Source organism: Thermodesulfobacteriota bacterium (assembly GCA_040753055.1). Taxonomy (GTDB): domain Bacteria; phylum Desulfobacterota; class Desulfobacteria; order Desulfobacterales; family Desulfatibacillaceae; genus JBFMHL01. The sequence goes on along the minus strand of JBFMHL010000012.1, from coordinate 24,306 downwards.
ATCTCCCACCTGGCCGGCTCGCCGGTAAAGCAGATCCACGCCGCTGGCGTCTCCGTGGTGTCCGACCACCTGGACATCGCCAACGCCCGCATCGAGTTCGCCTCCGGCTGCGTGGCCAACGTGACGGCCAGCCGACTGGCCAGCAAGAACGAGCGGGTCATCCGCATCTTCCAGCCCGATGCTTACGTGCGGGTGGACTTCCAGAACCGGGTGGTCACCGTGGTACGCAACCCTTCCGCCGGGAAAAAGGGAAAGAATGATACCGATGCGGCTCCCGAGCTTTGCGCCACCGAGTCCCGCTTCGAGCAGGCGGACGCGCTGGCCGCCGAAACGGCCGCATTCGTGAACAGCGTAAAAACCCGGCAGGCGCCGGAGGTCACGGGGCAGGTGGGCCGCGACGCCCTTTTCATCGCCCTCTCCATCGTGGAGCAGGTGAACCGGAGAAACGCCCGGACCGCCCGGTAACCACCGAGCGCCCCCGTTCATACGAGGAGCCGTGCATGCCGCAACTGGACAGAATAAAGCTTCGGACCCTTACGGGAATGATCGAGTTTCTGGAGCGCCACCCCCGGATGGTCCGCCTCCTTCTCAAGCCCGTGGCCAACGCACCGGTCCTTTCCCGGATGATCCCGGTGCTTCCCCGGGCTTACATGGGAGCCACGGCCTTCGAGATCCACGATGTGGACCGCAAGAAGGGCCGCATCGGCATCGGGGGGGTGGAGGAGATCATGGCCGGGTCCAAGATCATCCACCTACTCCACACCACCCTGGGGGCCAGGCTGCCCTCGGAGGAAAAAAACCAGGCCCTCTACGACCTGGGGGTATCCCTGTGCACCTGGGAGGTGACCCAGGCCCTTTCCCACGGGAGATGGGCTCCGGCCATGCTCACACCCCTCATCGTCCGGAGCAGGATTCTGGACGAGGTCCAGCAGGACCCGTTGCTGGCGCGCTTCTTTGAAAAGACCCTGGCCATGATGTCGCGGCTCATCACGGACGAGGGCGGCTGGGGGCGCCTGCGCTTCGACGTGCGCTCCCTGCCCTTGCGGGTGACCCTGGAGAACTCCCAGGAAGCGCGGTGGCTCGGTCCTTCCCACAAGCCCGTCTGCTATTTCTATGCGGGCATCGTGGCCGGTTACGCCAGCACCATCGCCCAGGAGCCTTTCTCATGCCGGGAGGTTTCCTGCAAGGCCATGGGCCACGAAAACTGCGTGTTCGAGCTGACCCGAGCACGGCAGACCACCTGAACCCGTTCCCCGGTGCCCAATGGCCTCACCACGCGGTGAAAAGCGGATCATGATCATCGCCGGCGAGGCCTCGGGCGATCATCACGCGTCCCGGCTGGCGTCCTCCATCCTGGCGACCGCCCCCTTTCCCGTGGATATCTACGGCTTCGGTGGGCCCGCCATGGAACGCGCGGGCGTGAAGCTTCTGTTGCCCTACTCCCGGCTTTCCGTCGTGGGCTTCACCGAGGTGGCCGAGAAGGTCCCGGACCTCTTCGAGGGCTACCTTCTGGCCGCGGAGGTGCTCCGCACCCACCCCCCCGACCTCCTCATCTGCGTGGACTTTCCCGACTTCAACTTCCTGGCGGCCGCCGAAGCCAAACGGCGCGGCGTCAAGGTGATGTACTACATCAGCCCCCAGGTCTGGGCCTGGAGGACCTACCGGGTGAAGAAGATCCGTCGCCTGGTGGACCATATGGCCGTGATTCTGCCCTTCGAGCGGGAGTTCTACGACCGACACGGGGTGAACGTAACCTACGTGGGCCATCCTCTGCTGGACGGGCTCGATCTCCCCGATCCCCAACCGGAGCCGGCGGCTGACGACCGCGGGACCTTGATCGGGCTCCTGCCCGGCAGCCGCGAGCGGGAGGTGCGGGCCCACCTGCCGGCCATGCTGGATGCCTGCAGGATCATCGCAAAGTCGTTGCCCGGAGCCCGCTTCGCCCTGGCGGCGGCTCCCAATCTGGGCCCGGACATCATCGCGGAGATCATGGAGCAGTCCGCGGATGCAGCCCCGCTGCCTCCCGTCGAGGTCTGGGTCGGCGGGCTTTCCCGGCTCCTTTCCCGGGCCAAGGCGACCATCTCCGTGTCCGGAACCGTGACCCTGGAGTGCGCCCTGGCCGGGATCTATACCGTCATCATCTACAAGGTTTCCGCGCTGTCCTACCTGGTGGGCCGCATGCTCATCCGGGTCCCGGCCATCGGGCTCTGCAACCTCATCGCCGGGAAAAAGGTCTTTCCCGAGCTCATCCAGTCCCAGGCCACCCCCCGGGCCATCGCGGAGCATACACTCGGCTACCTCTCGGACCCGGAAAAGCAGGAAGCCGTGGCCGAGGAGCTGGCCCGCGTCCGGTGCATTCTGGGCGGCCCCGGGGCTTCGGACCGCGCGGCCCGCATCGCTTTGGACCTGCTCACGCCGTGAGATCCGCAAAGCCCGCCTCCCCCGCCGGCTTGCCAAAACGGGCGCGGATAAGGTAGGTACGAGGAGTACTCGCGCCCGCTTTTCTTTTCCATAGGGACATTGCCTTGAAAGACTCTCTTCTGCCGGAAAACGCCAACTTGCGCCCCCACATGCGGTGGCGGGCCGTGGGCATCTTCGGAAAGGCCATCATAGACGCCATCTTCAAGACCTGCCGCATCCGGGTCTTCGACCCCTACGGGTCCGGCGACCTGGTGCGCGCCAAGCGTTGCATGGTCTGCTTCTGGCACTCCCGCATCCTGGGAGTGGCCTACTGCCACCAGAAGTGGAACGGGCTCATCATGGTCTCCAAGTCCGAGGACGGCGAGGTCATCGCCCAGGTGATCCACCGCCAGGGCCACGAGCCGATACGGGGCTCTTCCCGCAAGGGCGGGGCCGAGGCCATGGACAAGATGGTCGCCATCATGGGCCGCGAGGTCCGCACGGCCGTCATCATCCCGGACGGTCCCCAGGGGCCCCGCTTCATCGTGCGGCCCGGCGCCATCACGTTGGCCCAGCGGACGGGATACCCCATCGTACCCATCACCTATTCGGCCCGCAACGCAAAGGTGTTCCGAAGCTGGGACCGCTTCATGCTCCCCTACCCCTTCACGGAATGCGCCCTGGTGTACGGGCACCCCGTCCGGGTGCCGCCGGAACTTTCCCCAGAGGGGTTCGAGGCCAAGCGCCGGGAGCTCGAGGCCGAGATGATGCGTATCACCCGAAAGGCCGATCTTAGGTACGGCCGGAAAACGGACTGAGGAAAATATGGCCCGCATCTCCATGCCCGCCTTCCGGCGGCGCCACCTGCGCCTCCTGACCGAGATCCGCGGCAACACCAGCCGGCTGCTCACGGCCATGATAGGCGGCCTGCTCATGGCCGGAACGTCGGTTTCCATGGCCTACTTCATCAAACCCGTCATTGACGACGTGTTCGTGCGCAGGGACGTGTCAACGCTCCGCATCATGCCCTTCGTGGTGGTGGGCATCTTCTTCCTGCGGGGCCTGGGCTACTTCAGCCAGGAATACTTCCTGCAGTCCGTGGGCGCCTCCATCGTCCGGAACCTGCGGAACCTCCTTTACGACCGCATCACGGACCTGCCCGTCTCCTTCTTCCAGGGGGAGCGCACCGGCGCCCTCATGAGCCGGGTCACCTGGGACGTGAACCTGGTCAAGGAAATGGTTTCCCGGGCCGTCACCTCCATCATCCGGGACTTCTTCACGGTGCTGGGGCTCATCGGCGTCATCTTCTACCGGGACTGGAAGCTGGCGCTTTACGCCGTGGTAATCCTGCCCGTCGCATACTACCCCATCGTGTTCTTCGGGAAACGCATCCGCCGGGTGGCCACGGGCTGCCAGGAGGCGGTGGGCGAGATCACCTCCTTTTTGCAGGAGACCTTCCTGGGCAACAAGATCGTCAAGGCCTTCGGCATGGAGCCATACGAAAAAAAGCGCTTCCACGAAAAAACCGAGAGCCTGTTCCGGCTGGAAGTGGGAGCGGCCGCGGCCCGGTCCGCCACATCGCCCATCATGGAGTTTCTGGCCGGTGCGGGTATCGCCCTGGTCATCTGGTACGGCGGCCGGCAGGTCATCACGGGCGCTTCCACGGCCGGAGACTTCTTCTCCTTCATGGCCGCCGTGCTCATGCTTTACGACCCGGTCAAGAAAATTTCGTACTTAAACAACGCCCTGGGCGAGGGCCTGGCCGCCGCGGACCGCATCTTCGACATCGTGGAGCGAGAACCGGACATCGTGGAGAAGAAGGACGCCCAGGTCCTGCCCCGCAGCCCCCACACCGTGCGCATGACCGGCGTTGGCTTTTCCTACGAGCCAGGCCAGGATGTCTTAAAGGACATCAACCTGACCGTTCCTCCGGGATCGGTGGTGGCGCTGGTGGGGGCTTCCGGCGGCGGCAAGAGCACGCTGGTGAACCTCATACCCCGCTTCTTCGACGTCACTGCGGGATCGGTGTCCATTGACGGCCAGGACATCCGGGATCTGTCCATCGCGAGCCTGCGGGACAACATCGCCATCGTCACCCAGGAGCCCATCCTCTTCGCCGACAGCGTTGCCGCCAACATCGCCTACGGAAAGCACGAAGCGAGCCGGGAGGAGATCGAGGCCGCGGCCCGGTCCGCTTTCGCCTTCGACTTTGTCTCGGCCTTTCCCAAGGGCTTCGATGCCCAGGTGGGCGAGCTGGGCACCCGGCTCTCGGGGGGTGAACGCCAGCGCCTCTGCATCGCCCGTGCGCTCATCAAGGACGCGCCCATCCTGATTCTGGACGAGGCAACCTCCAGCCTGGACACCGAAAGCGAGCGTGTGGTCCAGAAGGCGCTCGAAAACCTCATGGAGGGCCGAACCAGCTTCGTCATCGCCCACCGCCTTTCCACGATACGCCGGGCGGACCACATCCTGGTGGTGGTGAACGGGCGCATCGTGGAGTCGGGAACCCACGAGGAGCTGTTGCAAAAAAACGGCGAATACGCGAAACTATATACCTTGCAGTTTGCGGAAAAGGACTGAGCCGGCCCGCATCGCCCCGCCGGGCCCCGCCGAAAACCCGACTCTAGGGGAAACACGACAAGAGAGCCATGACCCAACTTTCCATCGTCATTCCGGCATACAATGAAGAGGACAGGATCAAGCCCTGCCTGTCTAAAACCTTGGCTTTCCTGGACCGGCAACCGTACGAAAGCGAAGTGGTGGTGGTGAGCGACGGATCCAAGGACCACACCGTGGAAGTGGCCGAAACCCTGGGGGCGCAGTTCAAGACGCCCCTGCGCGCCCTGCACTACACCCCCAACCGGGGCAAGGGCTACGCGGTGCGCTACGGAATGCTCGCGGCCACGGGCAAGCGCGTGCTCTTCATGGACGCCGACTATGCCGTGCCCATCACCGATGTGGACAAGGCCTTTGCCGTGATGGACCAAGGCAATGACATCGCCATCGGCTCCCGCGGCATTTCCGGGGCCACGGTGAAGGTGAGCCAGAACCTGGCCCGCGCCCTTTCCGCCCGGGCCTACACCCTGGTACAGAACACCTGGCTGGGCTTTTCCTACCCGGACACCCAGTGCGGCTTCAAAATGTTCACGAAAGACGCCGCCCAGGCCCTATTTTCCAAACAGAAGCTTTCCTCGGTCATCTTCGACGCGGAAATCCTCTGGATGGCCAAGAAGCTGGGTTTCCGGGCCGGCCAGTTCCCCGTCACCTGGACCCATATCGAAGACTCCCGCATCCAGTACGACTCCTTCCGCAAGTACCTGTTCGTATTCCAGGAGCTGTTCCGGGTCCGGACGCTGCACCCGGAGCTAAAGGGAAGGTGAGAGCAACAATCGAAAGCGAGCCATGAAGGAAAAGCAAAAGGAACCCAACGCCGCTTTCGAGGACCTCTTTTCCCGGGCCACGGAAGACGTGAGCGCCTTCCGTTGGGCCTGCTTCCACTTTTCCGATCCCCCCGAAGGCTATGATCCGGGATACCTCCTGCTCCTTGCCCTGGCCAGTCGGAGCCGGGCGCGGATGGCCCTTTCCCGGGCCGCCCAGGCCGATCCCGGCTATCAAGAGCACGCCGGAAAGCTTGCCCGCATGTTCGGCGTGGCGGAAACCGAGCATGCCCGGTTGCGGGCGGAGCTGGGCCCATCCTTTGCCGCCCTGGTCCGCGAGGCCCTGGATCGGGAGTCGCACCGTCTTTCCCGAAACCTGTCCCTGGTGAACGAAACCGGCGCCGACGCCGACCTGTTCGGAGTGGATCCCACCTCCTACGAGGGATTTACGGACGGCGCCCACGCATTCGTGCTGGAGTTCTCCGATCTCGCCCGCGCCCGCTCCGAGCTTGCGCTTCTGGAAAACGGCCAGGGGGAAAACGGGGCCGGACGATTCGCGAAGCTGGAACAGGAGTTCGCAGCAAGCTTCGGGTACTTCGCCCCGGTTGCCGACCTCATGGCCGGGGCCCGCAGCCGGGAGTATGGAGATGATCCCTGGTGGCTCTCCCGGGCGCCCGACCCGGCCGAGGTTCCCCGGCGGGGCATCTCCGAGGCGGAGGCCGATATCTTTCGCGAGGCTTTCCGGCGGGAGGCGGAAACCGCGGCCGGGGACTGCCCCCGGGCCCCCGAAGCCATCGCCTTCGCGCTTTCCGAAATCGGCCCCGAAGCAGGCAGGAGCATCATGGCCCACGCTGCCGTGTGCCGTTACTGCCGCAGGCTCATCGTTGACGTCTCCTCCTGCGAAAGCGGAGAAGGCCCGGGGCCGCCCCCGGCCGACGCGGAGCCCGCCCTGGAAGCGGGCCTGGAGGAACGTTTCCCTTTCCACCTCCCGCCCCGTCCCTCTGGCCTGCGCCGGGCCGCGGCCGCTCTGGCCGTGGTGCTGGCGGTGTTCCTGCTTGCCGTTCTGGGCACCAACGCACTGCGCAAAGCCGAAAAACCGCCCGAGGCGGCGGCCCTGCCCGAGGACCCGGTGTCCCGGCTACCCATCCCCCGGCTCATCGCACCTCTGGTCCAGGGTCTGCGCACGGGAGAGATCTCCGTGTCGGCCCGGAGGCACCGGGGAATGTACCTGGGCGGCGTGGTGACGGGCTTCTCCGTTTTTCCCGTGGCCCAAGACGGGCAGCTCAAATCCGGAGACGAGTTCCGCATCCACGTTTCCGTCAAGCCCGAGTCCTATGTTTACGTATTTTTCCACGACAGCTCGGGCAAGATCTCGGCCCTGGCCTCTGCCAAGCTACCGGCCGGCAAGACCCTCACCCTTCCGGACCGGGATGCCTGGTTCTCGCTGGACAAGCATCCGGGAACGGAAACCATCTGGCTCCTCGCCGTAAACCGTCCCCTTCTCCGCTTCGAAGCAAGGCTGGAGCTTTTGGAGGCCCTGGGCATCGGGGCCATTGACAAGATCTTCCCCGACATCGCCAAGACCAGCCTGACCTTCCGGCACGAGGCATAACGCAAGCGTCAAGCCTGGGATCGCGAACGCATAGCTTTCAGCTATAGCCTGCGGGAACTAAGACCCGGAGCCGGGGGATAGAAAACAATAAGAAACCCCCGTGAAACAAGCCGGCTGGGGGTTGGCTTTTACGTCTCACGGGGGTTAGTGCGGCGAAACGGCTGCCACGCCTGTCGCCGTTGTCCGCACATCCAAATTTTTTTTCGGGCGGCGATCCAAGGCGCTCCCGGTCCGGCTTTTGTTCATCCGCCCTGCGCCGGATCTCTTGAATGAGAGTAAGTACTTCCCTTCCGCCGTCAAGAAGTGATTCGTGGAGGACCCGAGACCCGGATGTTGCATGCTTGCGCCGCCGCCCGGCGGCCGGAGGCCGGGGGCCGGAAGAACCGCTGGAAAAAGTTCCGGCTCGGTGTAAAGCAGCCTGACAGGAAAAGACCCCGGGATGCAAGCCAGCCTTCGGTATTGCGGGCGCCGGGCCTTGGCACGGCTTTTGCCATTCTTTCCTTGCAAGGAGCCCGCCCATGAAGGTCATGGCCATCACGCAGGTCTCCAGCCTGCGGGAAGACAACCGCCCCCTCACCGAGCTTGACCTCCCCGTGCCCGAGCCGGGAGAGAAGGAGATCCTGTTGTCCGTCTCCGCCTGCGGCGTCTGCCACACGGAGATTGACGAGATCGAAGGCAGGACACCTCCGGCTTTCTTCCCCATGGTGCCGGGCCATGAGATCGTGGGGCGCGTGGTGAAGACCGGGCCGAAGGCGGAACGCTTCAGCATCGGGGACCGGGTGGGCGTGGCCTGGATCGCGCGTGCCTGCGGAAAGTGCCCCGCCTGCCTCCGCGGAGAGGAAAACCTGTGCCCCGACTTTGCAGGAACGGGGCGGGACGTTTTCGGAGGCTACGCCGAGTTCGCCAAGGTGGCGGAGGACTTCGCCTATCCCATCCCGGACGTGTTCACCGATTCCCAGGCGGCCCCCCTCCTCTGCGCAGGGGCCATCGGCTTCCGTTCCCTTCGCCTCGCCGGAGATCTGTCCGGGGCGCGGCTGGGGCTCACCGGCTTCGGGGCCTCGGCCCACCTGGTATTGAAGATGGTGCAAGGGAGCCTTCCCCATGCTTCCGTTTACGTGTTCGCCCGCAGCGCGAAAGAAAGGGAGTTCGCCCTCTCCCTGGGGGCCTGCTGGGCCGGGGAAACGGAGGAGCCGGCCCCCGAAAAACTCTCGGCCATCATTGACACCACACCTGCCTGGAAGCCCGTGCTCTTCGCCCTGCGGAACCTTGCACCCGGGGGGCGCCTGGTCATCAACGCCATCCGCAAGCAGGGAGACGACCGGCTTGCGTTGTCGGAGCTCGATTACCCGCGGGATCTGTGGATGGAAAAGGAGATCAAATCCGTGGCCAACGTGACGAGGATGGATGTCTCCGGGTTCCTGGACCTGGCCGCCCGCATCCCCATCCTGCCCACGGTGACCGAGTACACGCTTTCCCGGGCCAACGAGGCCGTTTGCGACCTATACTCCGGGCATGTCCGGGGCGCCAAGGTGCTCATTCCCTGAGCATAATTCCGGCGACCGCAATGCCTTTACGAGGAGGCCCCATGTTTACAAACATACTGTGCGCACTCAAGTTCTCCCCGGCCAGCCTGCAGGCCCTTGCCACCTCCGTCGAGCTCTGCCGCGGCACCGGAGCCCATCTCACCATCTTCCATGCTCTGGATTACCGCTTGCTTGGCAAGTCCCCGTCCGACCCGGACTGGGTGAACAGCGCCAAACACGCCAAGGAGGCGTTCCTCGCCCAAGTGGAGCCCATGCTGAAGGGCTTTACGGAGTTCACCTTCTCCTGCTGGCCCGCCGATCCCTCCCTGGAGGTTTGCCGCCTGGCCTGGAAAACCGAAAGCGACCTCATCGTCATCGGCTGTCATCAGGGCAAGGAAGGGCGCTCCATGGGCCGGGTGGACCTGGCCGCCATGACCATCTTCGAAAACGCCCCCTGCAAGGTCATGCTGGTGCCTTTCCGGGAGCAGTCCGGTCCCGCTTCCGGCGAAACAAGCAAGTAAATAGAGGCTATTTCCAAAATAATAGAGAAAGGCATTTTGCGGGTGAGGGGGAAAACCCCTTTTGAAACGAGCGGCTTATCTTTACCTCGAGGCGGCTGCGCCGCCCGGGGGCCTCTTTTCCCCCCCTCCCCCGCACCCTTTCCCCCTTTTGAGGCAAAGCTTTTAAAGCAGGCCCGAAGGCCGCCACCCGAGGCTTACGGCCTGTGTCGGCCACAAAAATTCACTTTCACAGCAACAGGATGTGTTTGCTGTCTAACTATGATCCCTAAAAAGGTATTTTAGAAAACGGCATTCTTTCGGCTTGCCGCCTGGGCGGGCCGGAAGAAACGCCGGGGAGAAAACACCCGCCCGATCCTCCTTGACAAGGTGCAAAGCGGCATTATTTTTCTGTCAAGTTAAAGCTACCCATTGATAATGTTACAGATTTTATGGCGAAAGGGATTTCCTTCCGCCAGGGAAGAGCTGTTTTCTCACAACAGGAAAAGGAGGAACGCCATGACAAGAACCCTATTGGGATGGCCTTTCTGGGGATGGAAGAATCCGTTCGACGAGCTGGACCGGGTAAAGCGGCAGCTGGACGCCATATCGGGTGGGCGAAACGTCGAGTGGCCCTGGTCCCAAAACGCGGGGGTATTTCCCTTGCTCAACGTGACCGAGACGGCCGAACGCTACAAAGTGACCGCGGAGCTTCCGGGCATCAAGGCCCAGGAGCTCAGCATCACCGTTACCGGGAACACGCTTTCCCTTTCGGGGAACCGGGCCATTGCGGCCGATCCGGAAGCCAGCTACCACCGGCGCGAACGCAAGGCCGGGGCCTTCTCCCGGGTGATCACGCTGCCTGGAGACGTGGACGCGGAAAGGGTGTCCGCCGAGAGCAAAAACGGCGTGCTGACCATCCTTCTCCCCAAGGCCGCGGCCGCCCGCCCGCGCCAGATCTCCGTCAAGGCCGGATAGGCGGGACTTTCCCAGGCTTCCAGGAAACGTACGCGCGAAAAATAAGGAGGAACCCCATGCATCATGACAAGGACGAAAAGACCATGACCGCCCGCGCCAAGTCCGAAGCCCAGGTGCCGGCCGAGCAGACCCGGCCCGGACGCGTGTTCACCCCGGACGTGGACATATACGAGAAGGACAACGAGATCGTAATCCTGGCCGACCTCCCCGGCGTGGCCGCCCAGGACCTGACCATTGACCTCAAGGACTCGGTGCTGACCATCACCGGCGATGTGTCCGAACCTGCGGAAAACGAGCAGGAGGTGGTCCGCGAGTACCTCACCGGACGTTACTTCCGGCAGTTCACCCTGTCCGAGGTGATTGACCAGGCCAAGATCGAGGCCAAGCTGGCGGATGGCGTCATGCGCCTGACCCTGCCCAAGGTCTCCGCCGCCCAGCCGCGGAAGATCGAGGTGAAGCCGGCCTAGCGCAAAAGAAAACAGGACGCACGGGAAGCCGGCGGCCATTCTTTCCTGGTGGAAGGAATGGTATCCGGCTTTTCTTTTTATTATCAAAAAAATCTATTTGACAAATAGACAAACATAATCTACACGACCGCATATCCTGCGGCACGCGGCCGCATCTTTGCTTCGGAGCATCCCCATGCCTCTCTTCCTTGGATTTACCTGAGCAGAACGCCGGACGCCTCCCGTGTTTGGCGGGCACAGGAAAATGCAAGGAACCGTTCGTTTCGTCTGATCTTCGGCTCCCCTGTTTGCGCGAGACGCCCCCTGCCCGCCCCGGCCGCGCCGGAAAGACCTGCCTTGTCTTTTCTGTGGAGGGACGCATGGACCCCATCCTTCTGAGCTTAGACGAGCTCAAGGAGCTTTACGGCCGGCGCATGGCGGTGTCGGACCGAGCCGCGCGGAAAAACCCGCTGGGCTACAAAAGGCTCCGATGCCTCCTGTGCCGGGTGAAGAACCATCCCGTGGACGTGGAATCGTGGACCGGCCTGGCCACCCAGGTGGCGCGGCTCTGCGAGGAAATGGGTCCGGGGACCGTCTTCGAGTTCTTTTCCGAAAACATCCATCCCCACAAAAGGGGCCAGGCGCGCTTCTTCCGCACCGAGTGCCGCGAGCTTCTGCGCCAGTGCGACGAGCTTACGGAGTGGAGGATCGCCCGTAGCGGGCTCCGGATCGTGAAGTGAGGGAACCTTGGGAATTTATTAAGCTGGCGAATGCGGGGGCAACGGCGCTGGGCGCCCCGCGGGCTTCAAACCCGCGAGTTCGGTTGTGAAAAGCCGGAAGGAGGTTCGATACCCCTTGCCCCCTCCTTTTGAAGACCAAACACCGGTGGCGGTCTGCCCCGGGCGCAGGAGCAGAGGAACGAAAGGCTCATGGGAGAGAAGATCGTCGGATCGGTGATGGTGCTGGGTGGCGGTATCGCCGGCGTGCAGGCGGCCCTGGACCTGGCGGACTCCGGGTACTTCGTCCATTTGGTGGAGCGCACCGCCTCGGTGGGCGGCATCATGTCCCAGCTGGACAAGACCTTTCCCACCAACGACTGCTCCATGTGCATCATGGCGCCCAAGCTGGTGGAGGTGGGCCGCCATCCCAACGTTCAGCTTTTGACGCTCTCCGAGGTGACGGGCATCACCGGCTCGGCCGGGAACTTCACGGTTTCCGTGGACGTGCACCCGCGTTACGTGGACGTGGCCAGGTGCATCGCATGCGGGCTGTGCGCGGAGAAATGCCCCAAGAAGGTGCCCGACGCCTACGAGGAGGGCCTCGTAAACCGGAAGGCCATCTACGTGAAGCTGGCCCAGGCCGTGCCCCTCAAGTACGCCATTGATGCCGAGCACTGCCTCTACCTCACCAAGGGCCGCTGCGGAAACTGCGCCAAGGTCTGCCCGGCCGGTGCCGTGAACTACAAGGACAAGAAGAAGACCCGACGCCTCAACGTGGGGGCCGTGGTCATGGCCCAGGGCACCACTCCCTTTAGTCCGGCCGACTTCGACACCTTCGGGTATAAAAAATTCCCCAACGTGGTAACGGCCATCGAGTTCGAGCGCATCCTCTCGGCCTCGGGTCCCTACGGGGGCCACCTGGTGCGGCCCGCCGACCGCGTGGAACCCAAAAAGATCGCCTGGCTCCAGTGTGTGGGCTCCCGGGACGTGAACCATGCGAAAAACGGCTACTGCTCGTCCGTGTGCTGCACCTACGCCATCAAGGAGGCCATGCTGGCCAAGGAGCACAGCCACCACCCGCTGGACACCGCCATCTTCTACATTGACATCCGCACCAACGGAAAGGACTTCGAGCGCTTTTACAACCGGGCCCGAACGGAGACCGGCGTTCGCTTCGTGAAGAGCAAGATGCTGGAGGTCCTGCCTCCCGGCGCGGAAGGACAGCACATCCTTTCTTACGTGGACCGGAGCGGCCGGACGGTCCGGGAGCCCTTCGACATCGTGGTGCTGTCCGTGGGCCTGGCCGTGACCCCCCAGGGCCGCAAGCTGGCCGCGGACCTGGGCGTTGCCGTGAACGGCTACGGCTTCGCCGAAACCGGCAGCTTCGCCCCGGTTTCCACCAGCGTGCCCGGCATCTTCGTCTGCGGCGCCTTTGCCGGGCCCAAGGACATTCCCCAGTCGGTGATGGACGCCTCGGCCGCGGCGGGCATGGCGGGCGGGGTGCTGGCCGCCTCCCGGAATAGCATGGTGAAGGAGCCGCCCGTCTACCAGGAGCGGGACATCCGGGGCGAGCCGCCCCGCATCGGCGTGTTCCTGTGCCGCTGCGGCACCAACATCGCCGGCGTGGTGGACATTCCGGCGCTGACCGAGTACGCGAAGACCCTTCCCAATGTCCTGTATGCCGAGGAGAACATGTTCTCCTGCTCCCAGGCCACCCAGGACAAGATCTCGGAGCTCATCCGGGAGAAGGGCTTAAACCGCGTGGTGGTGGCGGCCTGCTCGCCCAAGACCCACGACCCCTTGTTCATGGAAACGCTGGCCGCGGCGGGCATCAACAAGTACCTGTTCGAACTCGTGAACATCCGCAACCACTGCTCCTGGGTCCACAAGGACCAGCCCGCCGAGGCCACGCAAAAGGCCATGGACCTGGTGAAGATGTCCGTGGCCAAGGCCGCGCTGCTTATGCCCCTCACCGAGCCCGTGCTCACCGTGAACCACGACGCGTTGGTGATCGGCGGCGGCGTGGCCGGTCTGGTGGCGGCGAAAAGCCTGTCGTCCCAGGGATTCCGCGCCGTGGTCTTGGAGCGGGAGCCGGAGTTGGGCGGAAACGCCCGGCGGGTGCACGAGACCTGGCGGGGCGAAGATGTGCAAGCATACCTGGTGGGCCTGATTGCGGAGGCGGGCCGGGACGAGAACATCCGGGTGATCAAAAACGCCCGAATCAAGGGCGTGGAAGGCTTCGTGGGCAACTTCCGCACCACGGTTTCTTCCGGTGCGGATCTCTTCACCATCGAGCACGGGGTCACGGTCATCGCCTGCGGGGCCTCGGAGCACAAGCCCGAGGGATACCTTTACGGGAAAAGCTCCCGCGTGCTCACGGGGCTTTCTCTTTCCCGCCGCCTCGCGTCCGCCCGCTCGGAGGTTGCGGGCGCCCGGTCGGTGGCCTTCCTCCAGTGCGTGGGCTCCCGCATCCCGGAGCGGCCCTACTGCTCCAAGCTCTGCTGCAGCCAGTCCATCCGCAACGCGCTGACGCTGAAAAAGAAAAACCCGAAGATGGACGTCACGATCCTCTACCGCGACATGCGGCCCTACGGCCTGCGGGAGGACGTGTACCGGGAGGCGCGGCTGAAAGGCATCCGTTTCATCCGCTACGACGCGGACCAGGCCCTGGACGTGGAGGAGGCGGGAGGCGGGGTCACGGTCACCTTCACCGAAACCGTGCTTAAACGGCGCATGAAGCGCTTTACGAACTATCTGGTGCTGGCCTCGGCCATCGTGAGCGCTCGCGACAACCCCCTGGCCCAGCTCTACAAGGTGCCCCAGAACGAGGACGGCTTCTTTGCCGAGGCCCACGTGAAGCTGCGGCCCGTGGACTTCGCCACGGACGGCGTATTCGTGTGCGGCCTGGCCCACTCGCCCAAACCCCTGGACGAGGCCGTGTGCCAGGCCCAGGCGGCCGCGGCGCGGGCCGCGGTGGTTCTCTCCCGGGACCGCATCAAGGTGCCGGGCACGGTGGCGCGGGTGGCGCAGGAAAAGTGCAGCGCCTGCGGGGTCTGCGTGTCCGTGTGCCCCTACAGTGCGCCGCGCTTCGACGAAAAATCGGGCAAGGCGGCCATCGAGGCCACGTTGTGCAAGGGGTGCGGGCTCTGCACCGCATCCTGCCGCTCCGGGGCCATCGCTCTCGCCGGGTTCGACACCAACCAGATCCTTGCCATGATCCAGGAGATGTAGGAAGCCGGGGCCGGCCTGTTTTTCATCCCGAAAGACAGACCGGCCCCTTGGAGTTCTACCGGCCCGATTCCGCAACGGGCGCCTTGTAGGGTTGGAAGGCCCCGCTCACGTCCTCCACCTGCTCCGGCCCGGTGATCTCCTGGGTGAGGATCTGCCCGCCCGAGAAATCGAGCTTGCCCAGGTCCACCACCCGGACGCGACGGCTTTCGAAAGTATGGAAGTACATCTTCCAATTCCGGAGGTCGTAGGCCACCGTCCACTGGGCCACGTCGTAGATGGTCTTGCCGCCCTCGGGGTTTCGCAGGGAGCCCCGGGGAATATCGAACTGGTTCAGGATGCGGAAGGCCACCTCTATGGTTTCGAAGCCGTCCTTGCCCGGCAGGGCCGTGTGGGCGAAGTAGTTGGCCCGTACGAAGCGCGAGGGAGAGGTAAAGTCGCCGGGAAGGCCCAGCATACCCGTGCCCTGGCTGAGCCCGGAAAAGTTCTCCCCGCCGTACTGGACGCTTGGCAGATTGAGGGGGGAAATCCCGATATAGTTGCGCAGGTTGGTGAGGTGCCAGGGATACTCGGGCGAGTTGGTGATGACTCCCACCTTGTTGTCGTAAATAGTTAGCTTTCCGGCGACATACTGGATGACGACGGATTGGCCCGACGGGTCCGTTGCAATGTAGTGCAGGGGGGGCGCTCCGCCCATTTGCGGAACCGGAAGGCCGACGACCGCGACCTTGGGCAGGGCCTCCCTGATCTCCGCCGTGGTGGCGAAGCTTCCCAGCAGCCAGGGGACCACGTCCAGGTTGGAGATGGTCTTCTTTGCCCGGGCCGGGTCAAAGGGCTGATACTCCGCGAAGCCCGGCAGATAAAAGGAGCCCACGGAAAGCCCCTTCTCGTTCAGGCCCTCGGTGACCGCCGGCAGCCCTTCGGGGTTGAAGCCCACGTGGCCGTACTTGACCTTCCAGGCCATGCCCGGCTTTCCCCCGGGCAAGTGCCCGGCGTAGGAGTAGCCCCGGGGGACCGTCAGCAGGCTGTAGGTGACGACGTCGCGCCCGAACTCCATGGTCCGGGCATAGACCGGAGAGCCGTCCTCCGCTGTAAGGACGATCCCCGTGCAGGCGGACGCCGGCCGGGAAGGAATGGCCAGCAAAGAGAAAGCCGCCAGTGCCGTTGCCAGGAAAACCACCAGAGATCTCTTCACGTATTCCTCCGCACGTTCTTTGGTTCCGCCGCAGGGGCTTCAGGCTCACTGCCGGCGGTAAAGGGTCTGGATATAGGTCTTGCCGTTAGTTTCGTACTCGAACACGAGCTTGCCGTCCTCGTTTATCCGCCCCCTGCCCTTCCAGCCCGAAAGAGACAGCCTCCCGCTCTCCGTGGTCCAGGTGCCGCTTTCCTGTCCCCAAATATAGGACTTGTCCTGCTGCACGGTAAGCCAGGGAGTGAAGCGGCAGGGCCTTCCGGTAAAGGATTCGCCGGCCATGGACTGGCAGGCCCAGACGCCGGGGAAGGAGGCTTCCGAAACGGCAGGGGCCTGCTCCGGGCCGGCACGCTCCGCCCGGGCCAGGGATCCGAAGGGAGAACCCAGGCACAGAAGCAACGACAAAGCCGCCGACGCTGCAAGAAAGCCGCGCCCTTTCATGCCGCCTCCTGGAAATATGGGGGATCATAGGTGACACGCTGCCGGGAAAGGAGCGCCTTCCTCCCATCGAGCTCCGCTATTTAGCTGCAAGAAAAGGGCCAGCAAGGAGGCCCGCCCGCCCTTCATTTCGGGAACAGGAACGTCACTCCGAACCGCAACCCCAGGCCTTCCGGCCCGCTCTCCGGACTTTCCAGCCAGTAACGGAGCCCGCCCGAGAGGCTCAGGTGCCGGCGGCCTATCTTGAGGAGCTTGCTGACGCTCGCGATCAGAGGCGCGCTCCATTGCCGCGCATGCCAGTCGTAGGAGGACTCCGTGTCCAGGGAGCAGGTCCAGGCGGTCCTGGTGGTATAGGAAACAAAGGGCTGAAAGTAGGTGGCGTTCACTTCAGGCCGGCCGCTGTCTCCGGCAAAGGACCACAGGTGGTTCATCAGCATGCCGTAGGTCCAGGGCCCGCTCTGCTTCAGCCCTACCCCCGTGGGGCCGGCTCCCCACTTCCTGCCCGATAAGAAATCGTCGGTCCCGGCAGGCAGCAGGAACACCGGGCCGGCTCCCCAGATCCAGCCTTCCTCCGGTTTCGCCGGCGAAAGAAAGAGGCTCTGCAGGACATCGCCGAGCCCGGACTGGTCGCCCGCCCCCGGGAAGATATCCGTCTGGTACACCAGCGGCAGGATGGTGCGGGAGATGATGTTGAGCCTATGATTTACGGAAAACGGCAGCACCGGCTGGATGTTCACCGTCAGGCGCGAACCGTCGTCCTTGGGGCCGATGCCGCGGTCCCAGTTTCCCTGGAACGGCACGCTGATGAGGGCGGCCACGGGGTTGCTGAGGTCCTTGGCAAGCTCGGCGTTGCTCTTTTCCGCTACGGCCGCGGCCGGGATGATTAAGAAAACCGCCAGGCAAAAAAACGACACAAGTCTTTTCATGGGCTCTCCGTTCTTGAGTTGCAGGATGCCCCGCTTCGCAGGCCTGACGAAAATAGGGCGGGCGGGGGGAATTTCTCCCGAGTCAGCATGCCCGTTGGGTCGGAAGCACGCCCCCTTGCGGGACCCGCTGTTACAATGCAAGAAAAAGGCCAAGAGAAAGGAGGAAGCGGGAAAGCCACCCGGAAGGGTATCGCCGGCCGCAAGGGTGTTGCGTTGCCATGCAGCCGTTTGGAAATCTTCATCCGCACCCGAAAACCTGCTACAATACGCCCTAAAAACCTCTCCTTTAACGAAAAACTCGAGGCGGAAAAGGAGCTTGCGTGAAACGGCTTGCATTCGTGGCGGCTTTCCTTCTGCTCTCCCTTTTATCGGCTTCCTGCAGCCACACCCGGGAGTTCCGGGACCGGTCGGAGGACGCCAGGGCTCTGCAGCGGATCGAAATCCTCCGCATGGCGTCCGATAAGAGCCACCGCAACATCCCCCTGCTATACGAGGCCCTGGGAGACGAAGAAGGCCTGGCAGTGTACACCATCCGGCTGCTGAGGCGCTATCATCGCACCGACCTGGGGCCCGCCCTCATGGACGCGCTCGATTCGGAGAACCAGGAGCTCCCGATATTCGCTATCTTTGCCCTCGGAGAGATCGGCTACCGGCCTGCCACGGACAGGCTGGGCGCCCTCTACCGGCAGGAGCTGGCCGGAGGAAAGGAAGGAACCTTCTACCTCCCAGTCCTGATCTACGCCCTGGGCAGGCTGAAGGCCGAGGCCTATGCCCCGTCCTTTTTCGCGTTCCTGGATGACGAGCGCTGCGACTCCTCTATCCGCTGGATCGTGCTGGAGTCATTGGCCAATATGGGCAGCGACGAGGCGGTTTCGTTCCTGATTGCCTACATGAACGATACGTCGCGGAGGAAGTTCGACAGGGGATATGCGATGGAGCTGCTGGCCGGGCGGAACAACCCGCTTGCGGTGGAGGCCGTTACCGCGCACCTGACACGGGCTAGTCCGCTTGTTTTCGGCGCCGTTCACGCCATGAAATGGATCGGGACGGAAAAGCAGGTTCCGCAGCTCCTGCAGATCGCGGAGGAAAAGGACGACGGGCTTTCCAAGAACGCCCTGGCCGCCATCGAAAAGATACGGGAGAGGGAGGGAACGGAGTAAGGAGCATGGTCCCGCGCCTTCCGGGACGAGTTTTTCGGCTATCCCGCATTTCCCGAAAAGAGGTTTACTCGCTTCACGCAGCCCTCCTTGGTGAGCTCGATCTCCAGCTCCAGGCCGTTGATGGTATAAAAAAGGACGATCTCCTCGTCATCCTCGTCCCGGTTCCCGGGCCTGCCCAGGAAGGCGGCCACGGCATCTTCCCGGGTCCTCCCGTCAACACTCAGCGTTTTCCCGCCGCGGGCAAGGGTCAGGTCCGCCCACCGCCCCGGGGCGGGCTCGATCTTTTCCCAGCCGTAGAGCCCTTGTTCCAGCGACAGCACGACGGCGGCATAGTCCAACACCGACCGGTCGAACTCCAGCACCAGGCAGTTCTGCTGGTAGAGGAACATGACCTCCCCGTTGTCGCGGGCGTCCATCCGGTCCGGCTTCCCGAAAAGCTCGCAGGCGGCCACGTCCGCTCCAAAGCCCAGGCCGTTGACGCTTTTCCGGTCCAGATCGAAGGTGATGGTCCGGGGCCACACCGGCTTCCAATCCCGGATCGTCTCTGTAATCTTCCTTTTGATTACAAACCTCTTGATGGCGCTGATCAGATCACCCATTTTCAAGTCCCATCGCTAAAATAAATTTAATTTCAGATCGTTATACGCATACTTCCGAAAATGCCTATCCTGTTTCCACTCCTCTCCCCGGCCCCCCTCCCAACAGCCGCGGGGGCGTAGAGCGGGCGCAGGCAAGGCGCGCGAGAAGGCGAGGAGGGAGCGTACGCGGTTGTACGTGACCGACCCGGCGCCGAAGCGCAACGCGGCATCCGCCCGCTCTACGCCCCCGAGGAAGCCTCGCGCCACATCTCCCACATGAGCAAGGCCCACAGGCGGTACTGGTGGTTCTTGGCGCCCGAGAGGTGCTCGCGGACGGTCTGCTCCACCAGGTCCGGGGAGAACAGGCCCTCGGCGCGAATGCGGGCGGGTGAGAGGTAGTCTTGAAGAAGGGGTTTAAGCTCCCGGCGCAGCCAGGTTTCGATGGGAACGCCGAAGCCCATCTTGGGGCGCAGGAAGAGCTTGGGGGGAACATAACGGGCCAAAAGCTTCTTGGCCAGGTACTTTCCGGTGCCGTCGCGGTAGAGGAGGTTTTGGGGAAGCCGGGCGGTGAACTCGAAGATGCGGTGGTCCAGAAGGGGTACGCGCACCTCCAGGCTGGTGGCCATGGAGGCACGGTCCACCTTGGTGAGCATGGCGTCCGGCAGGTAGGTATTCTGGTCCACGTACATGGCGCGCCGGAGCGCGGGCCAGGAGTCGCTTTTGGCAAAGGCCTCCTCGAAGGGACCGCGGGGCACGGAAAGGCCGCAGAGGTCGCGGACCTGGCGCGCGGTCCACACGCACACGGTCATGCGGTAGAGCTCCACGATGTCCTTCTGGTCCAGGGTGGCGGCCATCTTGTTCCACTTGTCCGGGAAGTTCTCCACCCGGAAGCGCTGAGGCAGCAGAGGCCGGATGGGCACGTAGAGGCTGTTCAAAAACTTCACGGGTGCGCGTTTGAGCAAAATGGCGCCGGGCACCCGGGCCGCCCGCGGGAGGGCGAAGATGCCCCGGTCCAGGGCCTGGGTCATCCAGTAGCGCACATAACCCGCGAACTGCTCGTCCCCGCCGTCGCCGGACAGCGCCACGGTGACGTTCCGCCGGGCCAGGACCGAGACCAGGTGGGTGGGGATGCCGGAGGGATCGGCAAAGGGCTCGTCGTAGATCTCCGGAAGCCGGGGCACCACCGCCAGAGCGTCCTTTTCCGAAACGAAGAGCTCGGTGTGGTCGCAGCCCAGGTGGCCGGCCACGGCTTTGGCGTAGGGAGCCTCGTTGTAGGCTTCCTCCGAAAAGCCGATGGAGAAGGTCTTGACCGACCTAGCCCCGGCCTTGGACAGGAAGGCCGCCACCAGAGAGGAGTCTATGCCGCCGGAGAGAAGCGCGCCCACCGGGACGTCGGCCACCAGGCGGTCGGACACGGCATTGCAGAGCAGCCGGTCCAGCTCGTCCACGGCATCGGGCTCGGTGATCCCGGGGTCCTCCTTGCAGGGGGGAAGCGACCAGTAGGCGGTCTCTTCGCCCAGGCGCCCGTTCTCGAACACGGCAAAGCAGCCGGGCCGGAGCTTGCGCACGCCGGGATGGATGGTCCAGGGTGCCGGGATGTACTGGTAGTGGAGGAAGAGCGCCAGCGCGTCGGGGTCCGTTCCCTCGGCCACGCCGGGAAAGGCGCGCAGGGCCTTGAGCTCGGAGGCGAAGAACAGCCTTTGGTCGTCTGCGCGGTAGTAAAGCGGCTTTTTCCCCAGGCGGTCCCGGGCGAGAAACACCCGCCGGTTCTCGCGGTCCAACACGGCCAGCGCGAACATGCCCCGCATGCGGGAGAGGCAATCCGGGCCCCAGGCGCGGAACGCCTTCAACACCACCTCGGTGTCGGTGAGGGTGCGGAAGGTTTCCCCCCGGGCCTCCAGCTCCCGGCGGATGTCGGCGAAGTTGTAGGTCTCGCCGTTGTAGACGATGACCCACTTGCCGTCTTCCGTCTCCATGGGCTGGTGCCCGGCCGCGGAGAGATCAATGATGGAAAGGCGGCACTGCCCGAAACCGGCGCAAAGGGAGGGATCGAGGTACACACCGGAGTCGTCGGGCCCCCGGTGCCGGAGCCGGGACACCGCCACGGCAAGGCGTTCGGCGCGCGCAGCATACGCCCTGGGATCAACGAAACCGACGATTCCGCACATGGGAGGGCATCTCAATGAAAAGGAAAGGGGGTTTTCGGGGGGGGCATGGAAAGCGCCCTTGAAAAAGCAGCGTTTCCCCCTCCCCCGCGCCCCCTTCCCTCTGATGGGCAAAGATTCTTAGAACAGGGTGTAGATGAACGGCGCCATGGCGCTCCCTTCGGTGAACACGATGAGCGCGGACAGAAGCGCCAGGGTGATGAGGATAGGGAGCAGCCAGTAGATCTTGCGCTCCTTCATGAAAGACCAGAACTCGCCGATGAGGGACTGGTTGACGAGCTCCGGATCCTCTTCCTCCGCCGCTTCGGGTTTTTTTTCTTCGGTGTTCATGTCGGCACCTCCAGAATAACCTGAGCCTAACTGCTGCCTTCGGCCTGTTTCTATCTCTTTTCAGGCCGTTGATCAATGCCTGATCCGCATCGGGACGCCATTTATGCCCTTTTGCTCCCGGTGGTTAATATCTCTTGGCAAACTGCTTCCGCGGCTGGGCGGGGGTTTTGCGTTTCACCCAGTAGGTTGTGGCGGCGGGATCGGGTTTCAGGGGAAGCGGCCTTTTTCCCAAGGCCCTGCGGGCCAAGGCAAAGGGAGTGATGACCAGGAAGAAGGTAAGCGACAGGATGAGCGCGTTCATGACCCGCCCGATCTTGGCCGCCACGAAGATCCAGCCCGTGTAGACCGGCGTCATGGGGCCGGGCAACGCCAGGAAGAAGAGCATGAAAACGGACAGGCCGGAGAAGACGTAGAGTGGGATCTGCTTGCCCCGCCACAGGGCCACGCCGGCCAGGGCCAGGAAGAACAGGAGGCCGACCAGGCCGAACTTGCGAACGTCTTTTTTCTCAGTCGAGCTCGAACTCATTTTTCCAGTCATCCCCTTCCTTCCAGGCGGGCTGCTCGTTTTTCAACAGCAGAAAGTTCTCCAGGACCAAAACGTCCATCTCGGTGCGCATGAAGCAGCGGTACGCATCCTCCGGGGTACAGACGATGGGCTCGCCGCGGACGTTGAAGCTGGTGTTCACGATGACCGGGCAACCGGTCTTCTGGTCGAAGCTCTTGATGAGCTCGTGGTAGTCGGGCTTGTCGCGGTCGTTCACGGTCTGGAGACGGGCGGAGTAGTCCAGGTGCGTGACCGCAGGGATGGTGCTGCGCCGCTGCTTGAGGCGCTCCAGCATGTCCTGGCCGTCCGCGGCTTTCAGGGGAAAGCAGTGCTGCGGAAGGACGCCGGTGGTGAGCAGCATGTAAGGGCTTTCGCTATGGAT
Organism: Thermodesulfobacteriota bacterium; assembly: GCA_040753055.1. Lineage (GTDB taxonomy): Bacteria > Desulfobacterota > Desulfobacteria > Desulfobacterales > Desulfatibacillaceae > JBFMHL01. The sequence continues at coordinate 1,811 of JBFMHL010000012.1, read as the reverse complement.
ATCGAACCATTCCGGTGCTTTTTCCGCCAGGACCGAGGGCGCGAAGGGACGGAAGCTCTCCCGGTACTTGATTTTTAAATTCATGACCGACTGCGTGTCGTCCCGACGGGGATCGCCCAGGATGCTCCGGGAGCCCAGGGCGCGGGGCCCGAACTCCATGCGGCCGGAGAAATGGCCCACGATCTTTCCTTCCGCGATCTTGTCCGCGACGGCTTCGGCGCGGGACTCGGGGGCGAGCTCGTGGAAGGGGTAGCCGCGGGAGGAGAGGAACTTCCGGATCTCCCCCGGGGAAAAGGAAGGCCCCAGGTAGGAGCCGCTCTGGCGGTCCCGGCCGAAGGGGCCGGTGCGCGGCTTGTTCAGGAAGCGGTGCCAGGCGGCCAGGGCAGCGCCCAGGGCTCCTCCGGCGTCGCCGGCCGCGGGCTGGATCCAGACGTTTTCAAAGGGGCACTGCTTCAAAATCTTCCCGTTGGCCACGCAGTTCAGGGCCACGCCGCCCGCCAGGCAGAGGTTCTTCATACCGGTTTCGCGGTGCACGTGGTTGGCCATGGCCAGCACCGACATCTCCGCCACCGCCTGGATGCTGGCCGCGATGTCCATCTCCCGCTGGGTGATGGGCGTTTCCGGCTTGCGGGCCGGCCCACCGAAGAGCTTCTCCATCTTCTTGCCGGTCATGGTGAGCCCGGACAGGAAGTTGAAGTACTCCATGTTGAGGCGCACCGAGCCGTCGGGCTTTACGTCCACCACATTTTTCAGGATCACGTCTTTATAGACGGGCTTTCCGTAGGGGGCCAGACCCATGAGCTTGTACTCGCCCGAGTTTACCTTGAAACCGGTGAAGAAGGTGAAGGCCGAGTAGAGGAGCCCCAGGGAGTCGGGGAAGTGCAGCTCGGCCATGAGCTCGATGTCTTTTCCCCGGCCCACGCCGTAGCTGGCGGTGGCCCATTCCCCCACGCCGTCCACCGTGAGGATGGCGGCCTCCTCGAAGGGCGAGGGGTAAAAGGCCGAAGCCGCGTGGGACTCATGGTGCTCGGTGTAGAGCACGGTCTTTTCGTAGCCCAGTTCCTTCTTCACCACCTTGGGCACGTGCAGGTTCCGGGAGAGCCAGGAGGGCATGGCCAGCAAAAAGGAACGCAGGCCGCGGGGCGCGGTGGTGATGTAGGTGAGCAGCAGCCGCTCGAAGGTCAGGAAGGGCTTGTCGTAGAAGACCACGTAGGAGATGTCGGAAACGCCGATGCCGGCGGCTTTGAGGCAATAGGCGATGGCGTGCTTGGGGAAGTCCGGGTCGTGCTTCTTTCGGGTGAAGCGCTCTTCCTGGGCGGCGGCCACCAGGTCGCCGTCCTTCACCAGGCAGGCGGCGGCGTCGTGGTAAAAGCAGGAAATGCCTAACAGGTACACGAAGTTCTCCCTGTGGGTTTGGATTAAATTTTTATTATACCATCGCCGGCGAGGCTGGAAAACAGGTTTTCGTAGGCTTCCACCGCGGATGCAAGGGAAAAGTGCCCGGCGATCCTTTGGCGGCAGTCGGCGGAGACCCGGCTGCGCTCGACGGGGGAGAGGGCAAGCAGGCTGGCAAGGGCATGAGAGAGGGCCGCCGGGTCGTTGCGAGCCACAATCCGGCTGGTGTCGCCCGCGATCCGGGCGGAATCCCCTGCGTCCGTGGCGGCGCAGGGAACGCCGCAGGCCATGGCCTCGGCCAGCACGTTGGGAAAGCCCTCGCTCTCCGACGAGGAGCACAGGGCGGTGAGGCCGTTGTAAAAGGCCGGCATATCGGAGATCTCACCCAAAAACCGGCAGGAAGAAGCAACGCCTGC
>JBFMHL010000011.1:0-11703 GCA_040753055.1 Thermodesulfobacteriota bacterium | reverse complement strand
GCGGCTTTTTTCGCTGCGGTTTTGCTCTTGGTTTCCTCTGCCATGGCGTGGCCCTCCTTGCGGGATGTTTTTTCGCGCGGTCTGGCCCGCGCCGGTTTCAAAGAATATATGACGCACTGCGTCAGATTGTCAAGTCCTTTTTTTCCCGATAATTGCGTTTAGGAAATACAGGGAACCGCAGGTGACTAAAAATTCCGGAAAAGAACTAGGCCCGACTCATGCCTGCACAGGCCCGAAGCCTTATTGAGCCTCTCCGGCTTGTGTGATAGGAGGGGAGCATGGAAAGCGGAGCCGACCAGAAAAAGGGCAGCGCAAGGTATCTCCGGATACGGCACGCGGCCAATGCCGCGTATCACCGCTTCCTGGAGATCCGCGGCGAGCCCCGGGAGATAGCCGCGGGCCTGGCCCTGGGCGTGTTCATCGGAATGACGCCTTTCATGGGCGTCCAGGCGGCCGTCGCCGTGCTCCTGGCCTCCCTTTTCCGCATCAACAAGATCGCCGCCGCGGCCGGAGTGTTCATTACCAACCCCTTCACCGCCCCCGTCATCTACCCCATCACCTATCTTGCGGGCTCCTTCTTCTACCGGCCCGATAGCGCCGGCGACCCGGCCGTCCTCATGAGCTCGGGCGCTTTCTGGCGGCTCTTCGAAAAAGCGCCCGACATCCTGGCCGCCCTGGTCATCGGCGGCGTGGTCCTGGGCCTTCCCCTCTCCATCGCCGCCTACCGCTTATCCCTCTCCGCCATTTTGAAGTACCGGGAAAAGGTCAAGATCCGGCTGGCCAAGGAGCGCGAAGCCCTGGCGCGGGCCAAGCAAAGTCTGGTGGGCAGGGTGGAGAATCGCAAGAAGCGGAAAAAGAAAAAAAAGCCCCGGAACCGTTGACAAAATTGCGCTTTCCATCGAAGATGGCGCAAATTTGAAGCAGGCCATTTTTTTTGAAGGGATTTTGCGGGAGAGGGGTATAGCCTCCTTTTGAAAAGAGCGGTGTATTGTTGCCCCGAGCCTTTCTTCACCGCCCGGAGGCACAGCTTCCCTCTCCCACGCACCCCCTACCCCTTTTCCCGTGCTCACAAGGAGGTTCCATGCGGCGCGTCGTGTTCAATCAGAAGGGCGGGGTGGGAAAATCCACCATTGCGTGCAACCTGGCCGCCATCAGCGCCGCCCAGGGGAAAAGGACCCTGCTGGTGGATCTGGACCCCCAGGCCAACGCCTCCCAGTACCTTCTGGGCTCCGCCGGGCCGGTCATGCCCGCGGCCACCATGGCCGACTTCTTCTCCGACATGCTCAAGTTCTCTCTTTTCAAAAAGGGCCCCGAAGAATACGTCTCTCCCACTCCTTTCACCAACCTCTTCGTGCTGCCCGCCCATCCGGACATGGCCGACCTCGCCTCCAAGCTGGAAAGCCGCTACAAGATATACAAGCTGAGGGAGGCCCTGGATCAGCTTTCCTATTACGAGAACATCTTCATAGACACGCCCCCGGCGCTCAACTTCTACACCCTCTCCGCGCTCATCGCGGCCGACACCTGCCTCATTCCTTTCGACTGCGACGAGTTTTCCCGCAAGGCGCTGTACACCCTCATGAATGCAGTCCGGGAGATCCAGCAGGACCACAACGCCACGCTGGCCGTGGAGGGCGTCATCGTGAACCAGTTCCAGGAGCGGGCCAAGCTCCCCCAGAAGCTCGTTTCCGAGCTCATGGACGAGGGACTCCCCGTCATCCCGGCCTTCATCACCTCCTCGGTGGTGATCCGGGAGTCCCACGAAAAGGCGCTGCCCATGGTGCACCTGGACCCGGCCCACAAGGTCACCCAGCAGTTCTCCGAACTCTATCAGAAGCTGTGCAGGTAGGCGGGAGATGAGCCCGGAAAACGCCGCAGAAGGCTTCCTGGACGCGCCGGGAGGAAAGATCCATTATTACGACTGGGGCGGAGACGGCATCCCCGTCCACTTCCTCCACGCCAACGGATTCTGCGCCGGCGTCTACGCCCCCATGATCCGTTTCCTCTCCCCGCGCCTGCGCGTGCTGGCCACCGACGTCCGCGGCCACGGCGACTCCCAGGGACCCGAGCTCCCCATCCGCCGCTGGAATGTCTTCGTCAAGGACCTCACCCTCTTCATCGAAAACAGGATGATGCCCCCCGTCGTCGGCGTGGGCCACAGCCTGGGCGCCGTCATCACCTACATGGCCGCGGCGGAGCGCCCGGACCTCTTTTCCAAGATCATCCTGGTGGACCCCGTCATCTTCCCGCAGCGCCTGCTGTTCTTCTGGCGTCTGGGCAAGATCCTGGGCATCCCCGTGCCCATTCCCCTGGCCAAGGGCGCGCGGCGCCGCAAGAAAAGCTTTTCCTCCCGCCGGGAAGCCCTGGAGCGCTTCGCAAACGGACGCGGAATGTTCGCCACCTGGAACCGGGAGTTCGTCGAGTCCTATCTTTCTTGCGCGCTCTTGACCCGCGACGACGAGACGGCCCTGTTGAAATGCGACCCGGAGCTGGAAGCCCAGATCTACGAGTCGGTGCCCACGGACGCCTGGAGCTATGCCCGCCGCATCCGATGCCCCGCGCTCCTGGTGCGCGGCGAGCACTCCGACACCTTCCTGCCGGCGGCGGCCCTGCCGCTTTCCCGCAGAATTCCGGACGCGCGCTTGGCGGTCATCCCCGGCACCGGCCACTTCGTGCCCATGGAAAAGCCCGAAGACCTCGCCCGTGTGATTTTGGATTTTGTTTGAACGACAAAAGAAATAGGCAAAAAAATAAGGAAAAGATTTGCGGGGCAGAGGGGAAAACCCCTTCTGAAAAAAATGCTTTTCCCGCTGCCATACCCCCCTCTCCCTTTTAGGCGAAACTTTTTGGGGTTGTTTCCAAAAATAATTTGTTATGAGAGGGTGGGAAAAAGCCAAGCGCAAGGAAGCAGGTGGAAAAAGGATGCAGGCTCGGGTGTCGCCACCTCCCAGGAGTTTTCCACCTGATGAGGCCGCCCGGGGCGAGCGATGTGATTTTTAAGCCATTTCTGATGACCTTTACCATATGGGAGACCCGTCATGTCGAAACGCAAGGCATTCCTTCCGGATTGGACCGAAAAGATCGCTCCCCCCGACTCCTGGCGCTCCGTATTCAAGTGGGGCGCGCCCGACGGCTTCAAGCACCCCTCGGCCCATTGGTACGCCATGATGAAGGAGGAGTTCGGCCTCTCCGACGCCGACTTCTCCCGGAAGATCCGCGAAGGCCTCGAGCCCGTGGTGGCCCCGTCCAAGCCCGCCCTGGCCAAGAAGCACCTGGACAAGCTGAAGGAGCTGGCGGGCCCGGAGAGCGTGAGCACCGACGACTACTCCCGCGTCAAGTTCTCTTACGGCATGACCGTGGACGAGGCCCTGGAGCTTCGGGCCCAAAGCCCCAAGACCGTGGCCGACGCCGTGGTGCACCCCCGGAACAAGGACGACGTGCAGAAGATCGTCGCCTACTGCGCGGCCGAGAAGATCCCCCTCTACACCTACGGCGCGGGCTCCTCGGTGAACTACGGGGTCCGGACGGAAAAGGGCGGCATCTCTCTCGCCCTGGGCACCCACATGAACAAGGTGCTCTCCGTGAACGAGCAAAACCAGACCGCCCAGGTCCAGCCCGGCATGCTGGGCCCGGCCTACGAGGCCACCCTGAACGACGCCCCGCGTTTCTTCTCCGTGAAGAAGCGCTACACCTGCGGCCACTTCCCCCAGTCCTTCGAGTTTAGCTCCGTGGGCGGCTGGGTCGCGGCCCTGGGCTCGGGGCAGGCCAGCACCTACTACGGCGACGCCTGCGACATCCTGCTCAGCCTCGAGGTCGTCACTCCGGCCGGGACCATCCGCACTCTTTCCTACCCCGGCACGGCCACCGGCCCCAAGATCACGGACATGTTCAAGGGCAGCGAAGGCGCCTTCGGCGTCATCACCGAGCTCACCATGAAGATCTTCCGCTACATGCCCGAGAACCGGCGCTACTTCGGCTACATGTTCCCCTCTTGGGGAGCCGCCGTGGACTGCGCCCGGGAGATGGTCCAGGGCGAGTTCGGCCTGCCCGCGGTCTTCCGCATCTCCGACGCCGAGGAAACCGACCGCGGCCTCAAGCTCTACGGCATCCCCTCCGTGGTGGACGCTGGGCTCATCCGCATGGGCCACATCCCCGGCAAACGCTGCCTCTGCCTGGGCACCTGCGAAGGCGATGAGGACTACACCGCGCTCGTAAGCGCCAAGATCAAGAAGCTGGCCAAGAAAAACGGGGCCACCAGCCTGTCGGGATACGCATCCCGCAAGTGGGAGAAGACCCGCTTCACCGAGCCGTACATGCGCGAGGACCTAAACGACTATGGCCTCATCATCGACACGCTGGAGACCGGCGTCACCTGGGACAACATCCACCGCCTGCACCAGGGCGTGCGCAAGGTGGTCAAGGCCCGGCCCCGCACCATGTGCATGACGCATGCCTCCCACTTCTACCCCCAGGGCACCAACCTCTACTTCATCTTCATGATCCGGCCCGAAAACGAGGCCGAGTACAAGGACTTCCAGCTCCGCATCGTGGACGCCATCGTGCAGAACGGCGGCTCCATCAGCCACCACCACGGGGTGGGCAAGATGCTGGCCCCCTGGATGGAAACCCACCTGGGCACCGCCCAGATGGATGTGCTCCGGGCGCTCAAGAAACATTTCGACCCGGACAACATCATGAACCCCGGCGGCCAGATGGGGTTGGATCTGGAGCCTGGGCGGCGCCGGAAGTAGGACGTGCGGCGAAAGGCGAGCTGCAGCGTTGCGCATCCCCGCCGGCGCCGGTCGCGTATGAACCCAGGTACGTTCCCTCGCCGGCCGGGAGCCTAGTCTTAAATCTCATCCTTTTGGAGCAGCCCGGGATCGTGGGCTTTGTCTAGGATCGGAAGCCGCCCGGCCGATTGGGCTCTTATGCAGAGGTCCCGGGCTCCATGGGGGCGCCCCCGGGACCCTGCGCCCCCATGGACGGTTCCCCATGAAGCTCCTCCGCGCGCTCAAGTGGGCTGCCGCCGTGGCCCTGCTCCTCTTCTCCGGGACCTGCGTCTACTTCTCCGGCGTGGTCCTGGCCGCCCGCCAGTACACGGCGGAAACCGTGCTGCCCGCCGTCCGGACCGCGCGCTTTCCCCTGGCGGTCTCGGATCTCACCCCCCGGCAGCTCCACATCCTCCTGGCTGTGCAGGACCCGGGCTTCTACCGGCACTCGGGCGTTGACCTCTGCACGCCGGGCGCGGGCCTCACCACCATCACCCAGTCTCTGGTGAAGAAGCTCTACTTTGAGAACTTCGAGCCCGGCCTGTCCAAGCTCCGGCAGACCCTAATCGCGGCCTATGCCCTGGATCCCATGATGACCAAGGACGAGCAGCTCACGGCCTTTCTGAACATGATGTACTTGGGCAACGGGGCCACGGGGTTTGCCGAGGCGTCCGCAATCTACTTCGGCAAGCCCTTTGCCTGGCTTTCCGAGGACGAGTACATCTCCCTGGTGGCCATGATCATCGCGCCGGCGGTTTTCGATTTGAAGAAGCACCCGGAGAGGAACGCGGAGCGGTCGGCCCGGATCAGGCGCCTGGCCGACGGGGAGTACACGCCCAAGGGCCTGATGGACCTCTACTACGGCTCGGTGGACGAGGATGCGCGGAAGGACCTGCCTCCCGTATCGTACTTCCCTGGCTATTATCAATAGTTGCCGGATGAGGAGCATGTGGCCCTGAAAGGAATTCTCCAGTCTCTGGCCATGATCCCCGTGCACGCGGTGGAGGGCGCGGCCGTGCGCTGGCGCTTCGCCGCCCGGCTCTATGGCCTCCTGGGACTGGTGTACCGCTTTCCCCGGCGGCAGATGGACTTCGGGGAGCAGGACTTCGTGCGCGAGGTTGTGCCCGGGGGCCGATTGTTGGACCTGGGATGTGGCCCCGGCTATCTTACGGGGCTGTTGGAGGGGCGCTTCCGGCAGTCCGTGGGCCTGGACGGCCGGCGGGAGATGATGGCCGGGGCCAAAAACTTCGCGCCCGGGTCCGTTTTCGTGCAGGCGGACATGACCCGGCTGCCGTTTGCCGACGAGGCTTTCGATGCCGTGGTGAGTCTGGGGGCCGTCCACTGCGTGGACTATGGGATTCTCGCCCAGGAGATCTGCCGGGTCCTGACCCCTGGCGGGGAGGCCCATGTGCTGATTGAGGATCGCGTCATCCCGCTGGTGGCGCCGCGGACCTCCGGGGCCCGGCTCGGGGAAAGCCTGGAGGCCGCCGGCTTCGAAGTGGCGGGAGACTTCAGGATTGGATTTTTGTATCGCTACATCAAGGCGCGGAAAAAGGCGGATTGATACGCCCCATCCGCGGGGGCCGGCTCCCCTTTACCGGCTGGCCTTGCCGCTCCCGGGCGGCTTTCCCTTGCCCTTGCCGCCGGGCAGTTCCTCGAGGTCTTCCAGGGCTTTTTCGATCTTGGCCAGGAGTTCGGGGTCTTTTTCCGCCAGGTCCTTGGCTTTTTCCAGGTTTTTCCGGGCGGTCATCATATCGCCCAGGTTCAGGTAGTGCAGCCCCAGGTGGTAGTGCGCCGCGGCCATGTGTTCGGCTGCCGCGCAGGCTTGGGCCAGCTGGAAGCGGGCGTCGGAGAAGTCGGGGAATGCGGCCAGGCTTTGCTGCAGATGCTCCATGGATTGTTGGGCCTTGCCCTGGCTAAGCTCGGTGCGGCCCAGCCAGTAGAGGGCCACGGCGTTGTCGGGCTGGGTGGCGGCCGCGGAGGCGAGAACGGACTCCGCCTGGGCGGGCTGTCCGGCCTCGTAGTAGGCGCGCCCCAGCCCGGCGAGGATGTCGGGGTCGAAGGGGGCCAGCGCCACTGCTTTCTTGAGGGTGGCCACCGCCTCCACGCGTTCGTTCATCCTGCACTGGGCCAGGCCCAGCCCATAGAGGGCGGCTGCGCTGGACGGATTTTTTCTCGCCTCCTGGGCAAGCCTTTGCTTGGCGGTGTCCGGGTCGCCGTAGAGGGCTATGGTCCGGGCCCGGACCTTGGCGAACACGGTCGGGTCCGGCGGCATGGTGGCGCGGGCCTCTTCGGGGTGGGTGGCGATCCAGGTGTCCATGGCCGCCAGCCGCTCGTCCACGCCCGGGTGGGTGGAGAGGTAGGTGGGAATGTCGTTGGGCCCGAAGAGCGATGCCTGGCGCATCACGGAAAAGGACTTCATCATGCCCTGGGCGCCGTAGCCCGCCCTCACCATGTAGTCCACGCCGCGGTCGTCCGCCTGACCCTCGTCTTCGCGGCTGTAGGCCAGCTGGGCGGAGGCGCCCGCCGCGGTGGGCAGAACGACTCCTGCTGCACCCGCGCCCAGGAACAGCCCGGCCACGACTCCGGCCAGGGTGGCCAGCTGGATCTTTTTCTGGGAGGAAATCTTCTTGCTGATGTGGCGGCAGGACACATGGGCCGACTCGTGAGCCAGGATTCCCGCCAGCTCGTCCTCGGAGTTCAGGCTGGTGATGACCCCCCGGTTGACGAAGATGTATCCTCCCGGCCCGGCAAAGGCGTTCAGAACGCCCTGGTCCAGGACGTAGAAGCGAAAGGTCAGGGGCTCGGGGCCGATGGCCGAGACGACGCGTTTCCCCACGGCGGAAACGTAGTTGCAGATGATGGGGTCCTGGATGAGGGCCTGGCTTGCCTTGACCTGCTCGAAGAACTTCTTGCCCAGCTCGTTTTCCTCGGCCACGGTGAGGGCCAGGGCCGAGCAGGGAAGGGCAAGGCAGAGAACGCAGGCGATGAGATTCCGGAAGAGGATCTTTTTCATAAAGGGCAGGGTTCCAAGGATGCGAGGGGTTTCGGCCCCCGGCTTCGCGGCAATGGAAGGGGAGGGGATGCCGGAAAATTGTAGGGCGGGCCGAGGCATGGCCCGTAATCTTTATATTATAATTCCCCGCATCGTCCTTGTCGAGGCGGCCTTGATTTTTACCGGGGCCGCGCTTAGTTTGGTTTGTGAAGCCGAAATCATGCAGAGGAGCCCCCAGTGGGTCAGGACAAGCCATTCACCGAAGGCGAAGCGGGCACCGAGGACAAGATCGCCGTCCAGGAGCCCCCTTCCTATCGGGTCCTTCTGCACAACGACGACTATACCACAATGGACTTCGTGGTCTTCGTCCTGACCGCGGTGTTCAAGAAAAGCCAGGAGGACGCCACCACCATCATGTGGAGCGTGCACCTGAAAGGATGCGGGGAGTGCGGCATATATCCCAGGGAGATCGCCGAGACCAAGGTCGGCCAGGTGCACTACCTTGCCACTAGGGAAGGCTTTCCGCTACGATGTTCCATGGAGCCGGCCTAGGGTTTCCGTTCCAATACCGGGAGCCCTGATGGGAAGTTTGCAAAGGCCGGCCGCCCAGCAACCGGGGCGCAGCCCGATCCGGGCCCAAGGCGCGCTCCGGGTTTGAGCAGGACCCGGGGAGTCGAGGGAGAAAATCCCCATGATCAGCAAGGATTTGGAGCACGCCATAGCGTCGGCCGTCAACGAGGCCAAGAAGCGCCGGCACGAGTATCTTTCCCTGGAGCACATCCTGTACTCCCTGCTCCAGGAGGACTCCGGCGTGGAGATCATCACCCACTGCGGCGGCGACCTGGACACCCTCCGGCGCGAGCTGGAATCCTTTTTCGACAACTCCATGGAGTCCGTTCCCGGCGCCGAGGACTATGTCCTGGAGCAGACGGTCGGATTCCAGCGGGTGCTCCAGCGGGCCGTGGGCCAGGTCCAGTCGTCGGGGAAGAAGCAGGTGGAGGTGGGCGACATCCTGGCGGCGTTGTTCTTCGAGAAGGACTCCCATGCGCTTTACTTCCTGAAAGCCCAGGGGATATCGCGCCTGGACGTCCTGAACTTCATCTCCCACGGCATCTCCAAGGTGCTGGACGGCGAGCCCCTGGAGGATCTGGACGCACCCCGCGCCAAGCCCTCCCGCAAGAAGGCGGGCTCCGATCCCCTGGAGGCCTACTGCATCAACCTGCTGGAAAAGGCGCGCAAGGGAAAGATTGATCCCATCATCGGCCGCGAGGTGGAGCTCATCCGCACCCAGCAGGTGCTCCTGCGCCGCCGCAAGAACAACCCCGTGTTCGTGGGCGAGCCGGGCGTGGGCAAGACCGCCCTGGCCGAGGGCCTGGCCCTCCTCATCCACAACCATCAGGTGCCCGGCTTTCTCCAGGACGCCGAGATGTACGCCCTGGACCTGGGCGGCATGCTGGCCGGGACCAAGTTCCGCGGCGAGTTCGAGGAGCGTCTGAAGGCAGTGGTGAACGCGCTCATCCAGAAGAAGAACGCCATCCTCGTGATAGACGAGATCCACACCGTGGTGGGTGCGGGCGCCACCTCCGGCGGCTCCATGGACGCCTCCAATATCTTGAAGCCCTTTCTCGCCATGGGCGAGCTCCGGTGCATCGGGTCCTCCACCTACGAGGAGTACAAAAATCATTTCGAAAAAGACCGGGCCCTTTCCCGGCGCTTCGAGAAGATCGAGATCGCCGAGCCCAGCGTGGACGAGACGGTGGCCATTCTGGAAGGATTGCGCTCCCGCTACGAGGAGCACCACGGGATCTCGTACACCCGTGGCGCCATCCGCGCCTGCGTCACGCTTGCCGCCAAGCACCTGAACGACCGCTTCCTGCCGGACAAGGCCATTGACGTGATGGACGAGGCCGGCGCGGCCCTGCGCATGAACCGGCAGACCAAGCGGCGCTACGTGCGGCCGCGGGACATCGAGCACATCATCGCCAAGATGGCCCGCATCCCCGAAAAGAGCGTTTCTTCCTCCGAGCGCGACCGCCTGGAGGTGCTGGAGCCGGATCTGAAGAAAGTGGTCTTCGGCCAGGACCATGCCATCGGCCAGGTCACCTCGGCCATCCAGCGCTCCCGCGCCGGCCTGGGCGACCCCCGGCGCCCCGTGGGCTGCTTTCTTTTCGTGGGCCCCACGGGCGTGGGCAAGACCGAGGTAGCCGTGCAGCTGGCCAAGACCCTGGGCATCTCCTTCATCCGTTTCGACATGTCCGAGTACATGGAGAAGCACGCCGTGGCCCGGCTCATCGGAGCGCCTCCCGGCTATGTGGGCTTCGACCAGGGAGGGCTCCTCACCGACCAGGTGACCCGCCACCCCCACTCCGTGCTTCTGCTGGACGAGATGGAAAAGGCCCACCCGGACGTGTTCAACATCATGCTCCAGGTCATGGACCACGCGACGCTCACCGACCACAACGGCCGCAAGGCGGACTTTCGGAACGTCATCATCATCATGACGAGCAACGCCGGCGCCCGGGACATGGACTGCGCCACCATCGGCTTCGGCGACCCGGTGAAGGACGCGGGCCGCAAGGGCGAAAAAGCCGTGGAGAAAGCCTTCTCGCCCGAGTTCCGCAACCGGCTGGACGCCATCGTATCCTTCTGCGCGCTGGACCTCTCCATCATGGAGATGATCGTGGACAAGTACATGGCCGAGCTTTCCGGCCAGCTGGCGGCCCGCAAGGTCACGGCCACGCTCACCCCTCAGGCCCGCAAGTACCTGGCCCAGAAAGGCCACGATCCCAAGTTCGGCGCGCGCCCGCTGGGACGGCTCATGCAAACCGAGCTCAAGGACCCGCTGGCCGCGGAGATGCTCTTCGGAAAGCTTAGAAACGGCGGGCTGGCAGTAGTTGACCGCAAGGGCGACAAGCTGGCCTTCTCGTTCCCGGTGAAAAAGGAAAGCAAGGCATCGGCCAAGAAGACTGCGACGAAGAGGAAGACGGAAAAGGCAAAGGCGTAGAAGGTAAACAAAAAAGAATTTGCCAAAGGAAGGGTAACAGGTCTTTGCCCCTCCTTTGACAGCCGCTACAGCGGTCGGAATGTAAATCTCTGCACAACGGCCGGCACGGGGAAGATGCGGCCCTTCTCGCAGTAATGCTTCAAAATCCTGCCCAAGTAGTTGGAAAAGATCCGCATCTTGACCGCCAGCACCGCCCTGCCCGGGGCGGAGGGCGGATCCTTCAGGAAGGTCACGGTGTCGGTCCAGGAGATCTCGGTTGTCCCGCCACCTGGCTCCGCAAGCCGTATTTCACGCAGGATCACGGCCCGGCCGCCCACGTACAAGGTGAAGTCCTGGTGGAAACGATCGGGCTCGTACCGCGTGGTCACCCACCGGGTTTGCTCGGTCTTCCCGAACAAGAACTTGCACAGCGAGTTCTCGACGAACTCCGAGTCCTTCTCCACGAACCCGCTCTGGCTTTTCAGCACTCGGTAAATCCCCGGCTTCCAGCCTGCGATCCACTCCTCCTCCCGCACGGGGCAGAGCAGGGGGAAGATCTTTTCCGGCGGCGTATGGATCTTGATCCGATAGCTGCTGACCAGGGTGTCGGGCGTTTTTTCGCCCATCGGTTTCTCCTGGAAAGAACGCATCTCAAAATAGTTTCTCTATGGGGCCTATTAGGGGCTGTTTCTAAAAATAGGTCTATTGCGATGGGCTGCAAACGCCAATGACGTCGTCATCCGGTGAAAAAAGTCCTCGACGTGGCGACACCCGGGCCTGCCTCCCTTTTCCACCTGCTTCCTCGAATGGCTGCCTTTTCACTTTGTGTAAAAAGTTTGGTGATTATAAAGGAACTGCCACAAAAGAGACTAAAAGATTGGCTAGTAAAGAGAAAAGATCTTCGTTTCGGTGGTTATATCTGAACTCCATTTCCTTGAGATAAAGAGGAAACTTGG
>JBFMHL010000010.1:0-14834 GCA_040753055.1 Thermodesulfobacteriota bacterium | reverse complement strand
CGGGCCGACGAAAAAGCGGAGCATACCGTTTGTATGTGAGCATTTTGAGAAGGCCCGGAACACCGCCCTGGAGCGTCAGATGGGGTTATGAAACAGCTTCTAGCTGTTAAAAGAACTTCCACCACAGGGCTTGGGCCTTCTCGATGGGGCCGGCAAGGGGGGTCTGGAAGAGGCGGTAGAAAAATTTCCGCTGGAGGATCAAAACGGTCTGCCAGTTGGCGCCGTAGAGGCGGCAGACCTTGATGCTCTTTTCGGTGATGACCCAGAACCGCGGTGCGGCCACCAGGCTTCTCCTGCCGGAAAGGGCCTTGAGGACCTCGCCCGCCCCCAGGGCCGAGGACATCCAGACCGTGGGGCAGATCTGGGCCACGGGGGCGTCCCGGTCCATGAAGTCGCGGTAGTAGTCTTTGCGCCATCCAGCGCGCCAGATGTAGAAGATGGTGCCGAACTTGTAGCGGCGCGCCGTGAACAGCTCGGAGAGCTGGTCGTAGGTGGCGAGCGCCGGGATTCCCTGGAGGTCCTCCACCGTCGGGCCTTCGGGCAGCAGGATGGAGACATTGGCCCAGGTTCCGGAAGGCACCACGAAAAGGGCCGGCTTTTTTTTGCTTTTGGCGTCTCTGAAGACCAGCAGCGAGAAGGCGAAGTCGTCGGCGGCGGGGAAGACCAGGTCGCAGGAATCCATGAGGCCGGCCACCTCCTGGTTGCTCAGGTACTTGCCGTGGGAAACGACCTCCGCTTCCGGGTTGATACGGGTAATGGCCTCGGCCAGGACTTCGGCCTTGTTCCGTCCCAGAGTAGCGTCGAAGCATTCGATCTGCCGGTTCATATTGCTGGGCTCGTAGGAGTCGAAGTCCACCAGGATGAAGCGGGAGACTCCGCTCCGGGCAAGGATGACGGCAACGGTGCCGCCGATGCCGCCGCAGCCAACGATGAGCACGCGGGAGTTTCGTATCTTTTCCTGCTCGGCTTCGGTGAAGACGCCTAGGTTACGCCGGAACAGGTCCGAGTAGTCGGGCATGAGGGGAGGTCCTTGCTATTTGGGATTGGGTGAAGGCCGGCCTTCGGGCAAGGGCCCGCGGGCCGGAGTTTTGAAACAGGCCTGCTGGGAATTGATTCTGTGGCATATTTGCCGGGCATGCGCAAGGGGGAAAAGGTCTCCAAGCCAGCAGGCGCGGACCTCTTTTTTAGGCAAGCGCATTGACACCGCCGGGTCCGGTTTGCCAGAATTCCCGAATATCCGTATCTATGTCCGGTCCCCAGCGGCAGCCTCCGGCGGTCCGCATTCCCAGAAAGCGCTTCATGGCATTCAGACGCATTCTCGCAACCGTCACCATCGGGCTCTCCGCCTTTTTGCTTTTTTGCGTGGAGCCCATGATCGCCAAGTTCATCCTTCCGCTCTACGGCGGCTCTTCCTCGGTCTGGCTCACGGCGCTTCTGTTTTTCCAGGCGCTGCTCCTCGCCGGATATGCGGGAGCCCATTTTCTGGCGAGCCGTTTCCCCCTTCGGGCGCAGTTTTTTTCCTACTCGGGCCTCATCGCGGCGTCCCTTGCCTTCCTGCCCCTGGGAGTTCGGATGGAGTTCGCCTCCCTGCCGCCCGCTCTCTCCATCCTGGCCCTTCTTGCCGTTGCGGTAGGCGTTCCCTATCTTCTTTTGTCCACCACCTCGCCCATGGTCCAGCACTTCATCGCGGAGGATCCGCGCTTCGGCATGTCCAACCCCTACGTGCAGTATGCGGTGAGCAACCTGGGCTCCTTTGCCGGGCTTTTGTGCTATCCGCTGGTCCTGGAAGGGTACCTGGGAAACAGGAGCCAGGCCCTTTTGTGGTCCGCGGGCTTTTTGGCCTACTCCGCCTTTCTCATCACGCTGACCGTTTTGTTCTACAGGGGCGGAACGGCCCGTTTTGCGGAGAAGGGAGCGGAGGAGGAGAGCGCCGCCGCAGCGTCCCGGCGCGACCGGCTCCGTTGGGTGTTCTACGCCTTCGTGCCTTCGGCCTCGCTGCTCGCCTTCACGCAGTACCTCACCGTGGACCTGGTGAGTATGCCCCTTTTGTGGGTGGCGCCGCTCGCTTTGTATCTCTTTTCTTTTGTCGTCTGCTTCCTGTTTCCCGCGCTGAACCGGGACCGGACCGGAAGAACTTTGGCGGTTCTTTTTTTTCTGGTGCTATTCGTGCTGCTTCGCCGCGGCGAGCTGGAAATTCCCTATGGCCTTCGTATGCTGGCGGCGCTGGTGGCCTTTTTCGCCGTCTGCTACTACTTCCACGGGACGCTGGAGAGGGAAAAGCCCGCCAAGCGTTTCCTGACGACCTTCTACCTGTACCTGGCGATGGGCGGGTTCTTGGGAGGGCTTTTCTGCGGCATCGTGGCTCCCGTTGTTTTTCGCTCTAACTTCGAGTTGCTTCTTTGCATTTATGCCTGTCTCTACGTGATGGTGCCGCTCCTGCTCAAACCGCGCCACAACGGATTGTCGGTCTTTGTCCGGGTGGCGCTGCTGCTGGCGCTGGTCTTTTCCTACATTACCGACGACCTGGGCGTTTACACACACGTCATAGAGAAGGCCCGCAGCTTTTACGGCACCTATACCGTGCAGGACATGCCCGAGGTGCCGGGGCGCTGGATCTCCGCCCGCCTGCTGAAGATGGGCACCACCACCCACGGCGGGGAGGTGCGCCTTCCGGACGGCCGCCTGATCCCTCTGGCCTATTACCACCCTCAAAGCGGCGTGGGGCTGGCCATGATGCTCCGCCGGGCCGCGGAGAAGGTGGCCGTTGTGGGCTTGGGGACCGGCATCCTGTCCCTGTATGGCCGGCCGGGCATGACCATGGACTTCTACGAGATTGACGATTTGGTTTTAAAGATTGCGGAACGGGATTTTTCCATTCTCCGGGAAAGCAAGGCCCGGATCCGCCATTTCATCGGAGACGCCCGGATCCGGCTGCGGGAGGCCCCGGACAAGAGCTATGACATCCTGGTAGTGGACGCCTTCACCAGCGGAGCCATACCCACCCATCTGCTCACCGCGGAGGCCCTGGCCGAGTTCGCCTCCAAGGTGAAGGACGACGGCCTGATTTTGTTCCACATCTCCAACCGCTTCGCGGACCTGACGCCTGTGGTCGCCTGCGACGCGGACAGGCTCGGCCTGTCCCTGGCCCTGCACTCCTGCGGCGGGGACAAGCGTTTCCATCTCTACTCCGCGCTGTGGGCGGCCCTGTCCAAAAGCCCGCAGGCGATTGCGGACCTTGAGCGGGAAACCAAGGGATGGACCGGATACACGGGGGAAAGGGTCTGCTGGACGGACGATTACTCCCACCTGTTGCAGGTGGTTCGCTTCTTTTAAAAAAGCTGCCGGCTAGGTGAAGGTAAGGCGCAGAAGCTCGTCGGCCATCTCGATGCGCGCGATCTTTTCCTTGTGGTACTTCATGAGAAGCCTTCCCACCTTGTAGATGAACTCCTCGCACTTCTCGTCGTAAAAGGAGATGTCGTACTCCTCGTTTTCGCCCACCTCGGAGACAAAGGCAAAGGTGCAGTCGGCGGTCATCTCGATGTTCAGCTCCCGGATGACCATTTTATATCCGATGAAAAAATCCACCTCGCCGCTGTTGTAGGCGTCCAGGGCCTTTTGCTCGATGTAGCGGTAGATGCGGCGGATGAGCTCCTTCTTGTCGGTTTCGCCGTAAGCCTGGAGGTTGTTTCCGCTGGAACCCTGATTCTCGGGCATGATGCACCTTGGAAAAAGAATATTCGGTCAAAAAGGGATGAACCGGCAAACCCCTGCGGCCTTCATGCAGCAGCTCCGTGCAGTGAAGCGCCCTTTCTTTTCTCCTTCACCCCCGTCGTCCCGCGTCTTTCTTCAATAGCACAATCCCGTTCCAAAAAGAAATGTCCTGCTTATCCGGACTATGTATTGCCGGCTCTTCCGCAGGTGTTTGGCGAGTCCTGTTAGACAGGACTTTTCGACGGGCGCGCACCTGCCGCCCACCGAAAAGCCAAGCCCCAAGAAGGGGCGGTGCCCCTCGCCGTGTTTATAATAATCATAATTACAACATGTTGTTGGTTTCTTACGGCATGGGCACGTTTCTTGCTCAAGCCGTTACTAACCGCTGCAATCCCGACCGTTGGTCTTAGTGTCGGAAAGGATGGGGGAAAGCTTGTTTCCGGCAATCAGAGCTTTAGGGAAGTGAGGAACAGCCATGGCGACGAATCTGAAGGTCATCCCGTTTCCAGTCAGGGAAGATGAGCAGGAAATGCGTTCCGCGAACGTGAAGAACGGATCCGGAAACGTCGGTTCGGCCGAGGGGCTGAACACCGGCATCATCACTACGGCCGCGCCCGCCGCTGCTGCTGCCGGGAAGCCCCGGGCATTCAAGTTGGGTGAATATCTGCTGCAAGCCGGGCTCATAGATTCGGACACTCTGGGAAAGGCCCTGGCGCTTCAGAAGAAGAACGGCAAGAAGCTGGGGGAAACGCTGATCGAGATGCAGGTGGCGGACGAGGCCATCGTGGCCCGCTACCTGGCCCGCCAGCTGAAGATTCCCTTTGTCCGCCTGGACGGGGTGCGGATCAATCCCGATATTATAAAGCTCATTCCCGTCTCCGTTGCCGCGAGGCACACTCTGATCCCCGTGAAACGGGCGGGCCAGGAACTCTATGTGGCCTTGGAGGATCCCAAGAACATCACCGCTCTGGACGACGCCCGGTTCGCGGCAGAGATGAAGGTCCTGCCCGTCTGCGCCCCCAAAGGGGAAATCTTGCGTTCCATCGCTCTTCATTACGGGGAAACCGCTCAAGGAAAGCAGAAGGGGTCGTCCCTCGCCGCCCGGGGTGACTTCGAGATTCTCCACGACGCTCCTTCGGAGGCTATGGAAAAGGACGTGGACGAGCTTCTGAAGAAGTCCTGCCAGTCCCCCGTCATCACCGCTGTGGACGCCATCGTGTACGAGGCCATCCGCCGCAACGCCTCGGACATCCACATCGAGCCGCTGGAGTCCGGAGTGGTGGTCCGGTGCAGGGTGGACGGGCTTTTGACCGAGGTGTCGCGCCTGGACTCCTCCTTGCAGGCCGGAGTCGTCTCCCGCATCAAAATTGTCAGCAAGATGGATATTGCGGAAAGGCGCAAGCCCCAGGACGGAAAGGTCCAGGTTCGTTTCGAAGGCAAGACCTTCGACCTGCGGGTTTCAACCATTCCCACGGCCAACGGGGAAAAGGTGGTGATCCGCATCCTGGCCCAGCACAAAGGGGCCATCCTCATGGAGGATATGAATTTCCCGGTTCCCGTTTATATGTCCCTTTCCCGGTCCATTGAAAAAACCGCGGGGATCATCCTGGCCACCGGCCCCACGGGAAGCGGGAAATCCACTACCTTGTATGCCTGCTTAAACCGCGTGAAGTCGCCGGAGGTGAACATCATCACGGTGGAGGATCCGGTGGAGTACAAGATGGAGGGCATCAACCAGGTGCCCATCAACCCCAAGGCCGGGCTCACCTTCGCGTCGGCGCTCCGCTCCATCCTCCGGCAGGACCCCGACATCATCATGGTGGGCGAGATCCGCGACCCCGAGACCGCTGCCATCGCGGTGGAGGCTGCTCAGACCGGCCATCTGGTCCTTTCCACCTTGCACACCAATGACGCGCCCTCCGCGGTTGCCCGGCTGGCCGATCTGGGAGTGGAGCAATACCTCATCGCTTCCGCCCTGGAGGCGGTGCTGGCCCAAAGGCTGGTGCGGAGGATCTGCCCCCGTTGCGGCGCCCCGGACCCGGACGCGGTGGCCCACCTGTCCCGCTTCCCCCGCAGGTACGCCGAACAGGTTCGAACCGCCAACTTTATGAAAGGGCTGGGCTGCGATTACTGTGGCGGCACGGGCTATGCCGGGCGCATGGGCATCTACGAGCTTGTCCAGGGAGGCCCCGGAGTTCGGGAGGCCATTTCCCGTTCCGCCAGCGCCGACTCGGTGGCCGCCGCCGCGGCTAAGGAGGGTTACATCCCCATGGCGCTGGACGGGCTGGCCAAGGCGGCCTCCGGCCTGACCACTCTGTCGGAGGTTCTGCGGGTGGCGGTTACCGACTCGTCGGCAGGAAAGTTCGCCACGGACGACAGCACTCTTTCTTTTGCCGTTCCGCTGGCCGCCGGCGCACAGGAAGAAGGACAGAACAGTGAAAAAAGAAGCACTCGAGTGCTGGTTGCCGACGACTCGGCCACCATGCGCCGGCTTATCTCCTCCATTCTGGCCAAGCAGGGCTACGAGGTCATCACGGCCTCCAACGGGCTGGATGCCCTGCAGGCAGCTCTCCGGGATCAGCCCGATATGATGGTCACCGACCACCTGATGCCGGATATGGACGGGGTTACCCTGATCCGCAAGCTCCGAAGCCAGATGGGCGTAAGGAAGCTGCCCATCGTCATGCTCTCCGCCAAGGAAGAGGACAGGTTCCGCCAGGAGGCCATCTCCGCGGGCGCAGACCGCTTCTTGAAAAAGCCGCTGGATGCCGTCCAACTCCTGGGCATGGTCCGGGATCTTCTGGGGCCTCTCCCTGAAGCGCTTCCCACTCCCTGACCAGGGAGCGGAGCAAGCAAGGAACGAACCATGAAACTGCGCGTCATCGTCAGTTTGCTGGCCCTAACGGTGGTGGCCCTGGCCGGCCTCAGCGGCGGGCTCTACTACCAGACCCTCCGCCAGCATACCCTTATTGGCCTCCACGAGAGCATGGCAGGCCACAACCAAGACATCGCACACCATCTTTCTAAAATCCTCCGGGAGCAGCGCAAAGGATCGGCGGTTCTGGCCGACGTTCTGGCAAACCTTGCCGCGGATCCCTCCTCGTCCGCCCTGAAGGTGGGCGAAGCCAACCGGATCGTGGATCTTCTTGCCAAGAGCCTGGACGCCGAGGTCTGCTACTTCATGGACGCGTCGGGGACGGTTCGTGCCTCCAGCAACAGGAGCACGCCCCAAAGCTTCATGGGAAAGAACTACTCCTTCCGCCCGTACTTCACACAGGCAATGGAAGGCCGGCCGGCCATATATCCGGCGCGGGGGGTCACCTCCGGCCAGCGGGGCATCTACTACGCTCATCCGGTCTATTCAGGACAGGAAAAGACAGTCCCCATCGGAGTGGCCGTAGTCAAGGCGGAGGTCCAGGGAATCGAACGGGAGATCGCGCTGAGCGACGCCGTGCTGCCCGGAATGCAGACCTCCCTGGTGAGCCCGGAGGGGATGGTCTTTCTGTCCACCAACCCCCTCCTCCGGGGCAGGTTTTTGCAGGCGCCCGACTCCCGCGCTTTGGATGAGCTCAAGAAGACCCGGCAGTTCGGCGAGGGCCCTTTCATGAATGCCGGCCTCGCAATCTCAGGCTCCGAGGCGTCGGGACCGGGCGGTCAGGAGTTCTTTTGCCACTCCACGGCTATTGCCACTCTTCCCGGTTGGCGCTTGCTCTGCACCGCCAGCAGCGACCTGCTGGGAAAAAGCCTGTGGGAGTCCTTCCGGCAGGGATCGGGCTCCTTTCTGGTGGCGGTTCTCGGCCTTTCCTGCCTCTTTCCCCTCGTCCTCTACCTGATGGCCGGAAGGGAGATACGCCGCCGCCGGCGCGCGGAAGAGCAGATGCAGCAGAGCGAGGAGCGCCTCAAGGAGATCTTCGACAATATCAACGTGGGCGTGGCCATTTATCGCCCCGTGGAGGACGGCTCCTTCGTGTTTGCCGAGTACAACCGGGCCGCCGAGTTCCTGGACGGAAACCCTCGGGAGAAGGTCCTGGGGCGCAGGATCAACGATGTCTATCCGGGCGTGGGGGAGTTCGGCCTGCTCGATGTTCTTGAACGGGTGCGCGACACCGGAATACCCGAGAAGATGCAGGCCGGCCTCTATAAGGATGCTCGCCTCTCCGCATGGAGGGAGAACTACGTGCATCCGCTTCCCTCCGGCGAGATCATGGCGGTTTTCGTGGACGTTACGGACCGCGAGGAAGGTGAGGCCCGGCTGCGCAAGGCGCTCCAGACCACCCGCTCCATTCTCTCCAAAATGCCCTTCGGCGTGGTTCTGGTGGGCCGGGACAAGCGCATCAAGATGGCCAACAAGGCGGCCCTCAAGATCATGGGGATCTCCGGAAGCCAGGACCTCATCGGCCAGGAATGCCACTCCAAGATATGCCCCGCCGAGCGCGGGAGCTGTCCCGTGCTCGACCTGGGCCAGTCCGTAGACTCATCCGAGAGGGTGGTGCTGGGACGCGACGGCTTGCGGGTGCCTGTCTTGAAAACGGTCCTCCCCATCCGCGTGGGGGAGGAGGACTCCCTGCTGGAATGCTTCGTGGACATCACGGAGCGGAAAAAAGCTGCGGAAGAAATGCGAAAAGCCAAGGAGGCTGCGGAAGCGGCCAGCATGGCGAAAAGCTCCTTTCTGGCCAACATGAGCCACGAGATCCGCACCCCCATGAACGGCGTCATCGGGATGGCCGGGCTGCTCCTCTCCACCGAGCTCTCCTTAGAGCAGAAGGAGTATGCCGACACCATCCGGAAAAGCGCCCAGAGCCTGCTGGCCATCATCAACGACATCCTGGACTTTTCCAAGATCGAGGCGGGCCGCCTCACATTCGAGTGCATGGATTTCGATCTCTCGGCCCTTTTGGCGGAAGAGATGGATGTTTTTTCCCTCCGGGCCGCCCAGAAGGGCATCGAGCTCGTCTGCATCCTTCCGCCGGAGGTCCCGCAGTTTCTGCGCGGAGATCCCGGACGCCTCCGCCAGGTCCTGGTCAACCTTCTGGGAAACGCCGTCAAGTTCACCGACAAGGGAGAGGTCACCCTGGAAGTGGGGGTGAAAAAGGAGGACGAGGACTCGGCGGTGCTCATGTTCACGGTCACGGACACCGGCATCGGCATTCCCGGGGACCGCCTTCCCGATCTTTTCAAGGAGTTCAGCCAGGTGGACGGCTCCTCCACGCGGCGTTTCGGCGGCACGGGGCTGGGGCTGGCCATTTCCAAGAAGATCGTCGAGCTCATGGGCGGAAAGGTCTTCGTGCAAAGCGCCCCGGGCGAGGGAAGCACCTTTGGTTTCACTGCCGTGTTGGCGAAGACCAGGGAGGTCCCGAAGGCGGCCGACCCCGACAGCTTGCGGAACGTTCACGTGCTGGTGGTGGACGACAACGAGACCAACCGCCGTTGGCTTTCCTTGCTCCTCAAACGGTGGGGCTGCAAGGTGGAGCTGGCCCAGGACGGCAAAGCGGCCCTTCTATCCCTGGCCTCCGCCCAGAGGCGCAACGACCCTGTGGACTTGGCCATCCTGGACATGCAGATGCCGGGCATGGACGGAAGGGAGTTGGGAAAAGCCATCAAGCAGCACCCTGGATTTGCCTCCATCCCCCTGGTCATGCTCTCCTCCCTTGCCGAGCCCGAAGAGGCGCGCATTCTCCTGGCGGAAGGCTTTTCCGCCTACCTGCGGAAGCCCATCCGCCAGACCACTCTTTTCGAATGCCTGGCCAAGGTGTTCCGCAAGGAGCATGCCGCATTCGGCTCCCATCTTTCCAGGGATTCGAAATCCTCGTTCATGCTCCGCGCAAACCATCAGGGGGCCCACATTCTCGTGGTGGAGGACAACACCGTGAACCAGAAGGTGGCGGTCCGGACCCTCGAGAAATGCGGATGGTCCGCGGAAGCGGTGGCGGACGGCCGGGAGGCTGTCATGGCGCTTCGCACCATTCCCTACGACCTGGTGCTCATGGACTGCCAGATGCCTGAGATGGACGGCTACCAGGCCACCCGGGTCATCCGCGATCCCTCGTCCGGAGTGATCAATCCCCGCATTCCCATCATCGCCATGACCGCTCACGCCATGAAGGGCGATCGGGAGAAATGCCTCGAGGCCGGCATGGACGACTACATCGCCAAACCCCTGAACCCGGAAGCCCTGGCGGGCATCGTGGACAAGTGGTTGGGCACGAATACGGAAAAGGCCGCGAAGCAGCCCGCGGAAACGGCCGGAAACGACATTTTCAATCAAAGCGCCTTTCTCGCCCGCGTATTGAACGATGCGGAGATCGCGGGAGAGGTGCTGGAAGAGTTCATCGCCACGATGCCCCAGGAGCTGGAGGCCCTGCGCCTGACCCTGGCCAAGGGAGATGCCGCTTCCTTCAAGAGGGCGGCCCACTCGGTCAAGGGGGCCGCGGCCAACGTGGAGGCGGAATCGGTGCGTAAGACCGCCTTCGAGCTGGAGCATCTGGATCTTTCCGAAAACGTGGATCGGGCGCCCATGCTCATCGGCATGCTGGAGCGCCAGATCCGGGACTGCGGACGCGCCATTGAAAAAAGCGGTCTTTTGAAAACCGGGCCCATGGCTATGAACTCGTGAGCCCGAGGAAGGGGGCGGAAGATGAGAATCCTGATTGCAGAAGACGAACCGGTATCCCGTAGATTCCTGCAGAAGCTCCTGGAGCAGTGGGGGCATGAGGTGCAAACGGCGGAAGACGGAGAGCAGGCTTGGGAGGTGCTCTCCCGTCCCGATCCCCCGCCGGTCGTCCTCCTGGACTGGATGATGCCCAGGATGGACGGCCTGGCCGTGATCCGGAAGCTTCGTTCAGAGCTTTCCCAGACGCCCGTCTACGTGATCGTGGTGACGGTCCTGGATGACAGCCAGAACGTGGTGATGGCTCTGGAGGCGGGAGCGGACGACTACGTGACCAAACCCTTCAACGCGGCCGAGCTGCGGGCCAGGGTCGAGGTGGGATGCCGCATGGTCACGCTCCAACAGGCGCTTGCCCGCCGCATAGCGGAGCTCAGCCACGCCAACGAGCACATCCTCACCCTGCAGGGCATTCTGCCCATCTGCATGCACTGCCACAAGATCCGCACCGACTGGGAGTCCTGGCAGCGCCTGGAAGCTTATATCGAGGATCACTCCGAGGTGAGATTCTCCCATTCCCTCTGCCCGGACTGCCTCCGGACCCACTACCCCGAGGCCTATTACAAGTCCCAGGAGGAATCTCCGGAGGCGGAAAGCAGACCTTGCACAGGGGAACCGCCCCTCTGCGATTGTCTGGAGATGGTACGCTGACGCAAGCCGGGTAGATTTGTCGGCGCCGTTTCACTCTTCTTCGATCTGCCTGGCCCGGTGGGCCTGTCGCCCCGGCGAGGGCCTGCGGGGGGGCTTTGCCGCCCCTTCCGCTTCCTTCGCGGGAGCCCTCCGGGTCGGGCTCTTTTCCAGCTCCTCCTGGTCCCTGCGATCGGAAAGAGGTCGGAATCTTTCCCTTTTCTTTCCGTAGGCGGGTTTTCCCATGATGAACAGGTAGTTGAAACCCCGCAGAAAGTAGTTTCCCTCTACGGCCGACGTGTGCCAGTGGTTCCGGGAAAGCTTTGCGTTGTGCCGCACTACGGCCACCACGTCCACCGGCACGAAGTAGCGCGAAAGCAACGTGAACAGCGAGAACCCGATGGCCATGAATGGTTTGTTCTTCACATAGCTGTCGCTCACGTACAGCGCCATGTGGCGGTCCGGGCGCAGGATGCGGCAGGCTTCCCGGATCACTCCGTCCAGGGCCACATAGTACTCCCGCCCCGAGGCCGGCAGCTTTCCGATGCAGTCCGGGCTGTCCGAGTATGTGAGGTGGGTGGAGTAGGGCGGATCAATGAACACGAAGTCCGCCTTCTCGTCCTCCAGGGGGAGCTTGCGGGCGTCCGCCCGGAAGATGTCCTTGCGGCTGGGGGCCAGGTCGTAGCCCAGGGCCCTGCGGCCGATGTCCCGGGCCACGTCCAACGTGGTACCGGAGCCGGCCATGGGGTCCACCACCAGGTCCTTCTTCCGGGTGTAGCGCATGAGCAGGTTCCAGATGATGAAGGAGGGCGTGGCGCCCGCATACTCCGGATCGCCCTGCACGTCGGTCCCGTAATGCTGGGACGGGTACTCCCAAAGAGTTGTTGTCATCAGACGCAAGGGCGGTTTGGCCATGATTCTTGGCTCCTTTTACAGTAGTTGTCCCGATTTGATCTTCGCGGGCGCTTGGCGCGCCGATTGTTAACCGGCACGATCCCACCGGGATCATGGCGATCGCTTTAGGATACAAAGGCTCCGGGAAGGCCGTCAGGGTGCAATCCGGGAGATGGTCCCTTGGGCCAGGGAAAAACGTGCCAGGGATGCCCCCGTGGACAGAAGGTCGTCCACGGTCCGCTGGTGGCAGGTGAAGAACAGCACCTGGTTGGCGCGGGCGGCCTGCGCGATGATCCGCGCCGCTTGCCGGGCGCGCTCTGCATCGAAGTTCACCAGCACGTCGTCCATGATGACGGGAAGCCGGGCTCGGGTCTCGTCGCCGCTGGAGGCGTAGGCCAGGCGCAGGCAGAGGTAGAGCTGCTCCGCAGTTCCCCGGGAAAGCGCCTCGGGGGGCTTGCGCACGCCCGAGGGCGTGATGGCGCAGGGCACGGGCCGCCCGTCCTTATCGGGGACCAACACCAGGCCCGTGTAGCGGCCGCGGGTTATTTCGGAGAAGAGCTCGCCCGCCCGCTTCACCACCCGAGGCTGGTGGTCTTTTTCGAAACGGGCCACGGCCGCGCCCAATAGCTTCTCCGCCAAGGCCAGCGCGGCCCATTCCCGGCTGCGGGAGGAGATGCCTGCCAGCAGGGTTTCCCGTTCGGAGCGCAGCCGGCCCGCCGTCTCGTCGGCGGCCAGGCGATCGGCCTCGCCGCCCAGGTCCGCGGAGCGGCGCAACTGCTCCTCCTTCCTTTCTTCCATCCCGGCAAGGGACGATTCCAGAGCCTGCGCCTCTTCGGCAAGCCCTTCCCGGGTGAAGGGGGAAAGCTCCTTGAGCAAGGAGGCGAGTTCGCTGCGGCCGGAGATCTTGCGAAGTCCCAGCGCGGCTGTGTCCCTGCGGGACAGGAGCCGGGCGCGCTCCTCCTGCTGCCGGCACAGAGCCAGGAACAACGCCTCATCGGCCACGCCCGCGGAATGGAAGAGGGCGGCCCGCTTCTTTTCAAGCTCGGCCTTGCGGGCATCACGGTCCGCGATCTTGCGGGCCAGGGGTTCCAGGTTGAGGGAAAGACCTGCAAGCTGGGCGCGCGCCCGGCAGGCGGCCTCCAGGTCTTCGGCCAGCCGGGCAAGCTCCCGAGCCGCGTTTTCGGCATCCGGCGCGGGCCGATCCAGGGCGGCGAAGAGCGTCCGCACCTCATGGAGGATGGCTCCGGCTCTTGTTCGGGCCGTTTCCCGCGCCTGCTCCGTGGCTTGGATCTCCGAAGCCAGTCCGGCAGCCTTCTCCACCCGGCCGAGCGCATCGCCGGCAGCGGCCGGAGAGAGGTCCGCGGGAAGCCCCGCGTCGGAAAGCCAGGCAGAGAACCCTGCCTGGAAATCGGCTTGCTCCTTTACCCGGCCGGCCTGCCGTTCCTGCTCCCGCGCAAGCTCCTCCCGGGCCCGGGCCAGGCGCTCCTTCGCCTGCTCGCGGGCGTTTAAGGAGGTCAGACATTGGTCCAGCTCGGTCCGGCGTTCTTCTATCCGGGCCTCGTCCAAATCGTCCGGGGAAAGACCGCAGGCGGCCAGCAGCCGGGCCAGCTTCTCGCGGGCATCCGATGCGGCCTGCTCGGCCCGGCCCGCGACTTCGTTCTGCTCGGCCCCCAATCGAAGCATCCCGGCTTTTTTCCTGCGCAGCCATGCAAAGCCCATCCCCAACTGCAGTGCGAGAAGAAGGCCCGCGACCGGCACGGCAGCCCCCAGGGCGGTAAACCCCCGGGCAAGGCCCAGATAGAGGAAAATCCCTGCGGCTCCCAGGCACAGGACGAGGCCGGTCGCCAGGGCGGGCAGGAGCAGGGGGGAGGGGGGGCGGAGCGCGTCCGTTGCGGCCAGGGCCTGGCGCGCTGCGGTTAGCTCGCGCTGGGCGAGGACCAAGGCCGAGAAAAGCGCCGGAGTGGAGCCCAGTGCCTTTTTTTGCCGGAGAATCTCATCCGGGCCCGGCTCCGGTACGGGGACGGCTTCCAGGTCCCTTTGGAGGGCGGAGACCGCGGCAACGGCCCGTTCCCGCACCTCCCGGCCCGCTCGGGCAGCCGCCTCGATGCCGGCCAGCCTTTGTACGAAGGCGCCTGCTTCGGCGATCCTCCGGGAAAACCCCGCGCCCTTTGCGGCGCGCTCTGCCGCTTCCGCGAGGCGGGCCTCGTTGAAACCGGGCCCCAGGCTTTGCAGCACCCGGGAGAGGGCCTGCCTTTTCTCCCCGGCCAGGCGACCGGCGGCGGCGACCTCCCGTTCCAGGGCCGCGAGCTCCGGCCCGAGGGCGGCGGCCTCCCGGATTCGCATTTCCTGCTCGAGAAGCTTGGGATCGGGTTGCAGCTTCTTCTTTTGGTCAACCAGGCTTTGCTGCTCGGCCCGCAGGTCCGCGGCCTCCCGATCCAGGGCTTCCATTTTTTCCAGCAAGGCGGTGTAGAGGGCGCGGGCGTCGTCGGGAAAGGAGGCGGGCGGAGCGGGCAGCGCATCGAGTGACTGCTGCGCGTCCTGATGCTCCACGTAGTCTGCCCAGAGGGACAGGTATATCCTTTTCACCTGGAAGTCCCGGCGAATATCGGCCAGCCGGGCGGAAAGCCTGGAGAGCTCCGCATCGGTCTCCTCCTGCTCGGCGCGGAGCCGGAAGTAGCGCGCCGCTTCGTTTTCATGGGCAAGAAGCTTTCGGTCCGTCTCCCGCAGGGCGCCAAAGAGCTGGTTTATTTCGGGTTTGGAGCCGCTTTTTAGGAAAAGCCTGTCTCTTCCTGTCTTGAGGGCTTTCGCAGCATTGTCCAGGCGCAGAAAGCCGCTCCCGTAGCTTGCGCCTGCTACTGCGGCGCGGAGATCGGCGTCCGTCAGGGCCTCCATGGAGGCAAGCTCGGACAGGGAAAAGGCGTGGGCCGAACGGAACAGG
>JBFMHL010000009.1:0-6997 GCA_040753055.1 Thermodesulfobacteriota bacterium | reverse complement strand
GCATGCTCTGGCTGGGCTGGATGAAGGTGCGCCCCACGTAGTGGTTCCGGATCATGCCCATCTCGAAAGGCACGCCGGACTGCTCCGAGTATCCCAGGGCCGCGTAGTTCCCCGAGTCGGGAAAGGGCATGACGAAGTCGGCGTCCACGTGCGATTCGGCCGCCAGGGCGCGCCCCTGGGCCTTGCGCATCTCGTAGACGTTGCAGCCGAAGAAGTCGCTGTCGGGCCGGGCGAAGTAGATGTGCTCGAAGATGCAGAATGCCTGGCGATCCGCCTTGGGCAGGAAAAGGGAGCGCACTCCGTCCTTATTGATGATGACCACTTCGCCCGGTTCCAGCTCCCGGATGAACTCGGCCTCCACCAGGTCCAATGCGCAGGACTCGGACGAAAGCACGTAGGCTCCGTTCAGCTTGCCCAGGCAGAGGGGCCGGAACCCGTGGGGGTCCTTGATGCCGATGAGCTCTCCTTCGCTGGAGAGGAGCACGAAGGAGAATGCCCCCTTGAGGAGCGATACGCTTTTCAGCAGCGCGCGTTCGAAGCCTTCGTCCAGGCTCTTGATGAGGAGGTGCAGAAAGATCTCGGTGTCAATGGTGGTCTGGAAGATGGAGCCCGAGCTTTCCAGCTCGTCGCGCAGGGTATGGGCGTTCACCAGGTTGCCGTTGTGGGCCACGGCGTAAAAACGCTTTTTGTGGCGCACAACGAAAGGCTGGGCGTTCAGCAGCGTCGAGCCGCCCGTGGTGGAGTAGCGCACCTGGCCGATGCACACGCGGCCGGGCAGCCGGTTCAGGGTCTTGTCCTCGAACACCTCGTGGACCAGGCCCATCCCCTTGTGGGTATGGATGGCCTCGTCCCGGTACACGGAGATGCCGGCAGACTCCTGTCCCCGGTGCTGCAAGGCGTAGAGGCCGAAGTAAGTGAGCTTGGCCGCTTCCTCGTGACCATAAACCCCGAAAACACCGCATTCGTCCCGCGGCCGATCCTGGTCCCACATGTTCTGCCTCCCCGCCCGGTTCGTTCGGGCTTGGGCGTGTTGCTCCCGGTTTGCGAAGGGCCTTCTCCCCGTTGCCCTTTCAATCTGACGACAGTGACTGAAAGCTCCTGGTAAAGTAGCTATTTGTAGTAATCCTGCAAGGGGCAGACCGTCAGGGCCTTCTCCTTGATGGCGGCGAGCCCCAGGGCCGTGGCCAGGGCGCCGGCCACGGTGGTGACGTAGGGGATGCCGTACTTGAGCGCCGCCCGCCGGATGGAGAAGCCGTCCCGCGCGGTGGAAGGCCCGGAGCCGGTTCCCGTGTTGATGATGAGGGCGATCTCGTTGTTCTTGATGGCGTCCACGGCATGGGGCCTGCCTTCGGAAACCTTGCGGATGGGGCTGGCGGCCAGCCCCTGGCCGTTCAGGTACTCGGCGGTTCCGGACGTGGCCACGATGGAAAATCCCAAGGAAAGAAGGGTTTTCACGCAGGGGACGATCTTGGCCTTGTCCGCGTCCGCCACGGACACGAACACGGTTCCCGAAGCGGAAAGCTTCTGCCCCGCGGCGAACTGCGCCTTGGCATAGGCTGCGCCGAAGTCGTAGGCGATGCCCATGACCTCGCCCGTGGACTTCATCTCCGGCCCCAGGAGGGGGTCCACGCCCGGAAATCGGTCGAAGGGGAACACGGCCTCTTTCACGGCCACATGGGAAAGCTTGGGCTCTTCGGTGAATCCCAGCTCCTCCAACGTGTTTCCCATCATGACCTTGGTGGCGATCTTGGCAAGCGGAATGCCCGTGGCCTTGGACACGAAGGGAACGGTCCGGGAGGCGCGCGGGTTTACCTCCAAGACGTAGAGCTCGTTGTCCTTCACCGCGTACTGGATGTTCATGAGGCCCACCACGCGGATCTCCCGGGCGAGAGCCGCGGTGGCACTGCGGATTCGGGAAAGGACCTCCTGCGAGAGGCTCCTGGGCGGAAGGACGCAGGCCGAATCCCCGGAGTGGACCCCGGCGGCCTCGATGTGCTCCATGATGCCGCCGATGACCGTCCGGGTGCCGTCGCACACGGCATCCACGTCAATCTCCACCGCGTCCTCCAGGAAGCGGTCAATCAGGACCGGGTGCTCCTCCGAGGCCTCGATGGCGATGCGGGTGAAGCTCACCAGGCTTTCCCGGTCGTAGACGATCTTCATGGCCCGGCCACCCAGGACGAAGGAGGGACGCACGATGACCGGGTAGCCGATCTCCTCGGCCACGGCCACGGCCTCTTCCACGGAGAGCGCGGTGCCGTTCTGCGGCTGGGTGAGGCCCACTTTTCGCAAGAGTGCGCCGAAGAGCTTGCGGTCCTCGGCTGCGTCAATGCTCTCGGGCTGTGTGCCCAGGATCTTCACGCCGGCCGCGGCGATGGCCGAGGCGATGTTGAGCGGCGTCTGGCCGCCGAACTGCACGATGATTCCCAGGGGCTTTTCCACTCTTGCGATGTGGAGTACGTCCTCGGCGGTGACGGGCTCGAAGTAGAGCTTGTCCGAGGTGTCGTAGTCCGTGCTCACGGTCTCGGGGTTGGAGTTCACCATGATGCTTTCAAAGCCCAGCTCGCGCAGGGCGAAGGAAGCGTGGCAGCAGCAGTAGTCGAACTCGATTCCCTGTCCGATGCGGTTGGGCCCGCCGCCGATGATCATGACCTTCCGGCGGTCGGTGAAGCGGGCTTCCTCCTCCTCCTCGTAGGTGGAGTAGTAATAGGGCGTGGCCGCGGCGAACTCGGCGGCGCAGGTGTCCACCAGCTTGTAGACCGGGAAGAGCTCCTGCTCCGCGCGGAGCTTGCGGACCTCGGTCTCGGTCCGCCCGCAGAGGTGCGCCAGCTGCCGGTCGGAGTAACCCCATCCCTTGGCCTTGCGCAAGAGCTCGCCGGAGGCATTTTTACCTTGGGTCTTGAGCTCCTTTTCCAAGGTCAGGATGCTGTTCATGTGGTTTAGGAACCAGGGGTCAATGCCCGTGATCCCGTAAATCTCGTCCACGCTCATGCCGGAAGCGAGCGCGTAGCGGATGTAGAAAAGCCTCTGGGAGTTGGGCGTGGCCAGCTTCTGGACGATCTCCTCACGGGCCGGCAGCTCGCCTGCATGGATGTTCTGCCCCTTGCCGTCGCCGCCCAGGCCGGCCCGGCCGGTTTCCAGGCCCCGGAGCCCTTTTTGCAGGGCCTCGTTGAAGGTGCGGCCGATGGCCATGGTCTCGCCCACGGACTTCATGGATGTGGTGAGGAAGTCTGTGGTGTCGGGAAACTTCTCGAAGGTGAACCGGGGGATCTTCACCACGCAGTAATCTATCGTGGGCTCGAAGCAGGCCATGGTCTCCCGGGTGATGTCGTTGGGGATCTCGTCCAGGGTGTAGCCCACGGCAAGCTTGGCCGCGATCTTGGCGATGGGGAAGCCCGTGGCCTTGGAGGCCAGCGCCGAGCTGCGGGAAACGCGGGGGTTCATCTCGATGATGATCATGTCCCCGTTCTTCGGGTTCACGGCGAACTGCACATTGGAGCCGCCGGTCTCCACGCCGATCTCCCGCATGACCGCGATGGTGGCGTTGCGCATGCGCTGGTACTCGCGGTCGGTGAGCGTCTGGGCCGGGGCCACGGTGATGGAGTCTCCCGTATGCACGCCCATGGGGTCCAGGTTCTCGATGGAGCAGATGATGACGACGTTGTCCTTCTTGTCGCGCATCACCTCCAGCTCGTATTCCTTCCAACCCAGGACCGACTGCTCCAGCATGACCTGATGGATGAGGCTGGCGTCCAGGCCCCGTTTCACGATTTCGTCCAGGTCCTCCACGTTGAAGGCCACTCCGCCGCCGGTTCCGCCCAGGGTGAAGGAAGGGCGAATGATGACCGGGAAGCCGATCTTGGCCGCGGCCTCGCGCGCCTGCTCCAGGTTTTCCACGAACTCGGAGACCGGCACGGTGAGGCCGATGTTCTCCATGGCCCGGCGGAACTTCTCGCGGCTCTCGGCCTTTTCGATGACCTCCACGTTGGCGCCGATCATCTGCACGCCGTAGGCGTCGAAGATGCCGCGCTTGGCCGCCGCCACGGCGGTATTGAGGCCCGTCTGGCCCCCCAGGGTGGGGAGAACCGCATCCGGCCGCTCGCGTTCCACGATTTTGGCGATGGAGTCCACGGTGACAGGCTCCACGTAGGTGCGGTGGGCCATCTCCGGGTCGGTCATGATGGTGGCGGGGTTGGAGTTCACCAGCACCACCTTGTAGCCTTCCTCGCGCAGGGCCTTGCAAGCCTGTGTGCCGGAGTAGTCGAACTCGCAGGCCTGGCCGATGATGATGGGGCCGGCTCCGATGATGAGTATTTTTTCTATGTCGGTACGTTTGGGCATGGGGCAGTCCGTGCCGGCATCGTTTCAAGAAAAGCCCGGGAGCAATTCCCGGTCGGGCGTTTCTTCGCGGATGCGCCGGCCGGTGCATCCGCGAAAAGGCCGCATTCGGCCGCCCGTGTCTTCGGTCCTATCGCCCGGCCATCAAGGAGATGAACTCCTTGAACAGGTAGTGGGCGTCGTGGGGGCCGGGGGAAGCCTCCGGGTGGTACTGGACCGCCAGGATGGGGTGCTTGATCCCCCGGAATCCTTCACAGGTGTTGTCGTTTAGGTTCACATGGGTGGGCCGGGCAAGGTCCTTGGGGAGCGTGGCCGTATCCACTGCGAACCCGTGGTTCTGGCTGGTGATCTCCACCTGCCCGGTATCCATGTTCTTCACCGGCTGGTTCACGCCCCTGTGTCCGAACTTGAGCTTGTAGGTCTTGGCCCCCAGGGCAAGGCCCAGGATCTGGTGGCCCAGGCAGATGCCGAAGATCGGCCGAAACCCGAAAAGCTCCCGCACGGCCTGGATGCCATAGGAAACCGGCTCGGGGTCGCCGGGGCCGTTACTCAGGAACACGCCGTCGGGTTGCATGTTGCGGATGATCTCGGGGCCGGTCTGGGCCGGCACTACGATGACCTCGCACCCGGCCTGCTCCAGGCACCGGATGATGTTGTACTTGATGCCGAAATCGAAGGCCGCCACGCGGGGCTTGTCCGACCCGGAAATCCAGGCGTCCTTTTTCAGGCGCTCCGGGGGAAGAAACTCCCGGTCGCCTTCCCGGAAGCGGTAGGCACGGCCTGCGGTGGCCTCCCGGGCAAGGTCCAGGCCCACCATGCTGGGGAGCTCCCGCGCCCGCGCGCACAGCCTCTCCGGGTCCAGGTCCTCGGTGGAGCAGATGGAACGCAAAGCCCCGCCGCAGCGGATGTGGCGCGTGAGCGCACGGGTGTCGAAGCGGTCCACTCCCAGAACGTTCTGGCTCTGCAGATACTCGCGCAGGGTGGTTTCCGCCCGGAAGTTGGACGGGTGCTCCTGATACTCGCGCAGGAGGAATCCCCCCACCTGGATGCGGTCGGACTCCACGTCCTCGCGGTTCACCCCGTAGTTGCCCACCAGGGGATAGGTCATGGTGACGAGCTGGCCTCTGTAGGAGGGGTCCGTGAGCACCTCCTGGTAGCCCGCCATGCTGGTGTTGAAAACCACCTCGCCCCGGGCCTCTCCCGGGCCTGTGAAGGACCGGCAGGAAAAGGTCCGGCCGTCTTCCAGCGCCAACAATGCTTTCATCGTTTCCTCGCACTCCGGTCTTGGGGCCTCCCGGTTCAGGGGCCGGTCGCCGGCCACGCAATAGCACATCGCACGGCCAAATCAAACGGGAAATACCTGGCGGAAGCAAAGGGATGCCGAAGAGGGAGGCGGAGTTGAGTTTGAATGAAAACTAAAGAAAAAAAGTTAGTAAAAATCAATGAATGGTGTTCCGGAGCATGCACCCGAAACGGCCGCATGCTCCTCACCCGCGGGTGCGCACGAAGCGGCCCTCCCGGTGTTGGACCAGGCCGCAGGCGGTGAGCTTTTCCAGGTGCTTTTCCATGGTGGCCCGCTCGGCCCACTCATAGAAAAGGAATGGCTCCCTGGGCTTGCGGTAGACGATCCACTGGTTGACGATGTCGGCCAGCGTGCGAGGTGCGTTCAGGAACTCCAGGAGCTTCCGCTCCCGAGTTTCGATCACCGCAAGATAGGCGTCGTAGAGCTCGGGGGCGGGGCTTTCGAAAACGCCGGTTTCGTGGCTGGTGAGCACCACGCCGGCATTCAGGGCCTTGAGGGCCTCCACCGAACGCACCGTATCCTCCATGGAACCGGCCGGGTCGCCGTACCAGGGGCCGAAGGCGGTGAGGTCGTAGTCGGCCGCGAAGAGCACGTCCAGGTCGGGGAAGTGGAGGGCGATGTTTCCCGGAGTGTGTCCGGGCGTGTGGATGACCCGGGCGGTCACGCTCCCCAGCGGAAGGGTTTCGTTTCCCGACAGAAGGCGCGCCGGGTTTCGGGGGGCGTAGTTGAAGTTATCCAGGATGAGCTTGCGCCAGCCGTCCCGGAGCTCCGGGTCCTTCCGGCGGTCCATGCCGTACCAGTCCAGCAGGATCTCCACGTCCCGAAGGGGAGGCAGGTCTTTTTCGTGGATCCAGATTGCGGCGCCGTTGAAGAGGTCCAGGTGGGCGAAGTGGTCTTCGTGCCAGTGGGACAGGATCACCACCTCCACGCCTTCCTCGTCGCGGAGGCGGGCCAGGCGGTCGCGGTCCGAGGCGGGGTCTATCAGCACCTTCGCCCCTTCGATGTAGACGGAGTGGCAGTGGGGATATTTTCCGCGATTGGGCCCCGGCAGGAACCGCAAGGGGCCGAAGGAGCGTTCTCGGGGCTGTCTCGGGTCGGGGGTATTCATGAAACCGTGTTCCCATTATCTTCCGGGGCGCGCGCGCGTTTGCCCGGCAGCAGCGCCTCGTCGTCGTAATCAAAGGAAATGCAGGGGCCCTGGTCGGCCACGTCCATGACCAGGGCCTGGAGCATGCAGGCAAATCCCAGCAGCAGAGGCAACAGGCCCAGAACCACGGTTCCGGCGGTGGCTGGAACGCTGGTGGCGGCGCTCTTGATCCACGCGGCGGCGGACCACAAGGCCCCCCATCCCATGAG
>JBFMHL010000008.1:0-3136 GCA_040753055.1 Thermodesulfobacteriota bacterium | reverse complement strand
ACCTTGGTCCGGGAGATGAGCCGCGTCATGGACCCGGTGCGGACCTTTTCGCTGGGGTTCGCCGGCTGGGACAAGAGCGAGCACCTCTATGCAAAAATGGTGGCGGAGAGGTTCGGTACCAGGCACGCGGACCTGGTGGCGGACGGGGGCTCGCTCTCCTTGCTGCCGGAGCTTTCTACAGTCTATGACGAGCCCATCGCGGACATCTCCACCATCCCCACCTTCCTCATCAGCCAGCGGGCGGCTCAGGACGTGAAGGCCGTGCTCTCCGGCGAGGGCGCGGACGAGCAGTTCTGCGGCTATACGTGGCACAAGGATGTGCGGGACCAGGTGGACCGCCTGCCGTTTTTCCTGCGCCCGTTTGCAAACCGTCGGCCCGCCTTCCCGGAGTTCTTCGTGCGTCATTATAAAAAGGCAATGGCCATGGGCCTGTTCGGGCGCGAGGAGCTTTGCGGGCTCCTTTGCCCGGACCTCCATGCCCACATCCCGAAGGACCCCTTCTGGTTCTATCGGAAGCAGGCCCTGCCCGGGCTGTCGCCGGTCAAGACCTTCCAGGTCCTGGATGTCAAATGCTTTATGGCGGAGCTGGTGCTGGTGAAAATTGACCGGGCCAGTATGGCCCACTCCCTGGAGGTGCGCGTTCCCTATCTGGACCGGGAGCTTTTCGAATACGTGTTCTCGCTGGACGAGAGCCTGTGCTTCATCCCCGGCGTCACCAAGGCGCTCTTGTTCGACAACATCAAAAACGATCTGCCCCCGGAAATACTGGCCCGTAAAAAGCAGGGCTTCGTGGGGCCGGACTCCTACTACGCGGACATCCCCTGGTATGAGGCCGGGCTCTCCGAAAGCGTTCTGGTGGCGGACGGGATTGTTTCCCGCCAGGGGGTCGCACGCCTCATCGCGGCCCGCGACCACTGGCGGCTGTGGAAGCTCTTGGTGTTCGAGCTGTGGTACAGGACCTGGGTGGCGGGAAAAACAACCGAATAGGAAATAACTAGAAGCTATCTCAAAAATAAAAGGGAAAGGATTTTGCGGGGGAGGGGGAAAACCCCTTTTGAAAAAGCTGGATTTTCCCCCCTCCCCCGCACCCTCTCCCCCTTTTCCTCAAAACTTTTTGAACCAGGCCCAAAGGCTGCTATTTGAGGCTTGCTGCCCATAATAACTGTAAAATAGTTTTCTCTGGGAAAGCAGATTGTATTCAAAAAGTAAATGTTCTCCATAGAAAAACTATTTTGAGATGAGCTCTACAAACCAGATGTCTTGGGAGGCGCCTTAAAAAGTTTTGTGGAAAAGAAAGAGAGGGAAACCAGCTTTTTCAAAAAGGATATATCCCTCCCCTCTGCAAAGGCCTTTCTTTTCGTCTTCTAAGACAGCTTCCCGGCAGGCTTAGGGTCATGAACGAGAACATCTTTGTATTCGCCGTCTGCGGGGCGGACAAGCACATCGAGACGCTCAACACCTCGATACGCCTCCTGCGGCGCTTTTCGCGGCATCCCGTGCTGGTGGTCACGGACCCCTCCCGCAACCGGAAGGCCATCGAGCATTCGGACCTGGTCAACGTGGAAACCCCGGCGGATATGGACAACCGCCGGGCGGCCATCCTTTTAAAGACGAGCCTGGCCCGCATCCTGCCCCTGGAAGGCAAGACCTACTGCTACCTGGACTCCGACGTTCTGGCGCTCGCCCCGGACGCGGACAGGGTGTTCGGCTTCCATCGCAACCCGGTGGACTTTGCTTCGGACCACTGCGTGTTCCGGGAGTTCTCCCCCTGGGCGGCCAACTGCGGCTGCCTGGAACGGATGCAGGAGGAAACCGGGCGCCTGGACCGCTCCATCCTGAAGCACTGGCCCTACCCGCTCTCCCGCGTGGAGATCCAGAAGAAGCAGACCGAACTTGCGGGGCTGGTTGCCCGCTGGGAGGCGTCCCGGCTGGGAGACCCGGCCCTGGCGGAGAAGAAGCA
The DNA here is from genome assembly GCA_040753055.1 of Thermodesulfobacteriota bacterium. Lineage (GTDB taxonomy): Bacteria > Desulfobacterota > Desulfobacteria > Desulfobacterales > Desulfatibacillaceae > JBFMHL01. The sequence goes on along the minus strand of JBFMHL010000008.1, from coordinate 1,176 downwards.
AAAGCTGGACCGGCTCACCGAGCGCTTTGAAAAGAACCGGGAGATTCTGGCGCGGGAGGTCCCTGCCCCGGTGCTGCGGCGCATCGAGCGGCTGGTTTACCTGCGCAAGGTCCTGGCTGCCCTGCTCAGGTCCCGCCTCTGGCCTTTCGCAGTCCGGCAGGCGGCCGTTTCGGCCCTGTTCCGCGCGGGAGCAGGGCTCTATATCCGCAACGGGGTAAGCTATGCCGGCGGGGAGACCTGGCGCGACGCATCCGGAAAGCCCATCTACAACGTGTCGGAGGACGATTTCCAGAGCTTCTATTTAAAAAACGGCCCGTTCTTCTGGGACGGACGATGCTGGCGCGACGACGAGGAAAACGTCCTGTACGACGACTGCAAGGACAACTTCGGCAGGTTCATGGCCGAAGGGGAGGGCTATTCCTACGACCGCGGGAAGCGCCGGTGGCTGGACTCACGAGGGAGCGTGGTCTACGACGCGGCCTTCGAGGAGTACTACAGGTCCGTGGAGGAGGAGACCGAGTTCCGCTATGATGTGAAGGCAAAGAAGTGGCGGAACCCGCAGGGGGAGGACGTCTACTACTGCGAGTGCACCCACCTGGCCGACCTGATCGAACAGCGCTTCGGCATACGCATCCCCGACGACCGCTGGCCCCACGCCAATGGCGGGATGTTCCTGTTCAGCGAGCGCTCGAAGCCGTTCATGGAAACCTGGCGCGAGTATACTCTGGCCATCCTGGACGACCCGAAGTGGCGGGTGCGCGACCAGGGCACGCTGGCCGCGGCTTTTTGGAAACACGGGCTGCAGAACGCGGAGAGGGTGCCCGAGGCCTACAACTTCATCGCCGACTACTACAAGACCACCGTCTCCTACCAGGGAGGGCTGCGCTTCCGCGTGCTTCCCGACCTGCGGGAGGTGGCCCCGCATCTTCTGCACGTTTACCATCACTACGGGGATTCGGACTGGGAGGTATGGAAGGACGTGGAGGCATTGCTTTCAGGGCAAGCATAGGCGCGGCTGCTGCGTTGCGCTTCTTTCAGGGCAAGCATAGGGGGCGGCTGCTGCGTTGCGCTTCCCGGCCGGGGGCGGTCACGTACCATACAGTACGCTCCCTTCCCCGTCCGTTCGCGCGCCTTGCGTCCGCGCCCTATGCTTGCCCTGATCCGGCCGTAGTAAAG
>JBFMHL010000007.1:0-24305 GCA_040753055.1 Thermodesulfobacteriota bacterium | reverse complement strand
AACACATTGAAACACCCCAATCTTCGGAGGGGCGGTCGGGGCTCCCCCCCTTTTGAGGCAAAACTTCTGCCCTATGGGCTTTGCGTCCTTCCTGTGTTACATAGAAGCTGTTTCATAACCTCGGATCACGTTTCAGGGCAAGGCGCGGGCCGACGAAAAAGCGGAGCATACGGTTTGTATGTGAGCATTTTGAGAAGGCGAAGGAACGCCGCCCTGGGGCGTCAGATGAGGTTATGAAACAGCTTCTAAGGACTGCCGCACCAGGCGTAGAGATCACAGGCAGACCTGCGAGCCCGAAACCGCAACCCTTTGTCTTGGGGGGCTTCTCATGGGCGCCGAGCAGATCGTGGGGGTTTTGCTTCTTGCGGCCGGGGCGCTTTCCATGCTCTTCCGGCGGGCCGTCGGAACCGCCTGGAGCCGGGTCGGCCAGTTCTTCTGGAGCCGTTCTAAAATCCCCGGGCGGGACAAGATGACGCCCGAAGACATGCTCAAGCCCTATGACGAGACGGAAGCCCCCAATATCGGCCTGTTCATCGGCCTTCTTCTCGTCCTGACAGGGGCCTTTTGCATCTTTCTGCCGCTGATCGTGCGGTAGTAAAGCATACCGTGCCGCCCCGACAACCCTTGCAACAACCTTCGGGAAAGGAACACGTAATGCCGCCCTCCAAGCTGCTTCCCGTTGCAGGCAAGCTCCACGCAGCGCTTTTCAAGCTCCCCGTCGTCGGAGAAACCCTGGTGCGGGGCGCGAACCGCGCCCTGGGCCATGTTGCCTTCCGGGCCCCCTACTTCGGCGCCCAAAAGCAGTCCAGCATCCGCGAGGTCATGGACGCGTGGTTCGCGTTTCTCGGTAAAAACGGAATAACGCCGCGGATTGACAAGATGGAAGGCGACACCTGCCTGTGGTCCGTGGAAGCCTGCCCCTACGGTTACTGCTGCGCGGCCGACCGGGGCGTGTGCGACGCCGTCATGGACCTGGACCGCACCTACACCAAGCTCCTGGGCGGCGAGATGGTCATCCTGGAACGCATCCCCGACGGCAAGCCCTCCTGCCGCTACCAGACAAGGTTCAAGGGATGAAGCCGGCGGGCTCGGGGGGAAGAATCAGAAACTTCTCTCACACGGTGGCGGGGGACTGCCCATGTACATCCACGACTTCATCCTGTTGGCGGGCTTGATCCTGTGGGGAGCCGCCGCGTTGGGCACGAGCGTGGTCGGGGTCCGGAACAACGGCTTCCTGGGCCCGCGCCGATCCGTTCTGTCCGATCTCGGCCCCGCGGACATGAAAATCGTGAAGCTCTCCGGAGCATCCTTTCTGTTGGGCCTCCTGTTGATCATCGCAGGCCTCTTGTTCCTATGAGGAGTCCGGTTCCAGGCGCGGTCGGCCCGGACCGCGCCTCATCCCCCGCCCTTTCCGCGCCCTTTCAGCCTTTCCCTGTCCGCCTTCCCGAGGCCCTTCACCACCAGGTCGTAGGAGTCGTCCATCATGGCGCGGACCTCTTCGTCCGGTACGCTCCCGTCCAGGGTCACGGTGATCCAGTGCTTCTTGTTCATGTGGTAGCCGGGCGTAACGGCGGGAAAGAGCTCCCGGAGCATCTCAGCGCGGGTGGGGTCGCATTTGAGGTTGATGCTGACGGGATCGGCGTCCAGGCCCATGAGGGCGAACATCTTGCCCATCACCTTGAAGACCAGCACCTCCGGCCCGAAGGGAAAATCCTTTTCCGCCCCCTTCTTCACCGCCAGATGCGCAACCGCCTCCTCGAAGTCCATGGTACGACGCTCCCTAGAAAAAGGTTAAAGGGCAGCCGTTCCCCGGCCTTTGCCCGGAAACAGCCTCAAAGCGCGACGGCCCCGATTATCGCCCAGTATCGGAACGCCTTTCCCAGCACGACCCAGAAAAGGAAAGCCCAGAGGTTCATCTTCAAGACGCCGGCGGCCAGGGTGAGGGGGTCTCCCACCACGGGCAGCCAGGCGAAGAAGAGGACCGGCCCGCCCAGCCTGCCGCAGATCCTTTCCGCCTTGGCCAGGACCTTGGGGTCCGCCTTGATATACCGGGATAATAGAAAGCGCCCGCCCCATTTCCCCACGTAGTAATTGGCCAGGGCGCCCAGGGAGTTGCCGGCCGTGGCCACGACGAGGACCAGGGCGGGATTGAAGTCCGACACCGCCATGAGCGCCACCGCGCCCTCGGAACTGAGCGGCACCAGGGTGGCGGCCAGGAAGCTCACCAGGAACAGGCCTGCATAACCCAAAGGTAGCAGAAGGGATTCATCCATGGAAGATTGCCCGCGGACCAGGCCTGGCAGGTATTCGCAGGCGTTCGTAAGGCATGCGGACCGGGTGACGAACGAGTAAAGGGCCCCGGGGAGCTGCCTTTCCCCAGTGGTTCCAAGCCCGCAACAATGCCGGGGGAACCTATACCTGAATGCTGAAATCTTTTCTAACACCGGCGGCGTATCGGGTCAAACCGGCACCGGGATATGGCCGAACGCCCATGAAAGAGGGTGCCCTTCACGGCGCGGGTGGCCGCGAAGGGCATGGGGCGGGAATCATCGCTCCCCGGCATTTTTCATGCCGGCAAGGCTTGGGCTCTTGCGGAGCCGGAATCCTGGGCTTATTAATAACATCATAGCAAAATCATTGGAGAAGCGTGTATATCAACGGAATCCTGGAGATCCTGCAGGGCTTTCCACGGCAAATCGGAAGTGCGGTGCAAGCTTGGGCGCGCCGTGACGTTTGCCGCCTTCCGCCCAGCAAGGGACGGGCACGCGCGGCGGAATAAAGGCGCCCCGAACGCAAAGGGGCCCACGTAATTCTGGGGAATGGGCTATGGCGACCAATTCGGAGAAAAAAGCAAACCCGCCTCTTTTGTGGGCATTCCTCCTGGCTGCCTTGGCCTGGACCCTGGTCATCACGGGTTTGTGGGCCTGGAGCATAGAAAAGGAGGAGACGCAGATCTTTGATCTGGCGAAGGCCCAGGCCCGGGCCTTTTTCCAGGAGATCGTGACGACCAGGAGTTGGAACGCCGCCCACGGCGGAGTGTATGTGCCCGTCACTCCGGAAACCCAGCCCAATCCCTACTTGGAGGACCCCGAGCGGGACGTGGTCACCACGGACGGCCTCCGGCTGACCAAGATCAACCCGGCCTACATGACCCAGCAGATCGGGGAGATCGCGGAGAAACAAAACCGGATCTGGTTCCACATCACCAGCCTGAAACCCATCCGCCCGGGTAACCGCCCCGACCCCTGGGAGGCGCAAGCCTTGAAAGCTTTCGAGTCCGGGGCCAAGGAACGCTTCGAGCTGGTGGGCGCCGATTCGGGGGGGAAGCGCTTCCGGTACATGGCACCCCTTCTGGTGGAGAAGCCCTGCCTCTCCTGCCACGCAAAGCAGGGCTACCGGGAGGGCGACCTGCGGGGCGGAATCAGCGTGACCCGCGAGGCGGAGGACATCCTCGCGGTCCAAAGACACCTTTTTCTGAATCACACCCTGGGCTTCGGACTTTTGTGGCTCATCGGCACGGGGGGGCTTTTCTGGGGATGGAGGCGCCTGGGCCGGGAGCAGAAGCAACGGGACGACCTCATCGCCGAGCTCCGGACCGCCCTGTCGGAGGTGAAGACCCTGCGGGGATTCATCCCCATCTGCGCGTCCTGCAAGAAGATCCGGGACGACCAGGGGTACTGGAACCAGCTGGAGCAGTACATCACGGAGCATTCCGGCGCGCAGTTCAGCCACGGCATCTGCCCGGACTGCATGAAGAAGCTCTATCCCGACTTCAAGCTGAAGGAATAGAAGCTATCTCAAAAATAATAAAGAAAGGCATTTTGCGGGGGTGGGGGGGGTTACGCCTTTTTAAAACGCGGCCCCCCCCCCCCCCCCCCCCCACCCCTGCCCCCCCTTTCCGCAAAACTTTTTGCACTAGCTGGAAAGGCAACCATTCAAGGCTTAATGCCCTTAATACCACCCAAAAGCTCTTTCGCTGGGAAAGAAGATAGTATTCAAAATCAAATAGTATTCATAGAAAAACTATTTTGAGATGAGTTCGAGTGAACCGGGCCCGACCGGATCAGCCGCCGGCTCCCTCCAGGGGCCGGGGCTTTCCCGTCATGACAAAGGGGGCGGGATTGGCGGGCCCTCCTCCGGCGGTCATGTAGCCCAGGCCCAGAAAGAACTCGGAGTTCACCATCCGTATCTCGTCCCGCATGGTGCTTACCGGGAAGCGGTTGTGGGCCTTGTAGTCCAGGCAAAAGGAGGGGCGGCCGTCAAAGGCCGAGGCCTTTACCCTGGTATCCATCTTCCGCGTGCGCCGGACGACGGTGGCGTGGTCCGCAAAGAGGTTGTAGCCCCCGCCGCCGGGGATGAAGGCCTTGCCCAGCCAGCGACCCGGTCCGAAGACGTTGTGGGTGATCCAGTTGGCCACCGGAAAGAAGAAGCCCACCTCGAGGACCCGGGCGTCATACTCTCCGTTTAGGCTTTCCAGGTCCGGGGCGGGAAGGGCGTGGAAGAGCCGCAGCAGCTCCTTCAGGGAGAGCTTCTCCAGGTCTTCGGCGACGGCCGCGAAGGCGGGCTTTCCCAGGATGTCCTCGGCGGAGCGGTTTCCCCATCCTTCGGAGCCCACCAGGAGGTTTTCCTTTATCGCTTGCAGCAGTGGCTTCATGCTTTTTTCCCTTGTCCGTCGGTTCGTTTGCCCGCAGGCATAGGTTATTGCTGCGGCGCCCGTTCGAGCCCCGGCGAAGAAACCAAAGTGCGGCTTTCTTTGGAAGGGGGTTGGGGGGAGACCTTTCTTTCTCCATGAAAGAAAGGTCTCCCCCAGAATCTTTTTTCGCAGTTCAGCAGTTTAGCCGTTTAGCAGTCCCGCAGTTATCCGTCACTCCGGCATGGGTACCGGCGGCATGACGATGGCTTCGCCCACGCCGATCAACTGGCCCTTCTGGTTGGTCCACCTTAATTCCATCCGCACCCAGCGTTTCTCCTCGAGCTTTTCCACCACCTCGGCCCAGGCCGTCACGGTGTCGCCGAAAAAGGTGGGTTTTAAAAAGCGCGAGCTCATCTCGATGGCCACGGTGCCGAGTCCCGGGAGCTTCATGCCCAGGACCGGCGCGATGAGGCTCTGGGGCAGCGCGCCGTGGGCGATGCGGGTGCCGAAGGGCGTCTTCTTGGCGAACTCCTCGTTTAAGTGCATGGGGTTGAAGTCGCCGGAGATGCCCGCGAAGAGGTAGACGTCGGTTTCGGTGATGGTCTTGGTGAAGGACTCGGTCATGCCCACTTCCAGCTGGTCGTAGGTGAGCCCCATCGCCACCTTGGGCGCGGGCCGGAAGCAGGCGATGTCGAGGATGGTGTCGGTAGTTTTGCGGGAGAACTCGGCTTTTACCCGCATGCCCTTCTTCATCTGGGAGGCGGAAACGCCGCGCAGGATGTGGGCGAATGCGGTGTCGGCCCCGTCCAGCTTGATCATGGCCAGGATGTAGGGCGGCTTGACGGGCTGGTGGGGCTCGGCGTATCGGACCACGGTCCAGCCGGTGACGGTGCCCGTGTCGGAGAGCTCCACCCAGTTGTTCTCGATCTTGGTGAAGCAGCGCTCGCAGGTCTGGCGTGGGGGCACGTAGACCTTGTTGCAGGCTTCGCACTTGATGCCGAGGATCTTTTTCTTGTCGCGCAATGCGATGAGGAACTTGGAGCCGGTGCGCCCGGCGAAGTACTGGTAGGGAAGCGCGAGCTTTCCTTCCACCACGAAGCAGTCTTTGGTATCGGGCTTTTCCTGGGCTTTCATGGCGTTATGGGCCTCCTTCTCGCAGGTCCCCTGGCGATTTTAGTCAACCAAGGTGAAGTATCGGATATCGGTGATGGCGCCTTTGCGCTCGTCGTTCCACACGGGTTTTACGCGCATGCCGCGTTTGGCGCGTCCGATGTCGTCGGGGTTCAGCTCGTGCCAGAGGGTCTCGTGGCCCTTGCAGCCGTCCAGCAGGATGTGGCAGGCGCAGTAGGGGGTTTCCCGGGTGTCGCCGGTGAGCGGGTCCGGGCTGGCGTAAAAGGCCACGTCCATGATGGTGAGCTTGCCCTCGGGACCCACCTCGACCCACTCGGTGGCGCGCACGCGGCACTCGGCGCAGGCTTCTCGCGGGGGGAGCTGGAGACGGCCGCAGGAGGGGCAGCGGTTGGCCAGGATCTTCTTCTCCTTCAAGGTCTTGAGGAAGTGCCCCATGACCGGTCCGGTGGAGAACTTCTGGGGGATGGAGAGGACCTGCTTCTTGACTACGAGCTCCTCCTTTTCCTCGGCCGGGCCCGCGGAGGGGGGCTGGTACTTCTGGAAGAACTTGGTGGCCTTGGTGAGCAGGCCGAAGTCGCCCTCCACCTTGAGGCGGCCCGAGGTGAAGGCCGTCATGCCGTCCAGCTTGCCCAGGGTGATGGCGATCCAGTCCTTGGCGGTGCAGGTGGTGATCACCTGGGGATCCACGATGCCGGAAAGCACCTTCACCTTACCGTCCTTGACCGACACCGTATAATCGCCGCCGTCGTCGCCGGTGATGTGGTAGCCATAGTTGGCGGTGATGCCCTTCACCCCGTCCGGGTTCACGCGGGACTCCATGGTGCCGAAGATGTCGGCCACGGTGGCCTCGGGTGCGGCGGCGGGGGGCTGGTACTTCTTGAAGAACTTGGTGGCCTTGGTGAGAAGGCCGAAGTCGCCTTCCACCTTGAGGCGGCCCGAGGTGAAGGCCGTCATCCCGTCCAGCTTGCCCAGGGTGATGGCGACCCAGTCCTTGGCGGCGCAGGTGGTGGTCACCTGGGGATCCACGATGCCGGAGAGCACCTTCACCTTGCCGTCCTTGACCGACACCGTGTAGTCGCCGCCGCCCTCGCCGGTGATGACGTAGCCGTAGTTGGCGGTGATGCCCTTCACCCCGTCGGGGTTCACGCGGGACTCCATGGTGCCGAAGATGTCGGCCACGGTGACCTGGGGGCCCTTTTCCTTGCGGGGCCTGGGCTCGGTTCCCCACTTGCGGAGGTCTTTTTTGAGCACCTTTCCCACGGGGCTGCGCGGGAAATCCTCGTCCCAGAGGATGGTGACGAACTTGGGCACCTTGAAGGCGGCCAGGTTCTTCTTGCAGAAATCCACCACCTCTTCTTCGGTCAGGCTGTCCTCTTTGGGCACCACGAAGACCTGGACCTCCTCGCCCATGGTCTTGTCGGGCACGCCCACGGTGGCCGCCTCGGCGATCTTGGGATGGCTCGCCAGGAGGTTGTCAATTTCCTTGGGGTAGATGTTCTCGCCGCCGCGGATGATCATGTCCTTTAAACGGTCCACGATGAAGATGTAGCCGTCGGAGTCCTTGTAGGCCACGTCTCCGGTGTGCAGGTATCCGTCGCGCACGGCCTCGGCCGTGGCTTCGGGCCGGTTGAAGTAGCCCTGCATGACCACGTCGCCCCGGATGCAGATCTCGCCGGGCTCGTTCGGTGGGCACTCCTTCCCGTCGGGGTCCAGAATCTTCACCTCCTGGCCGGGAAGGGCCAGGCCGATGCTGCCGGGCTTGCGCACACCGTTGCGCGGGTTGATGGTGGAGACGCAGGTGGCCTCGGTGAGGCCGTAACCTTCCACGATGGGAATCTGGAAGGTGTTCTGGAACTCATGGAAGGTCTCGGTGGTGAGAGGGGCCGCGCCGCACACGCCGAAACGAAGCGAGGAGAGGTCGTATTTCTGGCGGCCCGGGTCCTTGAGCAGAATCTGGTACACGGCGGGCACGGCGGACCAGAAGTTCACCTTGTAGCGGTCCACCACCTCCCAGAACTCCGAGGCCGAGAAGGCCCGGCGCAGGACGATGGTGTGGCCCTTCTGGATGCTGGATGTGCACGAGAGCATGGCGTTCACGTGGAAGAGCGGCAGGAAGATCAGGATCGTCATGCCCTCTTCCGTCTCCAGCGCCCGGTTGATGCCGTTCACGTCCGCCAGCACGCACTTGTGGGACAGGAGCACGCCTTTGGGGTTTCCCGTGGTGCCCGAGGTGTAGAAGATGTAGGCGGTGTCGTCCGGCTTGGCCTTGCAGGCCACGGCCTTGTCGCTCCCGCCGGACAGCAGGCTTTTGAAGGAGACGTGCTCGGCCCGCGGGTTCTCCCCCACCTCGATGATGGTTTTGACGTGGGGGATGTTCGCCTTGATCTGGTCCAGGAGGGACAGGTACTGGTCCTCGATGATGAGGCCGCAGCCCTTGGAGTCGTTCAGCAGGTACTCCACCTCGGCGGCCTTCCACCAGCCATTGATGGGTCCGGCCACGGCCCCGATCTTGATGATGGCGAAGTAGGTCACCAGCGTCTCCGGGCTGTTCTGCACCAGGACGTGGATGAAGTCGCCCTTCTTGAAGCCGAGCTTGACGAGCGCGTTGGCAAGCGTGTTCACGCGCCTGGAGAAGTCGGCGTAGGTAACGGTTTCGTCGTAGAACTGGAGGTACGGCACGTTCTTGTACTTCTTTACGGCCTCGTCCAAATACTTGCCCAGGTTCATAGGTCCTCCCCGACGGTTATGCCCATAGCCCGGCCGGATGCGCCCGTTTTTTAGGCTCCGTCTGTCGTGGAAAAGTCTCCCGATAAGTTCCGCGCTGATTTGGGGGGGCCGAAAGAAAGGTCCCCCAATGCAAGCCTTTCGTCCTCAATTCTTCGGCGGCGTGTCCGTCAGGAGGAAAAGAACGGTCCACATGGTTCCGCCGAAGCCCGAGGCCATCGCCTGCTTGACCTTGCGGGGCACCTGGTGCTCGCCGGCCTCGCCCATGATCTGCAGGGCCGCCTCGGCCACACGCACCATGGCGGTGGCGCCGATGGGGTTGGAGCCTATGACGCCTCCCGAGGGGTTCATGGGGAAGCTGCCGTCCATGGCGATCTCGTCGTTCTCCACCATCTTGAGGTGCGCATCGCCGGAGAGGCACAAAAACTCGCGGATCCAGTCCACGGCCCACCAGGAGCTGGGGTCGTACATCTCGAAGAGGTCAATTTCCTTGCGCGGATCCTTGATGTTGTTTCGTTTGTAAAGCCGTTCGGCGCAGTAGCGCATGGTGGAGAGGTAGGGCTCGTTGCCGAAGATGCAGAACATCTCCTCCCGGTGCGCGGTGATGTGGTCCTTGATCCAGGCGGCCTTGCGCTTGAGCTCCTTAACCTTCTTCTCGCTGGCGAAGACCATGGCGCAGGCGCCGTCGCTCTGGGAGCACATGTGGATCATCCTAAGCTCGCCCACCAGCGCCGGGGAGTTCTTGGCCAGGTCGTCGGCCTGGTCGCGGGTAAGGCCCAAGCGGCGGTGGGCCTTTTTGTTGCGCATGCAGTTTTCGTCCATGAGGATGCGGTAGCGCATGGAGACCTTCTTGGCGCGCTCCTCGCCGAACTCCTCGATCATCTCGGCCGCGGTCATCCCGGTGAGCGCTCCGGTCTGGAGCTGGCGGGCCCAGAGGGGATCCGCCATGTTGGTGATGCCGCCCGTGGTGTGGCCCTCCTGGAGCTTCTCGAAGCCGATGGCCAGCACGATGTCGTGATAGCCCGAGGCCACCAGGTGATCCGCTGCGGCCACCAGGGTGGCGCCCGTAGTGCCTCCGGTGGTGACCCGCAGGCACTCCTTGCCGTAGGCTCCGGTGCCGATGGAGTGCCACAGGTCCGGCTGGTGCACCATCTCGAAGAGCTCCATGTTGCCGTGAACCACGCAGTCCACGTCGTCCATGGTGATTCCCGCATGGGCAAGGGCCTCCACCACGGCCTCGTGGATCATCTCAGGCTGGTTCACCTCCTCGCGGTGGCTGGAGAACACGCTCTGGCCGACCCCGATGATTCCGACATTGCGATTCTTTTTCATGGGAGTCGCCTCCTAGTTCTTTTCAAGGATCAGCACGGAGTGGAACTGCCCGGCCGGACCCATGACGCCGTGGGCCAGCGCTTTCTTCGCCCCGGAAACCTGGCGGTCGCCCGCGTCGCCCATGAGCTGGACGGCGGCCTCGGCGGCGCGGACCAGGCCTCCCAGGATCATCGGGTTGCCGGCCAGAACGCCGCCCGAAGGGTTGATCCGGGAGGCAAGGCCGTTTCCCAGGGCACGGACCCCCTGGCCGGCTTCGGCCAGGCCCAGGCCCTCCAGCCACAGGGGCAGCTCGAAGGCGTAACGATCGGAAACCTCGATCAGGTCCATCTCCTTTTTCGGGTCGGAAACGCCGGCCCGGCGGAAAGCCCTCTCGGCGGCCTTTTTAAGAGCGAAGTTGCCGCACAGCTCGCGGTCGCCCATGAAGAAGCTGTCCATGCAGTTCCCCACGCCGGCCACCCACACGGGCTTCTTGCACAGCTTCTTGGCCAGCTTCTCGGAAGCCAGGATCATGCCCAGCGCGCCGTCGGACACGGGGTAGGCATGAAGCTCCCGGATGGGATCGCACAGGTAGGGCGAAGCCATGACCTGCTCGGCCGTCACCTCTTCCGTCTCCTGGGTAAAAGGGTTCCTCCGCGCCTTCTTCCGGGCCTTGACCACGATGTCGGCCAGATCCTGCTCGGTCACGCCGGAAAGCTCGGCATACTCCCGCGCCTGGAGCCCGGCCGCGGCCAGGAAATCCAGCCCCACGGGCCGCGTGTAGAAAGGGTCGAAGGCGAGATGCGTGACCATGTTGCGCGAGGCGGACTGGGATTCCTTGCAATGCCCCAGCACCAGCACCACATCCGCATGCCCCGAAAGGATCATGGCCGAGGCGTAGTAGACCGCCTGAATGCCCTCCTGGGCCACCTTCTCCTCGCAGCGGAGATGCGCGCCCAGAACGTCCGTCATGCCGTTATCGGAGATGGTCCGGGCATCGAACACGTCGTCGGACACCGAAACGATGTGGCCGATCCCCTTGTCCTCGGAAAAATCCAGGCCCGTCTTGGCCAGAAGCTCTTCCAGGACCGTAAGCGCCATGCCCTGGAAACGCTCTTCCCACTTGTTGCGCCCGTAGCCGCCTTGGGCGACGGCGCAGATTCCCACCCTGCCAGCCATGGCAATCTCTCCTTTCCAAAAGAAAAGGCCGGATGTTTACAAGCTGTCTAAAACGAAAGAAAGGCTTTTTGCGGAGATCACCTTCTCCGCGCCGCCTTGTCCAGAAAGCAGTTCCAGAAATCCCCGGCCTTGATGGCCGCGATGATTTCGTCCTTGCTCCTCTTTGCGTCCATCTCCACCCAGGCCCGGCCGATCATGTGGGGCTCATGGGAATCGTCCGTGGCAACCTTGGGGAACATGATCTCCCGGATGTCGTACTCGGGCGTGTAGTAGCCGCGGCTGGTGATCTCCACAGCATCCAGGCTCACCACCCGGTTCACCGCCTCGATCCGCTGGAGCACTTTTTTGAGCGGCAGCAGAAGCTCCGACGGATGATTGAAAATGGTGAGCGTTTCGCGGTCACCCTGGATGCGGCTGATATGCACATAGCCCCGCTCGAAGTACATGAGCTCCACGCCCAGAAACACCAGCATCTCGGTCTTTACTTCCTTCACCGCCTCGTAGCATCCGGGCCGCATGATGAAGTCGTGGTCCGTCAGGCAGATGAAATCGAAGCCCTGCGCCTCGTGGGCCGCGATCGTCTCCGCCACCGAAAGCACGCCGTCGGAGCAGGTGGTATGGACATGCAGCGCACCCTTCAAATGCATGCCGCACCTTGCCCTTCCTTGATCACCAGGCTCTCCACTCCGCCCAGGATAAAGGCCATGGCATCGGCCGCAACCGCTTCCAGCTCGCCGGACCGGTCGTTCCAGATGAGATACTGATACGCCACGCGCTCGTACATCCCCACGATGGATACCGCCATCACCTCCGCGGAGTGCGGGCTCCGGAAACGCCATCCCATGTTGGCGCAGAGCCGGGCCAAAGCCCCGGCGATGTCGCCGATGAACTTGTCGAAAATCTTCTTGCGCTCGGTCTCCACCAAAACGCTCTGGCCCACCGACTCCCGGAAAAAGATGGAGATCTTCTCCGGATGCTTGAGGCAGAACTCCCGGAAAAAAGCCAGGCCCGCACGCTCGAAACCGGCCAGCGACGCAGCGGCGCGGGAAAACTCCCGCCCGGTGAGCTCACGGATCCGGAATCCGATGTCCGCCAAAAGGTGGACCAGAAGGTCCTCCTTGTTCTTGAAATAAAAGTAGACCGTGCCGACGGACACCTCGGCCGCGTCCGCAATCCGCTCCATGGACGCGCCGTGATAGCCTTCCTTGGCGAACAACGCCTCCGCTGCGGCCAGAATGGTCTGATACCGCTGCTCCCGCTCCCGCGCCCGCCGCTGCGCTGTTTTTGTAACTGCTTCGTTCATGGAAAGACCTAAAGAAAGAAAAGATTTTTTTCGGCGGAGGCGGTGAAAACCGCTTTTGAAAAAGCGGATTTTTCCCCTCCTCCCCCGCACCCCCTCCCCCCTTGGAAGCAAAACTTTTTGAACCAGGCAAGGGTGGTATGAGCCTGCGTGAAGACTAGCTGCCGATAGCGTTGCCTTTCAAACCGAAGTTTCCGGCGCAATCTTTCCATAAGCGCCGAGCCCATACTATGGCTTTCTTTTGGAGGGGGTCCCCGGGGGTCCCCCCGGAAATCCTTCCCCCATTATCTATATCCCAACTCGCTGTCGCCGATCTTCATGCGGGCGATCTCCGAGGAGGTGCCCGCGATCTGGGTGAGCTTCGCGTTCCTGTAGGCCCGTTCCGCCGGGTTGGGAGTCACGAAGCCGGTCTTGGAGAGGATCTGCAAGGCGGAGCTGGCCACGCGTTCGGCGCTCTCGGCACAAAATACCTTGGCGCAAAGGCTTAAATCCTCCGCCTGCTTGTCGTTTTGCTCGAAGGTCCAAGCGGAGCGATAGGCCAGAAGCTCGGAGGTCTGCAGGAGCGTGAGCATTTCGGCCAGCTTGAAGCCCACTTCCTGGAAAGCGATGACGGGCTTGCCGCCGGACTTGTGCTCCTTGGCGTGCTTGCGGGCCGCCTCGTAGGAGGCGCGCATGGCGCCCAGGGCCGCGGCTGCCAGGACCTGGTTCTCCAGCACGCGCAGGGCGGAGAGAAGGCTCTTGGGCTCGACCGGAGCGGTGGCTGCGTCGGCCGGCACGCGGCAGTTGTCCAGGGAGACGGCGCAGATGGCGGCGCCTTCGAAGCCCAGGGTGGACAGGGGCTCGCCCAGGGTCAGGCCGGGCGTGCCCTTGGGGATGAAGAAGAGCGAGAGGCCGCCTTCCACGGCCGCGGCAACGGCGGTGACGTCAGCCACCGGCCCGTTGACCACGAAACCCTTGTAGCCGGAGACGACGAAGGAGTCGCCGTCTTTCACGGCCTTGGTCTGGAGCGGCTCGTTCTCCACGTTCATGGCAGCTTCGGAGAGGGCCAGAGCCCCGACCAGCTTGCCGGAAAGGAGCGGCGAGAGGATCCGGGCCTTCTGGTCGCCGGTTCCGAAACGGGCAACAGCGCGGCCGAACACGCGGGTGGAAAGCTCCACCGAAAGGAAGAGGGAGGGATAGGCCGCGGCAAAGCCCTCCATAGCCGCGGTTAGGGGAACGAGCCCGGAGAGGCCCTCCACCTTTTCCAGCCCCAGCCGCAGGTAGTCGGTTGCGGCCAGCTTTTCCAGGATCAGCGGGAGGTATCCCTCCACGCGCTTGCCGGCCTCCAGAGCGTAGTCCGCGAATATCCCGTTGACTCGGGCGATGAACTCTTGCTCCTGCTTGGTAAAATCCAGGTTCATGGCAACCCCCTGAAACCGGCTAGATGAGCCGGGAGATGATCATCTTCTGGATGTCCGAGGTCCCGCCGCCGATGGGGGCCAGCCGGGAGTCTCGGAAGCAGCGCTCCACGTCGTACTCGTGGCAGTAGCCGTAGCCGCCGAAGAGCACCATGGCGTCGTTCATGGGCGCGAGGCTCCAGTCGCCCACGAAGAGCTTGGCCACGGCCGCCTCCAGGTGGTTCAGGGGCCGGCCCTGGTCCTTGCACCAGGCGATGCGGTAGACCAGGCTGCGTGCCGCTTCGATCATGATGCGCATATCGGCCAGCTTGTGCTTGATGGCCTGGAACTGGCCGATGGGCCGCCCGAACTGCACGCGATCGCGTGCGTAACGGGAGGCCTTTTTAAGGATATAGGCGCCCGAGCCCACGAAGGGGGCCAATAGCGCGGAGCGGTCCCACTCCACGGTGCCCATGGCCATGAGGAAGCCGTTGCCCTCGCCGCCCAGGAGATTTTCCGCCGGGACCTCGCAGTTTTGCAGGATGAGCTCCGAGGTCTGGGAGCTGTGGACGCCCATCTTGATGAGGGGCGGGCCGGCGGAAAAGCCGGGCGTGCCTTTTTCCACGATGAAGGCCGAGATGCCCGCATGCTGCTGGGTTGGGTCGGTCTTGGCGTAGACGACTGCCACGTCGGCGATGGGGCCGTTGGTGATGAACATCTTGTTGCCGTTTAAGACGTAGCGGTCGCCTTTCTTGACGGCCTCGGTGGTCATGGAGGCCACGTCGGAGCCGGCGCCGGGCTCGGTCAGGCCCATGCAGCCGATCCACTCGCCCGAGGCCAGCTTGGGAATGTACCTGCGCCTCTGCGCCTCGGTGCCGTGGCGGAACAGGGTGTCGGCGCAGAGGAAGGTGTGGGCGCCGTAGGCGAGCGTCAGGCCACCGTCCACGCCGGCTTCGCCCAGGGCCTCGCCCGCCATGACCGTGGTGATGACGTCCGCGCCCTGCCCGCCGTACTCCTCGGGGAAGTGGAGCCCCAGGATTCCGAACTCGCCCATCTTGCGGAAGGACGTAAAATCGAACTCGCTTTTCAGATCATGCTCCGCGACCCGGGGAACGATCTCCTTCTTGGCGAAGCGGATGACCTCCTCCTTGAACAGGAGCTGCTCTTTGGTAAACGAAAAATCCATGCCCGCCTCCTGGAAAGCCTGCGATGCGCATAATGCCGTTAGGAAAATGAATTTGGTTCATTCATTGAATCCGGTTCAATTTCTAAAGAAGCCTTAGGGAAAATGCAAGCGCTTTTTTGGCAAATGCGAGACAGGGATTTCGCAGCAGCCACCCTGGCAGCCGCCCCAGGTTTTGCGGAAAGGGGGGAGGGGGGGGTGCGGGGAAGAGAGGGAACCGGCTTTTTCAAAAGGGGTTTTCCCCGCTGCCCCGCACAAGCTTTTCTCTTTTAGGGGCTGTTTATAAAAATCGTAATGAGATGAGGCGAAAACGCCAAGGGCAAGGAAGCAGGGGGAAAAGGGACGCAGGCCCGGGTGCCGCCACGTCGGGGACTTTTTTACCGGATGACGCCGTCATTGGCGTTTGCAGCACATTGCAATAGAATTTTTAGAAACAGCCCCTAAAGCAAATAAAGACACAGCCCGGCTCCCAGGAGGAGCATGAGGCGGATGATGCGGTGATAGAGCCTGGCCAGGTTCCAGCCGAAGCGGAGGTGGCAGAGGATGCAGGCGGCCTCTGCGGGGAGCAGCAGGAGGAGCCAGGTCTTGAGCATGGAGGGGATGGGTGTGAGGGCAACATAGACCGAGGTGGCGGCGAGCCCGGCGATGGAGAAGGCGAGGAGCCGGGAGCCGTAGCGGTCGTAGAGGTTGACCTGGGAGAGGGCGGTGTCGCCGGCCACGTCCTCGACGTCTTTTAGGCCCACCAGGGAGGCGCAGAACAGGAACAAGGCCCCGAAGAAGAAGTACATGCGGGCGTCCATGCCGCCGGCGTTGGCGTAGCCGATGACCAGGGGAAGGATGAGGCCCAGGCTGACGGTGAGGACGGAGAAGGGGGGCCTTTCCTTGAGGCGCACGGGGTTGGCCGAGTAGGCCAGGCCCAGGGCCGGGATGAGGAGGAAGCAGAGGAGCGAAAAGGTATTGTTGGCCAGAAAAAAGGGAAAGACCAGGGAGCCGGCCAGGAGGAAGAGGCTGTAGACGAGCGCTCCTCGCGGGGAAACCAGGCCGCGGGGTATGGGGCGGCGCGGCTTGTTGATGGCGTCCACGGGCCAGTCGGTATAGGCGTTGAAGGAGTAACAGAAGTTGGCGGAAAATGCCGTGACCAGGACGGCGGCGAGGAGGTCCGCGGCCTTGGCCCCGGAGGCCAGGTGTGCGCCGGTGAGGAAGGAGCCAAAGGCGATGACGGCGGCGTCCGCTCGAAAGAGTCTCATATACGCGATCACTGCCGCCCCCCTTCCGGCGGAGGCGCGCCGCTCCGGCCGCTTTCCGGCCGGGGCAGTCTGAGGCCGGAGTCAACCCGGGGCGCGTCCAGGCGAATTTCAGAGAATGGCTCGCGGGTGAGGCCCCAGGTGTAGGCGGAGACCGGGTAGGTGAAGCGCTCCTGCTCCTTTAAAAAGACCGGCCCCAGGATCAGGAGCTGCACGGCCAGCAGAGCCGTGAAGATGGCGGCGGCGTAGGGGGAGCCCCGGGTGCCCGCGGCCCGGAACAGGATCCGTACCGCCAGGGTCACGCAGGAGAAGGCGACAAGGCCGCACACGGTGGCGTCGAAGGCGGCGGTGAAGTAGCCGGAGTGCAGGGAGTAGACAGCGAACACGACCCAGGCGAGCGCGCCGGCGGCGGCGGACAGGGCCCAGGCGCGGGCGTCCTTTGAAAAAAGCCCGGCTGCGGCCACCCACACGGTGACGATGACGGTGGTCACCAAGATGTGCAGGCTGGCGAGGAAGGGCTGGAGGGTCATGGAGGAAGGCACGCTCATGACGGATTGGGGAAGATCGTTGGGCCCCAGCCACAAGACGGCGAAGAAATTGACGGCCGAAAAGATGGCCAGGCTCATGAGCACCCCGCGCCAGGGCCTGCGGGTGTAGAAAAAGGCCATGACTCCCAGGCCCGCCATGGCGACCCCGCCGTCCAGGATCACGGGGTGGTTGTGGGGCGCGGTGACGACAAAGGTGAAGATGTCCGCCAGGATCTTCCAAGGTTCCCCGTGGTGGTATTCCAAGAAGAGCTTCTGCCCGGTGAGCCAGACGTAGGCCACGGGGAGTAGGAGCACGGTCATGGCGTAGAAGAACCACAACAGCCTGCGCAGGGGCACGCGGGTGATGAGGTGGAAGAAGAGCAGGCCCGTGAGAAGGGCGTTGATGTACCACAGGACCTGGTGCGCGGAGCGGTAGAGGGAGGGCTCCAGCACTCCGGCGAAGGGCACGGTTTCCAGGTAGCTCCGGAGAGAGCAGATGAAGACCAGGTAAAAGGGGGCGCACAGGCGCACCAGGAAACGGGCCTTTTCCATGTCTCTCCGGACCCGGCCCGGGTCCGCGGCGGCTTCCGGCGGTCCGGGCATGGCTCCGGCAATGGTTTGGGATACGGTCGGCACGGTCTCCCCTTCGGGCGAAAGGGGTTTTTTCGCTCCCCCAGAGCGTTTTTGCGCGTCAGGCGCGGCGGGAAAAGCCCAGCTCCTCGATCATGGCCAGGTCCTCTTCCGGCCCCCGTCCCTGGGTGGTGAGGTAGTTTCCGGTCATGATGCCGGAGGCCCCGGCCCAGAACACCAGCGGGTGCAGGGACCCAAGCCCCGTGACCCGGCCCCCGCAGATGATGATCTCCTTTTGTGGCAGCACGAAGCGCAGGAGCGCGATGATCTTGAGGCCCCGGAGCGGCCGGATGGCGGGCCGGCCCTCCATGCGCGTTCCCGGAATGGCCACCAGGAAGTTGACCGGGACCGCGTCCACATCCAGCTCTTTCAGGGCAAGGGCCAGCTCCAGAACCTGCTCGTCGGTCTCGCCCATGCCGAAGAGGCCCCCCACGCAGAGGGAGAGCCCTGCGCGGCGGGCGGCCCGGATGGTCTCCACCCGCTCGTCGTAGGTGTGGGTGGTGCAAACGTTGGGGAAGAAGGAGCGGGCGGACTCCAGGTTGTGATGGTAGCGGGTGACTCCGGCGCTCCGCAGGACCTCCATGTCGGCATCGTCCAGGATGCCCAGGGAGGCGCAGAAATGAAGGCCCCGGCCATCCATGCGGGAGAAACCATCGGCGGCCTGCTTCACCTCGGCGCGGGAGAGCCTGCGCCCGCTGGTGACCACGGAGTAACGGTGGGCCCCGGCCTGCCGGGCGAAACCGGCTCCCCGGGCCAGATTTTCCGGCTCCATGAGGGGGTAGACCTCCACCCCGGTCCGGGCGTGGGCCGACTGGGAGCAGAAGCCGCAGTCCTCCGAGCACCTCCCGCTCTTGCCGTTTATAATGGTGCACAGGTGCACGCCACGGCCGAAGAAGCGCGCCCGGATGAGGTCCGCGCCGGCCAGCAGCGCCGGAACGGCCTCCTCGGGGGCGGCGGCAAGCCGGCCGAGTTCCTCCGGAGCGGGCTCCTTTCCGGCGGCGATCCTGCCGGCCAAGTCCATAATGGCGGCCGGTGTTACGGTCATGGCGGGCCTCCCTCGGGGCCAGGGGTTACTTTCGGGCTCCCTTTCGGCGGCGTTCAGCGGCCGCTCCTGCCCACGGGGGCGAAGTCATACTTGCGGCCGCAGCCGGGGCACAGGCCGGAGCGGTCCAGGGTGACGCCGCACTCGCAGACCCATCCCACCTGCCGGGCCGGGTTTCCCACCACCAGGGCGTGGTCGGGCACGTCGGCCTTCACCACCGAGCCTGCGCCCACCATGGCGTAGCTGCCGATGGTCACGCCGCAGACCACGGTACAGTTGGCCCCCAGGGTGGCGCCCTTCTTCACCAGGGTCTTGCGGAGCTCGTCCATGCGGCGGATGTGGGCGCGGGGGTTGTAGACGTTGGTGAAGACCATGGAGGGCCCGCAAAACACGTCGTCCTCCAGGGTCACGCCCTTGTAGACCGAGACGTTGTTCTGGATCTTGCAGCGGTCGCCGATGGTCACGTCCGGGCCCAGGACCACGTTCTGGCCCACGTTCACGCCCTTGCCCATGACCACGCCGGGAAGCACGTGGGAGAAATGCCAGATCTTGCAGCCTTCGCCCACCTGGGCGCCCTCCTCCACCACCGCGGTCTCGTGGGCGAACCAGGCGCGGGCCTCGGCCTTCTGGGCGGGCCGCACCAGGACCTGGGGCGCGCCGTCCTTGTTCAGGGACCTCTGGGCCGCGTTCAGGATGGAAAGCACGGCCAGACCCTCGGCCCCGTCCGTGCGGGGCGCGGTCTTGTTCTCGATGCAGGAGAGGAAGTGCCGGCACTCGGACGCAAGCGGCTCGGCCTCCGGGATCACCGGATACTCCGCGTCGGCCTTGGCCGGGACGGGCAGGTTGCCCTCCCACTTGATGGCGTGGGCATAGAGCGCCAGCTTCTTGGCCCAGGGCAGGGTGTCGTCGAAGACGGCCATCTTTTTATCGCCCACCACCACCAGCTTCTGCTCCTTGAAGGGATGGAGCCAGGACACGAACACATGGGCACGCAGGCCGGAGGAGAAGGTCAGGTGGGTGGTGGTGACGTCGGCGATCTTCTTGTGCAGGTAGTTTCCGCCGGTGGCCGTGACCACCTCGGGAAGCTCGCCCGCCAGGGTCAGGATCATGGAGATGTCGTGGGGCGCGAAGGACCACAGGATGTTCTCCTCCCGTCTAATCTTTCCCAGGTTCAGGCGGTGGGAGTAGATGTAGTTGATCCTTCCCAGATCGCCCCGGGCGGCCATTTCCTTGAGCGCGACGAACACCGGATGGTACTGGAGCAGATGGCCCACCATGAGGGTGAGGCCCCGTTCCCCGGCCAGGGCGATGAGCTGCGCGGCCTCGGACTCGTCCAGGGTGAGCGGCTTTTCCACGAACACGTGCTTGCCGGCCAGCAGGGCCTCCCGCGCCAGGCGGAAGTGGGTTTCCGCCGGAGTGGCGATGGCCAGCCCGTCCACATCCGGCCGGGAAAGCACGTCGGCCAAAGCCATGCTCACCGAAACTCCGGGGTACTTGGCCGCAAAATCCGAAAGCAACGCCTCGCTCTTGTCGCAGACCACCGAGAGCGCGCCCAGCTGGTGAAAGTTCCGCACCAGGTTCTTGCCCCAGTAACCGGAGCCCACCACCGCCACCTTGGGAGATTTGTTTTCCATCGTCTTTCCTTGCGTGTCGCTCCTTGCGTTTCCGAATGAAAAAGCCCCAAAGACCACCAAAAGCCCGGCTTGTCAATACGCCCCATCCATACCACGGCACGGAATCGGGCCGGGGCCGGGTTCCGGTACCCATATCACTTTTCGGCAAAAAGGTCTTGCCCGCTTCCCTGCGCCGAAAAAACCACCACGCCCTCGGCCGCGACCATGTGCGGCGTATCCAGCGCAGCGAGTAGTCCCTCCGGCTCCCCTGCCACGGCAACGAAGCCGGCCCGGAAGCCTTCACGAATCCGGCCGCGGTCGGAGAAGCCCATGAGCCGGGCCCCCGCGGCCGTGGCCGCCGCCACCGCCTGGGAAATCGAGAAACCCGCCCGGCAAAACAGGGCCATCTCCCTGCAGAGGCCCGCGCCGTGGAACACGCCCTGGCTTCCCGCATCGGTCCCCACCGCCATGGCCACCCCCATCTCGCGGGCCGCGGCCATGGCTTCCACCTGATTTTCCAATATCTTCAAGGCGACCGCAACCCTGGGGTCGCCTTGGGGCAGGGTCTCGGCATAGCCCTGCATGGTGACCGCCGTGGGCACCCAGACCGTGCCCTTCTCGGCCATCCTCCGCAGGTTCTCGCGCCCCATGAAAAAGCCGTGCTCGATGCTGGCCACCCCCGCCTCCACGGCGATGGCCACGGGGAGCTCGCCGTTGGCGTGGGCCATCACCGGAAGCCCGCGGCCGCGCGCCGCCCCCACCGCCGCCCGCAGGTCCGTGAGGCGGTACTGGTGCGCCGACTGCTTCCCGAAGCTTGTCAGGCTGTTCAAACCGGACTGGACGATCTTTACGTGGTGCCTTCCACGGCCGTTTTGCAGGATATCCCAGGCCAGGCGGTCCCCGGCAACCGGGCGGCCGATGATCTTTCCGTAGCGGCCCGGCGAGTGCAGGGCAGGCCCCGGGCTTTGCACCACCAGCCCCGGAGGGCAGCCCCGCTCCTCCAGGAAATCCAGGACCATCCGCAGGGGGTCTCCGCCGTCCCGCACGCAGAGAACCCCGGCCCGGAGAAAATCCTCGCAATTTTTTTCTATGGTTGCAAAGCCTTGGGCCTTTTCCGGGAACATCTGGCGGTCCCGCACCTCGCGGTCCCGGGTGCCGGACCACAGGAGATGGGCGTGGCAGTCCGCCAGCCCGGGCAGCACCGTGCAGCCCGAGAGGTCCAGCACGTCCTGGGGCCGGACTTCTGCCGGAAGGCCGTCCTGCACCGGCCCGAAGCGGCCGTCCCGCACCGCGAACACCGCATCTTTTTTCGCGGGCCCCCCGCTTCCGTCCAGGAGGTTCCCCGCGCGCACCCAGGTCGGCATCTGTCGCATGAGGCCCGCCCGCTCCCTTGTTGCGCAAGACAAAGCAGGTATTATAGTTTCTGCGGAGCCAAGTTCAAGAAGAGCTTTGAAACTATGTTAAAAATAAAAAAGGAAAAGGAGTTTGCGGACCTGGAGGGACAAACGTCTTTGTGGGAAAAGCGGCCTTCCCCCTCCTCCGTGCCCCTTCCCCTCTTTTCCGTAAAACTTCTTGAAACCGGCCCGAAAGCTGCCATTCGTTGCTAACATATAATAATGACAGCAAAAATCGCTTTCCACGGAGAGGCTTTTATCATGGGAAACCAGATCAGGACGGTGGTTTTGCTGGGGCTGCTCAGCGTGCTGATGGTGATGATCGGCGGGACGGTGGGCGGCCGGCAGGGAATGATCTTCGCGCTGGCCCTGGCCGGCGTCATGAACTTCGTAAGCTACTGGTACTCGGATAAGATCGTCCTTTCCATGTACCGAGCCCGGGAAGTGGGCGAGGCCGATGCGCCCCAGCTATACTCCGTGGTGCGCGAGCTCTC
This sequence comes from Thermodesulfobacteriota bacterium, assembly GCA_040753055.1. Lineage (GTDB taxonomy): Bacteria > Desulfobacterota > Desulfobacteria > Desulfobacterales > Desulfatibacillaceae > JBFMHL01. The sequence continues at coordinate 2,527 of JBFMHL010000007.1, read as the reverse complement.
CCAAAGGGCGGGCATCCCCATGCCCCGGGTCTACATCCTGCCCCAGGACGCGCCCAACGCATTCGCCACGGGCCGGAACCCCGAGCACGCGGCCGTGGCCGTGACCCAGGGCTTATTGTCCCTCATGAACCGGGAGGAGCTCACCGGGGTGCTGGCCCACGAGCTGGGCCACGTGAACAACCGCGACATCCTCATCGGCTCCGTGGCCGCAACTCTGGCCGGCGCCGTCACGTATCTCGCCTTCGCGGCCCGCTGGGGCGCTCTCTTCGGAGGCTTCGGGGGCCGGGACGACGACCGCGGGGGCGTGCTGGGCATGCTCCTCGTGGCCATCCTGGCGCCCATCGGCGCGGCGCTCATCCAGATGGCCATCTCCCGCAGCCGGGAGTACGAGGCCGACGCCACCGGAGCCCGCTTCGCCGGGAACCCCCAGGGCCTGGCCCGGGCGCTCGCCAAGCTGGGGGCCTACTCCAAGCGGATCCCCATGAACGCCAAGCCCGCCACCGCCCACATGTTCATCGTAAACCCTCTTTCCGGCGGAAGCATGAACAATCTTTTCTCCACCCATCCGCCCCTGGAAGACCGGATCGCGCGGCTGACCGGACATGCGCCCTCCACTCCGGAACGTCCCTACTCCCCGGAGGGCCGCCGGGACAGGGGCGCGGACTCGGCCAAGGACTTCTGGGAACGCATGTCGTAACCAAGGGAGAGCCCATACGGAGGCCTGGAAACAACCAAAAAAGAAAAAACCTTGCGGGGAGGGGCGCCCCCCTCTCCCCCCCCGGCTTCCAAAAACATTTTGAAATATTTGTCGTAATTGCCGTCTGATCTGATCGTTGCGGGCGCTTGGCGCGCGGATGAATCCGATCGGCGCAATCCGACGAGAATTCTGACAATCGCTCCAAAATCACGATAAAAAATGAAAAGGGAGCCCCGGATAACCGGCGCTCCCTTTTGACGCGACGGGCATGTTTCTTCCGCCTTACTTCTTCAATGCTTTCTTATTTCCAGCCAGGCGGATGAAGCCCGAGCGGTAGTAGCTGAAGGCCAGCAAGGGGTAAGACGGGCTGATGATGTCCTCGTGCTCCCTCGCGTCGTGTTCGATACGGATGCCAAGCTTACGCATGGTACCCTCCTTTCTTATGAATCGGTCGCGGCGTTTGAAGATTTCTCCTTGGTTGTTTGGTTTCGCCGCGTTGCTCTTTCGGGAAGGGCCGTTCCACCTCCTTTTTCCCTTCCGTTTCGGCGCCGTCCATGCTTTCCCCCGAGGGGGTTCCTTCATGGCCGGACCGGACGTTTTCGTCTCGTTTATACGTTCCTATTTTAGTGTTACTTCACGGCCGTCCTTTGGAGTGGCCGCGGGGCCATCCCCCCTGCCCGGTCCTATCGTTCCAAAGTATGGCTAAGAATAAGTCAATTGACGCAGTGTGTCAAGAAAAAATTTTTCCTAGTTAGATTTTATTAGAGCGGCCGCTCGTATTATAAAAATATGTTTATAATATATTTTAATGTGTTATGTTAATATAACAAAGTTATTTTACTCCCAGGAAAATACACGCCCGGATCTGAGATTTCCTACTACCCCGGCATAGGTCAAAACCTCCCCGTGCTCCACGTTCACCAGAGCGTGGGAAAGCCCCGCCGAAGCCAGCATGCACAAATACGCGGCCTCGTAGCGCTCCTTCCGGTCCCGGGGCGCCCGGCCCGTGGTGAGGTTGGAAAGGCCCACCACCGTTTTAACCGGAAAACCGAGAACGTCCGGCAAAAGCCGGATGGTGTTGGCCACCTCGCCGGACTGGTACACCCCGTCGCCCCACAAAAGCGGCGCGCAAACCGGGTCCACGATCACCCGCTCCGGGCTCACCCCCAGGCCGCAAAGCCGCGTCCAGAGCTCCGCAGCCACCGCCAGCCGAGTGTCCGCGTCCGGGCACACCATGCCCTTCTCCGTCAGCAGATAGGCCACCAGGTCCGCGTCATGCCGCACGGAAAGCTCGGCCATCGCCTCCAGCCTCTCCGGCGCCAGCGAAACCCCGTTGATCGCCGGCCTTCCCGCCGCCTTGGCCAGCACCAGCCCCCGCTCCATGGCGCGGGGGTTCACCGTGTCAATCCAAAGCGGAAGCCGCGCCCCCGAAAGCACCGCGGTCACGAAGAACTCCGCCGCCCCCTCCGGGTCCCGGCTCACCGGCCCCATGTTCACGTCCACGGCGTCCACCTTCGCCGCGGCGCACCGGGCTGCAATCTCCGCAACCGGCCCCGGGTCCCTTTCCTCGAAAGCCCGCCCCACGACCTTCCGGGTCACCTGCACATTGTCCGCTATCAAAAACATGACGGCTCCTTACAAAAAGAAATGGGGGGAAACCCTTTTTGAAAAAAGGGCTTTCCCCCCAACCCCCCCTTCTCAAAAACTTTTCGATCCAGGGGGATGGCCCTTATGGGCAAGTGCGAGCTCAAAAGGTCGGACCTGCCTGAGTTTATTGAAAAATCATCCTACCCGAGCACGCGCGCGGAGATCCTCTCGTTGACCCCGATC
>JBFMHL010000006.1:0-10940 GCA_040753055.1 Thermodesulfobacteriota bacterium | reverse complement strand
AGCTGGCTTTTCCCGCCCTCCCCCGCACCCCCACCCCCCTTTCCGCAAGACTTTTTGATGCAACGGGCTATGGGGGGATGTATTTTTTTATTATAAAATTAAATTAGTTAAAAAATAATACGGGAAAGGCTTTTTGCGGGGAAAAGGTGAAAACCCCTTTTGAAAAAGTTTGCTTTTCCCCCCTCCCCCGCACCTCCACCCTCCTTTCCGCAAAACTTTTTGATGCAATGGAGGAGGTGGGTGCCCGTGCTCACGCTGCTATCCATCAAATTTGTCGCCCGGCATTATTCGTCCTGAAAACCCTCGTCCTTTCCAGGCTTTGGTGCGCCCATACTAGGGCTTTCTTTAGGAGGGGGTTTGGGGGGACCCTTTCTTTCTCCATGAAAGAAAGGGTCCCCCCAAATTCTTCTCCCCTTTCTTTTCTATTCTCTTACTTCTGCAAGTTCCGCAGTGAGAAGAAGTCGTCCGGGAGGTCCTGGTCGAAGTTGATCTGGTCGTAGTGGACCTCGGTTTTTTCCTTGGGTTTGTCTGCGGGGTAGATGACGAGGGACAGGGGGAGTATGCGGTCTCCCATCTTTTGCACGTCGGAGAAGACCATCGTGCGGGCCAGGTCTCCGTCCTCGTCGTAATAAAGGGATTTGAGCGGCAGGAACTCGTCCGCGTCGGCGGTAACGACGACCTTGCCCCAGACCACGGCGGCGTCGGGTTTGGGTATGCAGGTGATGTCCACGATGGTGTGGCCGTTCTCCTTGCGCTCGCCGGTGACGGAGAAGGTGTAGTCGTCGGTGAAGCGGGACTCCTTGACCAGGTCGTCGTTGGTGAAGTGGCTTCCCATCCAGGAGGCGGACATCATGGAGGAGGGCAGCTTGATGACGCGGTTGACCTTGGGCAGGTAGTTCCAGATCTCGTTTTTCACGCGTAGGGTGGCGGTGCCCTGCTCCTTGGCGGGCGCGGTGATGCGGATCAGCGACATGTCCTTTCCCTTGGACCACATGTCCATGGAAAGGGTGCGCTGCCAGTGCTCGGTGGTGATGGCCATGGTCATCTTGCCGGAGGAGGACTTGCCCCGGTAGAGGTCGTCCACGCGGTCCAGGATCTCGGAGGCGGAGAGGGCCAGGGCCCGGCCGGGCAGGAGCGGAAGGAGCAACAACGCGGCGATGAGGAGGGCGGAGACGCGCCCTTTTCCTGACATGGGTTCCTCCTTGGGGAAAGGGGAAGGGTTTTCAATCGGCGGCCCGGGGCAGGAACACGTCCGCGGAGACGCCCTTGATGCGGGTCAGGCAGGTGGCCAGGGCATCCTCGGCGGTGGGGCCGGTGCCCCAGAACTGCTGGTCGCCCCAGGCGCGGGTTGCATCGGAAGGGATGGCCACGAATCCCGCGTCGGCCCTTCCGGCGATGATCTCGTAGAGGTCAATGGAAACCCGGTCGGTTTCCCGCATGAGCTCGTAGCGGGTTACTTTGGCCAGGATATCGGTTGGTTGGATATCAAAGGGCATGGGCGGCGCTTCCGTTTGAAAGGGGATGGATTTGGGGCATTGTAGCCGCCTATTGACCTTATGGTCAATGGTTGGGGACGAAATAGCATGCGTTCGCTAGAATTTTGCGGCTTGGGGGAAGGGGGGGCGCCGGCTTCAGGATTGCTCCAGGCGGGCCAGGTGGCGCAGCGCGATGGCGGTGCCGGCCAGGCCGGTGGCCGCGCCCAGGAGGATGGAGAAGGAAACGGCCCACCAGGGAAGGAAGGCGGGCTTGAAGTCGGCCGGAAGGAGCGGGCCTGCGGAGAAGCCGGCGGCGAGGCCGGCGAAGGCGCCGTAGAGAAGGGCCAGGGCCGCGCCGGAGGAGATCGCGCCCAGGAGGACGGCCTGGATGTAGAAGGGGGCGCGGATGAAGGATTCGGTGGCTCCGACCAGCTCCATGACGGCGAGCTCCCGGCGGCGGTTGTAGAGGACCAGGCGCATGGTGTTGGCGCAGATGGCCAGCGCGGCCAGAAGGAGGAGAGCGGAGAGCGCCACGCCCAGGACGGCGGAGAAGTCCAGGAAGCGGCCGGCGGTCTTGAGAAAGGCCGCGCCGTACTCCACCTCGGCCACCCCGGGGATGCGGCTCATGGCCAGGGCGGCTTCGGCCACGGCTTTCTCCGCGGAGACTCCGGCCGGGGGCTGGATGATCGCGGAGAAGGCGTCGGGGAGAGGGTTTTTCGGGAGATCGGAGAGCACTGAAGCCCGCGAGCCCAAGCGTTCGCGGAGGAAGGCCAGAGCCTCCTCGCGGGGGACGAAGCGGACCCGGTCCACCAGAGGCATGGCGGACAGGGCGGACCCGATGGCGCTTGCCTGCTGGCGGTGGACCGAGTCCTGCAGGTAGACCATGACCTGGACGTTTTCGCGCCATCCCGCGGCCATACGCCAGGCGTTGGCGTAGACCAGCGTGAAGCCGCCCGCCAGGAGAAAGGCCAGCATCACGGTGCTGGCTGCGAGAAGGTGCAGGAGCGCGTTGTCCTTGAAGTCTTCAAACGCGCGCCGCAGGTGGAATAGAAACATGGGCGGTTACCGGTCCGGGAAGGGCCGGGCCTCCTGGGAAGGGTTTTGTTCGGTTTCCTGGATACTGCCCCGTGTCAGGTGCTCCACGCGGGCGTCCAGGCCTTCGTAGAGGCGGCGGTCGTGGGTGGCGATGAGCACCGTGGCTCCTTTGCGGTGCTGGGATAAAATGGCCTCCATGACCTGGCCGGCGGCCTCCGGGTCCAGGCTGGCGGTGGGCTCGTCCGCCAGGATGATGTCCGGGTCCGTGCAGATGGCGCGGGCCACGGCCACGCGTTGCTGCTCGCCGCCGGAAAGGCTCTGGGGATAGCTTTTGGCGCGTTTTTCCAGGCCCGCGTTCCGCAGGAGCACGGAAACCTTCTTGCGGATGAACTCCCGGTCCCGGCCCGCTGCGAACAGCGGCAGGGCCACGTTGTCGAACACCGTGCGCGTGGGGATCAGGGAGAAGTCCTGGAACACCACGCCGATGCGCCGCCGGATCTCCCACAAACGGTTGCGGGGCACGCGGGAGATGTTGCGGTTCATGACCAGGATCTGGCCGGAGCTGGCTTCCTCTGCGCGGTAGAGGAGCCTTAAAAGCGTGCTCTTGCCCGCGCCCGAAGGCCCGGTGAAGAAGACCAACTCTCCGGGCAGGATGGAAAGGGAGATGCCGGAGAGGGCGTTTTCTTTCCCGTAGGCCTTGGTTACGGCGAAGAGACGGATGATGGCTCCGGTTGCACCTTCGGGCCCGGATGCGGGGATCGGTTCCATGAATGCAGCCATTGCTGGTGCCCGTTTTGGTTCGATTCGATTGCCGACGTGGGCCTACATAGCAGGAAAGGGCCCGGGAAGAAAGGGCCGGGGAGGACCGCTCTTGAATCCCGCGCCCCAAGGCGCTACAAGAGGGGCAAGGTAAACCCAAACAAGGCCTTGGCGCCATGAAAAATGATGGAACAACAAAACGCCTGCGGGCGGCCGGCGGACGGAAATGGATTCCCGCCGGACTTCTGACGATAATGCTCTGCATGCTGCTGGCCGCCTGCGGGGGAATGAAGCCCCAGGCTCCGCAGCCGGCGGCGGAAGCGGCCGCGGCAGCTCCCTTGCCCGCGAGCCCGGACGAGCTTTTTTCGCAAGGAGAGGACCTCTCCCGGCGCGGGGACAAGGCCGGGGCGCAGGCTGCTTTTACCCGGATGGCGCGGGCGTATCCCGCCTCGCCGCGGGCAGCGGAAGCCCTGTTCATGGCGGGAAACCTGGCGTCCGAGCAGGAGGGTTTCGCGGAAGCCGCGGATCTCTTCACCCGGCTGGCGGATGATTATCAATCTTCGGCCTATGGCCCGGATTCCTGCGTGCTGGCGGTCGTGAACTGGGGAAAAGCAGGTCGGCCCGAAAGGGTTTCGTCCCTGGTGAAGAAGTACTACGAGCTTCCCTTGCCCCAAGGCCACAAGATCCGCCTGCTCCTGGCGGGGTCGGACGCCGCGGCGGCGCTGAGGGATTACGAAAGCTCCGCTCGCCTTGCCATGGCGGCTTCCGACCTGGCTTCGGGGCCGGAAAAGAAGGAGGCCTTCGGAAAGCTGGTGTCCGCCGGCTTTCACCTGAGCCCCCGCCAGGCGCTGGCCCTGGTGCCGCCCAAGGCAACCTGCGGACCGGGCGCCAATTTCTTGCTGGCGGTGGCGGAAAAGCACCTGGACGCGAAAAACACGGACCAGGCCCGGGAGCTCCTCTCCACCGTCATGGCCGGCTGCCCCGGCGCGCCCTCCGAGGCGCGCGCCATCCGGCTGTGGAACGTTTTGTCGCGCATCACCAACTTCGACCGGCATCTGCTGGGATGCCTGATTCCCCTTTCCGGGCCCTATGCCAAGTACGGCGAGTCCGTGAAAAAAGGCGCGGAGCTGGCGGTTTCCCTTTACAACGCCAAAAGCACGGAGATCGCGCAGCTTTTATTCAAGGATTCCGGAGGGACGGACAAGACCGCAGCGGAGGGCTTTGCCGCGCTGGTGGAGGCAAACGTGGCGGCGGTCATCGGCCCCATCGCGGCATCCGAGGCGGTGGCGGGCCTGGCCAACCAGGAGGCGGTCCCCGTAGTGGTTTTCAGCCAAAAGGAAGGGCTGACCGTTCCCGGCGGCTACCTGTTCCGCAACTACCTGACGCCCGAGCTCCAGGCCAGGGCTCTGGTATCCTACACGGTCCGGGAAAAGGGGCTCCTGCGCTATGCCATCTTGTACCCCAAGGAGTCCTACGGCGAGACCTTTTTAAGTGCTTTCTGGGACCAGGTGGTCGCCCAGGGCGGGACCGTGACCGCGGTGGAATCCTACGACCCCTCCCTCACCGACTTCGGCGATCCCATCAAGAGGTTGACCGGGGCCTCGCTTTCCGAGGGCAAGGATAAAGCGCCTCCCCCGCAGGATGCCGAGGCCGCGGACGAGGCCGAGCGGGAGGAGGAGGTGACCCGGACCCACGACGCCGGGCCCGGAGTGGTGGACTTCGACGTGGTCTTCATACCCGACTCGCCCCGCAAGGCCGGGCTCATCCTGCCCCAGCTCCTCTACTACGACGTGCGGGGCGTCCTGCCCTTGGGCACCAATCTCTGGCACAGCAGCAAGCTCTACAAGGTGGCGGGCAAGTATGCCGACGGCTCCATTTTCCCCGACATCTTCTATCCCAAGAGCGAGGATCGCTACGTTTCGGCCTTTGTCACGGCGTTCCGGGAGCAGTTCGGGACCGAGCCCGCCTTCCTGGAGGCCCTGGGCTTCGACACGGCCATGACCCTGCTCACGGCAGGGGACCGCTTCCAGGTGAAAAATTCGCGCAGCCTGCGCCAGGCCCTGGTGGACGGCGGACCTTTCGCGGGAGTGACCGGGCTCACCTATTTCACGGACTCGGGCGAGGCGGTGAAGGACCTCTACCTCCTGAAGGCGGAAAACCAGACCTTCTTCCCGGTTCACGAGCCCCAGACGCAGCCATAGCAGGGCCGGACGGCCGGCCTGGAGGGGATTTCGGCCATGCAATCGGCAAGAGCGGCGATGGTGGCGGCCCTGGCTTCGTTGGCGCTCCTTCTTCCCGCCTACCTGCTTCCTTTTGCCGAACTCACCGTGTTCGGAGAGAGGAAGGTCTATACCCTCTGGGCCTCCATGGGGAAGCTGGCCACCGGAGGCAACCTGTTTCTGGCTGCGATGATCTTTCTTTTTTCCGTCCTGTTTCCTCTGGCCAAGCTGGGGGTTCTCCTTGCGGGCCTAAGCGGGAGGATTCTTTCCCCGAAGCTGGCCGCAACGCTCTTGCGAGCGGTGAAGCACCTGGGCAAATGGTCCATGACCGACGTCTTCATCGTGGCCTTCGTCCTCTGGCTGGCGAGCCAGAACAGCTTTGCCGCGGGAAGCGCCCGGGCGGGCATTTTTCTATTCGCCGCCTCCACGATGTTTTCCATGGCGGCCGCGGTTCTGGCGCCCGAGCCCGGGAGTGCCGCCGCTCGTGTTCCCTTCCCAGCAGGAATGCCCATGCAGGCGGACGACTACCGCAACGACAAAAACGGCGGGAACAAGGAGCCCGAAGGACAGCGGCCCATCCACGAAGCCCGGCCCGGCCCCGGGGCTCCCCGGAGCCGGGCGGCGGTGGCGTTGCTTGTTCTGGGCGTGTGCTGCCTGGCCGCGGGCGGGGCGCTTCTGGCCCTCTCTCCGGGACCCAGCGTCACCCGGATCACCATCGCCAAGAGAAGCGGGCTCCTGGAGATGCCGCCCCTTCTGGACCGGGTCCGTGACTACTACCTCGTCATCCGCACGGAGGAACGGGACGGCGGCGCCGGGGAGCTGCTCACCCAGGCCTACGACGATGTGCCCATCGGAAACGGGCTCAGCTTCGAGATCGCGGAGATCCCCCTCCGGCGCATCCGCGAGATCACCATCATGGATAAAAACCTGCTGCTGCCCGACAAGCCCCTGGACCGGGTCACGGTTTCGGGTGTGAGGATCGAAGGCCAAAGCTACGGGGTTGCCCTGAGCGGCCCTCCGGAACGAACCAAATGGCTGGCAATGGCCCTGGCTGGGGCGGGGGCTTTGCTCATCCTGCTCTCGCTTCTGCTGCCCGCAATCCGGAAAATGAAGGCCCGCTGACGGGGCCTCGGGAAGCAGCGGCCGGAGAAGAGATTTTTTTTGACTTCCGTACCGGGGGCTCTTACATTAGCTACCGGGAACTCGAAGAGAATTCCTCCACGCCTTATCCAGTTGCCTTGAGTCCGCTCGTGTGTGCAGGCATACGGGACGGCTATCTTAACAATCGCCTTTCCCATCCGTTCGATCTGCAGGCGCAGAGGAGTCCTGTCGCGTCTGCCCATTTCGAGCACGTCTTTGCAAGTTGGTTGTACCCTTTTGCCTTCAAGAAAGTTTGTATTTCATCAGCGAAACGGCCTTCCCCTGTTTTGCCGGCGTTGCACTGGCCCCAAACAGCCCAGGCAAAGGGGCCGAAAAGCTTTGCGGAATAAAGAACAGGGGAGGGGAAAAAGGTTCCCGCGCGGTATAGCCGCCTTGCGGGCGGGGTGAAGCCTTGGGGTAAAGGAGGATTTGACCTCTGCCCGGTAACGACGCTTCTCCTTCTTTCCTTGTGTTGGATTTCACCGGAAATCAAGCGGGTGCGCCATGCGTGTAGCCTTTGCGCAAAACCTTTGGGAAGGCCAGAACGGCCCCCTCCTGCTGGCGCAGGTGCTGGAATCCCAGGGCCATGAGGTCCGTTTCTTCCTGCCGGAGCGGGGCTGGTTCGAAGCCATGGCCCGTTTCCGCCCGCGGGTCCTGGCCGTCTCCCTCTGCACGAACCAGCACGCCTGGGCGCTCGATGTCGCGGCCCGCGCCAAGAAAGCCCTGTCCGAGCCGCCGCTGGTGGTCTTCGGAGGGCCCCATCCGACCTTTTTCCCGGAGATCATCAGCCACGCGGCCGTGGACGCCGTCTGCCTGGGAGAGGGGGAGAGCTCGTTTCCCCGGCTCCTGGCCGCGGTGAACGGCTCCTTCACGCGGACGGACGTGGAAAATTTCTGGATAAAAAAGGACGGCCACATCTTCAAAAACCCCCTGGGGCCGCTCATCGAAGACCTGGACAGTCTGCCCATTCCTTCCCGGAAGCCCCTGTACGACCACTACCCCTTCATCCGGTCCTCACCCTTCAAGAAGACCGTGGCCGGCCGGGGATGCCCCTTCAACTGCAACTACTGCTTCAACCGCAAGTACCGGCAAATGGTCAAGGGCAAGGGCCCCTATGTCCGGCTGCGCTCGCCGGAGCACCTGATCGAGGAGATCCGCTACCTCAAACGGGAGTTCGGCCTGCGCTTCATAGATATCAACGACGACATCTTCACCCTGGACAAGGACTGGCTCGCCCGCTTCGCCGACCTGTACCCGAGAGAAGCCGGCGTTCCGTTCGGATGCAACGTCCACGTGCGCTACATGGACGCAGACGTGGCGGAGATGCTGAAGCAGGCCGGGTGCAGCCTGGTAAAATTCGGTCTGGAAACGGCCAACGAGAAGGTACGCAAGGACATCCTGAACAAGCATATTTCAAACGAGGACATCCGGCGCTGTGCAGCTGCATTGCGGAGCCGGGGCATTCCTTTTCAGACTTACAACATGCTGGGAATTCCGTGGGAAAGCATGACGGACGCCCGGGAAACCCTGCACCTGAACCAGGAGATCGCCCCGGCCTATGCCTGGTCCTCCCTGGCCCAGCCCTATCCCGGAACACGGCTGGCGGAAATGTGCCTGGCCCAGGGCATGGCCGGGCCGGAGAACGGGTACACGGCGGTTTCCCCTAGTTGGTTCGCGAGCAGCGTGCTGGATTTTCCCCATCGCCGCAGAATGGTGAACTTCCAGAAGTTCTTCGCTTTCCTGGTGCGCTTCCCCCGGCTGCAACCCCTGGCGGAGCTCTTGTCCCGCCTTCCCCCCAACGTGTTTTTCCGTTTGTTCTCCCAGTTCATTTACGGAACCAGCATGCGGCGCGTGGCCCGCACGGGAAGGTTCCGCGCCCTCCGCTTGTTTCTGAAAAACCGCAAGCATTATTAAAAGTTATCTCAAATAAGAAATGGGAAAGGAATTTTGCTGGGGAGAGGGGGCGAACCCCTTTCGAAAATGCTGTTTATTCCTGCCGCGGGGCCGCGGCCCAGGCGGCAAGCCCCTGTTCCGCCTCGGCCAGCCAGCCTTCCTGCCCGAGCTGCTCCGCAAAACGCGTGAGCAGAAAAGCAAAAACCTCGGCCATCGCCTCTCTCTGCTCCGGCCCGAACAGCCGGAACCGGCTTTGGTCCGGTCCCTGATGAAACCAGTTCACGAAAAGGCAGAAAAAAGGCCCGCCGTCCGGGTCGTTTTGTCCGGATACGGCCAGTTCGATGAGCCTGGGCATGAAGTGGGCCAGGGCTTCGGCCGTGAGCGAGGGCACGGGCCCCCAGGCGACGGTGCCGATTTGATGGAGGGAAAGCTCTTCCCGCGGAGTGGAGAGAAGCATTTCGTTGAATCCGGAATCCTCCAGGTCCGCGTGCCGAGTGCAGGGGGCGGGCTTGGGAAAAGGAGCGAAGGCCAGCCGGGCCTTCCTGATGACGTCCTTTCCTTCGGTGTCCATGTCCCGCCTTTTTTAGGAAATAACAAGCGCTCAGCTTCAAAACTCGATCTGGGCGATTTCCGGGCGGCAGAAAAAGCGCACGGGAATGCCGTAAGTGCCCAGGCCGGGAGTTACATAGAGGGTGCCGGACGGGGTCTGGTACAGCCCGCGGTCCAAGCCGTCCACGGCGTAGGGCAGCGTGAGGGCCCCCAGCCAGGGAAGGCGCACTTGCCCGCCGTGGGAATGCCCTGCCAGGATCAGGCCGAACTTTTCGGCGCCCAATGTCTTTGCCAGGGCCGGGTAGTGGGCGAGGAGCAGGCTCTTGCGGGCGGCCTTGCCCCGGGGAACGGGTTTGTAAGCTTCTCCCGCCGTGCCGATGATCTCCAGGTTGTTGAACACCAGGCGCTGGTCCGCCAAAAAAGCCCCGCCGGTTTTTTCAAACGCCCGGGCCAGATCATCCGCCGCGATTCCGCTCCAGTACTCGTGGTTCCCGGGTACGCCGAAAACGGGGCACCGGATTTGGGTGAGGATGGACAATGCCTCCGGCGCCATCTCCTTCTTGTCCACCAGGTCGCCGGTGAAGCAGACCAGGTCCGGGGCCAGCCTGTTGATCTCGTCCACCACCCGTTGCAGGCGGCGCTTTTCGCCGTGGTAGTGGATGTCGCTTATGTGGACCAGCCGGACGGTGGGGTGCGCCGAGAGTTTTATGTGCCGGGTGGCGACCCAGTTGGGCTCGATGAAAACGGCGTAGCAAGAGACCAGGGCGATGAAGCCGTAGAACAGAAACCTGAACTTGTTGCGGAGGACGAAGGAGGTGATTTTCACGGGCCCGGCGTTTCCCTTATCCCGTTCTTCGGTTAGAGGTGGGTGAGAATCCTTCGCAGGACTCCCTTTTTCGTGTCCTGCTCGCGGTAGAGGAGGAGCTTGCCGAACTGGGCGTTGATGGCCTTCTCCGTGAGAGTGCGGACCTCCTGTTGGACCTTCTTCTCGTCCTGCCTGCCCTGGTAGGGGCTGGTGTCAATGGGCTTGCCGAACATGACGTAAAAGCGTTCGGGCCTGGGGATGGGGGTTAAGAGGATGCCCCGCGCGATGGGCGGCACGGCCTCGCCGTTTCGCAAAAGACCTTCCACCACTCCGTTTTTGTCCAGAACCTTTCCCATCCAGGATGCCATGAAGTCGTCGGCGTCGAAGAGGATGGAGTAGGCGTTCTCCGGTCCCACCGAAGCCACGGGCACGATGGGGTAGCCGTGTTGGATGGCCAGCCGGGCAAAGCCGGTGCGCTGCTTCCAGATGAGCTTGTAGGCCTCCCCTTTTCGCTTGCAGACCTCGCGGCCGCCGCCTGGGAACACGATGATGTTCTCGCGCTGCTCCATCAGGGCCGCGCAGTTCTCCGGGGTGCCGTGGACAGCGCCCAGGGCCTCCAAGAATCCACCCCAGCCGGGGATCATGAAGTGGTAGTGGTCGCCCAGGCCGCGAAGGTAGATGTTTTTGCGGCGATAGAGAACCGCGGCGTAGAGGGGGACGTCCAGGACCCCGTAGATGGTGTGGTTTCCCACAAAGAGGTAGGGGCCCTGGCCGATGTTCTCAAGCCCGAAGATCTTGGGCGAAAAGTAGCGCCGCATGGGCGCGGTCAGAAGCCAAACGGTGGTCTTGGAAAGGGGGCGGAAGTTGGGTTTCATGGCGATGGGTTCGATTCCCGGTTCGGGTGTGAGATGCGTTGTCGGGCCGAGCAGCCCGGAATGAGGCCGGAGTGTTTCCGGGTGGCACGGTGTCGGGCGATATTTACCACAAGCGGCGCGCGGCGGCAAAGGCGGGCGATGGGAAATCTGTCGGGGGAGCCCCGCCCCGAGGCTTTCTATACGGCCATTT
>JBFMHL010000005.1:0-16836 GCA_040753055.1 Thermodesulfobacteriota bacterium | reverse complement strand
AGCATGGTGGCGGACCTGAGCCTATCGGATCTCATGATCAAAAATCCCATCACCGCCGGCCCCGACGATGACGTGGAGGCGGCCGCGCGGGTCATCTACCACAGGAAGATCGGCGGCCTGCCGGTGGTGGACAAGAAGAACAAGCTGGTGGGCATCCTCACGGTCATAGACATCCTGCGCAGCTTCATCGAGATGATGGGGCTTCTCACCGAGAGCACCCGACTGGACATTGACATCGGCGAGGACCCGGAGGCCGTGAACCGGGCGGTTTCCGCCATCACCTCCGCCGGCGGCCGGATTCTCTCGATTGCCGTGGCGGCCCACCGCAAGGACAGGAACATCCTCTATTTCCGCATCGCCCCGGAGAACGGGGGAGAGGTGGCCAAGGCCCTCCAGCAGGAAGGCTTCGCCATCGTGGGGGGAACCCAGTAGGAGCCACTGGAAAAGAGCGGCCCGTCTCGTCCCCTGCCCCTCCGCCCCGTCCGTCCGCGCCTTGCCCCGGTCGCTTTTCTACCCGTTCGGTTGCGCCCCGGCCTCAGAGCAGTCCTTTTGCATGAGCAGAAGCTTGTGGGCCGTGATGGTGGCCACGTCGGCCTGGTAGCGGGCCTTGATGTCCATTTTCAAAAGCGCGGCCTCGGTCTTCTCGTCGGTTTCCACCAGGAAGTCCGGGGCCAGGCCCTTGCCCTGCCAGGAGATCCCCCGGGGAGAGTAAAGCGCGTTCACGATGAACTTGACGATGCTGCCGTCTTGCAGGGTGAAGGTCTGCTCGGAGACTCCCTTGCCGAAGGTGCGCGCGCCCACCACGTAAGCCTTGCCGTGGTCCCGCAGGGCGGCGGCCATGACCTCGGCGGCCGAGGCGGTGCGGCGGTCCGTCAGGATGACGATGGCAAAGTCCATGGGCTCCTTGTTGGACGAAACATAGTTGCGCACCTCGGATCCGTTCTCCACGGTCCGGAGCAGGACGGCTTTCTCCGGAAGAAAGATCTCCGCGCTCTTCAGCCCCTCCAGAAGCACCCCGCCGCCATTTCCCCGCAGGTCCAGGATCAGCCTCTGGCACCCTTCCCGGGCGAGCTTTTTGAGCTCCTCCTTCATCCGTCCCGAAACGCCCGCGGAGAAGCTGCGCAGCTCCACGACCCCGGTGGTCTTGTCCAGCATGGCCGAGGCGATGTCCGCGCTGGGCATCTTCTCTCTGCGCAGGGTTATGGTGAAGACCTTGATGTCGCGGTTCACCGTGAGCGTCACATCGGAGCCCTCCTCCCCTTCCAGGAGCTTTCCCACAGCTGCCACATCCAGGCCTTTCAGGGGCTTGTCGTCAATGCGAAGGATGCGGTCCAGGGGGAACAGGACTCCGGCGGAAGGCGAGCCGTCCTCCACGGAGCTGACGGTCAGGCTTCCCTCCGCGGGGTTGAAGGAGCACTGGAGCCCCAGGGAAACCCGGGCTCCGGACAGGGCGTCCACAAAGGCCTTGTACTGGTCCGCGGTCCAGATCTGGGAAAGGCCGGGGTTGTCCGGCGGGCTCACGTGGCGCAGCATGCCCTCGATGGCTGCCCAGTAGAGGGCCTCTTCCGTCAGGCTGTCGGAGTAGTACTTGGTAAGGAGGAGCTTTTTCACCTCCTCGAAGGACTCCTTGGGCTTTTCGAAGGTATGGTTGAGGGCCACGGGAAAAAGCGGCGGGATGGTCTTCGGCTCCTCGGCCGAGGCCGGGCGGGGAAGGATCAGGAATAGAACGGGTAAGAGCAAAAATAAGCCGAAAAAGCGCCGTGCGTGCATGGGGGCCTCCGGAAGCTGTTTCTTTGGGGGGCGGATCGAAAAACGGCCTGCCAGCCGAACGGTGCGGATCTGCAGGCCCGGGATCGCGGGGTGTCGGTTCGCAGTTGGAGTGTTCGGGTTCAGGCCGGGAGCGGGTAGAGCTTTTTGAGCTCCTCGGCTTCGGCCATGAGCTTGTCCGCGGGCCAGTCCAGGATGCCGTCACGGTAGCGGCGGGCCATGGCGATGTAGAGGAGAGCTCCGTACCAGTTCATGGTGAGGTCCTTGACGCGGCCTTCCTTGATCTCGCCGGGATTGCCCACCACCAGGGAGTTGTCCGGGACGCGGGTGCCGGAGCGGACAACCGCGCCCGCCGCCACGATGCAGCACTTGCCGATGACGGCCCCGTCTAGCACCGTGGCGTTCATGCCGATGACGGTGCAGTTGCCCACCGTGCAGCCATGGAGCACGGCGCCGTGGCCGATGGTGCAGATGTCGCCCACGATGACCGACCCGCCGGGCTGCTCGTGGAGGGAGCAGTTGTCCTGGATGCTGGTTCCCGCGCCGATGATGATGCGCCCCATGTCGCCGCGGAGCGAGGCTCCGGGCCAGAGGGAGGAGTCGGAGCCCACGGTGACGTTTCCCGAGACAAAGGCGGTAGCGGCGACATAGGCGCTCTTATGGATTTCGGGCATGATTCTCCTCCGGAGCTTGGGAAAAAGGGACGGCAATGCCGGGAACCATGAACGTGTATTTACGATGCGGGCTATTCAGGACTTATTTAAAAATGAAGAGGGTTTTTCGGGGGAAACGGAGAATCCCGCTTTTCCAGGGCGGTTTCCCCCCTCCCCCGCGCAATCCTTCTTCCTTTACCGCTTGTCTGTTCCATAAAAGCTGCGGATAGCCGCGACCAAGCCGGGGATGGTGAACTCGCGAGAGACCACGGCGGGTTTGATTCCCAGCTTTTCCGCGGTCTTGGCAGTAATCGGGCCGATGGCGGCGGCCGTGGTCTTTTCCATGGCGGGCCCCAGCATATCCGGAGGTATGGCCGCCACGAAGTTCTCCACGGTACTGGACGAAGTGAAGGTCACCATGTCAATCTCCCCGGCCATCATCCGTTGGGCCAGAGCTGCTCCGTCAAAGGGCGAGGGCATGGTTTCGTAGGCGGTCACCTCGGTCACGTGGGCTCCCATCTTGGACAGCTCGTCCGGGATGACGGTGCGGGCCTTGGCAGCGCGGGCCAGGAGAACCTTCTTGCCGGTCATGGGCTGGCGGGAGAAGGCCTCGGCCACGGACTCGGCCTGGTAGGCCTCGGGGATGAGGTCGGTCAACAGGCCGAACTCGCGGATCTTTTCCGCAGTTGCAGGGCCGATGGCCGCGATGCGGGCGGCTCCCAGGGCGCGTGCATCCTTTCCCTTGGAAAAGAGCCTGCGGAAGAAGCTTTCCACGCCGTTTGCGCTGGTGAACGCCACCCAGTCGAACTCCCCCAGGTTTTCGATGGCCCGGTCCATGGGCCCGTAGTCCGAGGGCGGGGTGATCTCGATGGAGGGGGCCTCCACGCAGGAGGCGCCCAGCTCGCCCAGCTGATCCACCAGGGCGCTGGCCTGGGCCCGGGAGCGGGTCACCAGAATCTTCCTTCCGAAGAGCGGCCGGTTCTCGAACCAGTTGAGGCTGGATCGCAGCGATACCACGGTTCCCACCACGAACACGGCGGGCGGTTTGATCTTGGCCTTCCGCGCCTTGGCCACGATATCGCCCAGCGTTCCGGTCACGGTCTGCTGCTCGGGACGGGTGCCCCAGCGCACCAGGGCGGCCGGCGTGTCGGCTCTACGGCCGTTCTTCACAAGCTCGGCGCAGATGTCCGGCAGATTTTTCACCCCCATCAAAAAGACCAGGGTGCCGATGCCGGTGGCCAGGTGGTCCCAGGCGATGCCCGAGGTTTCCTTGCCCGCTTCCTCGTGCCCGGTCACGAAGGCGACCGAGGTGGTGTGGGCCCGGTGGGTGAGGGGTATGCCAGCATAGGCCGGCGCGGCGATGGCCGAGCTGACGCCGGGGACCACCTCGAACTCGATGCCCGCCTCCACCAGCTCCTCGGCCTCCTCGCCCCCGCGGCCGAAGATGAAGGGATCGCCGCCTTTCAAGCGCACCACCAGGGCGCCGGCCTTGGCCTCGTTCACGATGAGCCGGTTGATGCCCTCCTGGGGAAGCGTGTGGTCGCCGCCCTTCTTGCCCACGTAGACGAGCTTGGCGCCCGGCTTTGCCTGGGCCAGAAGCTCGGGCGCGGCCAGGTAGTCGTAGACCACCACGTCGGCCGTGGCGAGCCAGGAAAGGCCCCGGACCGTTATGAGGCCCGGATCTCCGGGCCCCGCTCCCACCAGTATCACCTTACCCGCCATAGAATGCTTCCGCTTGTCCGCCTCCGGAAAGGGGGCTTAAGGATTTAATATCTTATCTAAGATTTCCCGGCCACCACGGTCCATGAGCCTTTGGGCCAGGTCCTCTCCCAGGGCCCCGGCATCTTTTCGCGCGCCCTTCACGGAGTCCCGCAGAAGGGGCGCCCCCGAGAGGTCCGCGATAAGCGCCGTAAGGAAGAGCTTGTCTCCGGACAGCGTGGCGTGGGCCGCCACGGGGATCTGGCAGGACCCGCCGATGCGGGAAAGGAAGGCTCGCTCGGCCGCAACGGCGTCGCCGGTGTCCGGGTGGTGCAGGGCTTGGGCCATGGGAGCGGTGAAGGGATCGTCTTCGCGGATCTCGATGGCCAGGGCGCCCTGGCCCACAGCGGGGACGATCTGCTCTGAAGCCAGGAACTGGGTGACGCGGTGGGCCAGCCCCAGTCGCTTCACGCCCGCGGCCGCCAGCACGATGGCGTCGAACCTGCCTTCGTCCAGGCGGGTCAGGCGCGTGCCCACGTTTCCCCGCAGGGGCTCGATCACGAGATCCGGCCGCAGGGCCAGGAGCTGGGCTGCGCGGCGCAGGCTGCTGGTCCCCACCCGAGCGCCTCGGGGAAGGTCGGCGAGGCCTTCGGCGTTGCGGCACAATATGGCATCGCGGGGGTCCTCCCGCTCGGGGACCGCGGCAATCGTGAGGCCTTGGGGAATTTCGCCCGGCACGTCCTTCATGCTGTGCACGGCCAGGTCAGCGCGGCCGGACAAGAGGGCGTCCTCGATCTCCTTTATGAACAGGCCTTTGCCGCCCACCTGGGCGAGCGGCGTGTCCAGGATCTTGTCGCCCTTGGTCTTGATGATGCAAAGCTCCGAAGCCACGCCTGGGAAGAGGGCTGCAAGCCGTTCCGCCACGTGCTTGGCCTGCCAGAGGGCCAGGGGGCTGCCGCGGGTGCCGATCTTGAGTGTGCGCGGGCTCGCCATCAGTGGCCGCAGCTCGAGCAGGATCCTGAGGAGCAACCCGAGCAACCGGAGGTGGCCGCCGTCCGTTTGACCGTGGTGCCGGCCTGTCCTTTGCTGACGAACCCGCAGGCGGACATGAGCCGATGGACCTCGCCGGTGTTGCAGTCGGGGCATTTGGGCTTGTCCGAGCCGATGAGCAGGCACTCGAAATCCTTGTTGCAGCGGTCGCAATGAAACTCGTAGATGGGCATTTTCTTCTCCATGAAAAGCGATTTTCAACCCACCGAATATAAGGGTATCGCCGTGCTTCGTCAACAAAGGGCTTTTCCCGCGCAACAAAGCCGGATCGAGACTGTCTTGACAGGAGGAAAATGGAACGCTATATTGCCAATTAGCGATATATAAGATTCTAACCATGCGGGAACAAGACCCATGAAGGCAACCGTAAAGCTTTTAAAAGCCCTGGCGGACGGGAACCGGGCCAAGATCGTGGCCATGCTCAACGAACGGGAGATGTGCGTCTGCGAAGTGACCGCAGCCCTGGGCCTGTCCCAGTCCACCGTGAGCAAACACCTGAGGGTCATGGAGGACGCGGGGCTCGTCTTTTCGCGCAAGGAAGGCCTGTGGGTGAACTACGCCCTGGATCGCGCGCGCCTTTCGGAGCCGTCCGCAGCTCTCCTGGACAGCGTTTTGGCGCTCATTGCCTCCGACCCGGAGATCGAGGCCCTCAAAAAGGCCCTGCCCCGGATCCGCCGGGAGGAAATCTGCGGCAGGCAGTGCTGAAACGGCGGTGCGCCCCGCTTCGATACGGCCCGAGGCGCCCGCCCGGAAGAAGGAAGAAGAAAGTGAACCCGATGAACGAAAAAGCATCATGCGGCCCTGAAACGCCCTGCGCCTGCTCCGCCGCCCCCCTTGCCGCATCCAAGACCTCCCTGGCCGCCTACCTGGGTCTGGGCCTTCTCCTGCTGGCCGCCTGGTGGCTTCTCTACACGAACCTCCTGCGCTTCTCGGTCTTTTCCACCAGAGCCCTGGCCGGATTGACGGGCTTTTCCCCGGAGGGCCACCTGGCAAGCGCCGTCTCCTTCTTCATCTACGAAACTCCCAAGGTCCTCATGCTGCTCACCCTGGTGGTCTTCGGCGTCGGCATCGTTCGCTCCTTCTTCACTCCGGAGCGCACCCGCGCCATCCTCGTGGGCAAGCGCGAGTCCGCGGGCAACGTCCTGGCGGCCCTCCTGGGCATCGTCACACCTTTCTGTTCCTGCTCGGCGGTGCCCCTGTTCCTGGGATTCGTCACCACGGGCGTTCCCCTGGGCGTCACGTTCTCCTTCCTCATCTCCGCCCCCCTGGTGAACGAGATCGCCCTGGTGCTCCTCTACGGCCTCTTCGGCTGGCAGGTGGCCGCCATCTACATGGGCACCGGGCTCCTCATCGCCATCGTGGCCGGCTGGACCATAGGCCGGCTCAAGATGGAGCGCTACCTGGAGGACTGGGTCTTCAAGATCCAAGCGGGAGCCATCGCAGGCGAGGACGGCCCCAAAAACTGGGCCGGGCGCTTCCAGTACGGCCTGGATGCCGTCCGCGACATCGTGGGCAAGGTCTGGCCCTACGTGATGGCCGGCATCGCGGTGGGCGCAGGCATCCACGGCTACGTCCCCGAAGGATTCATGGCCTCCTTCATGGGCAAGGGCGCATGGTGGTCCGTGCCTTTGTCCGTGATCATCGGCATTCCCATGTACTCCAATGCCGCGGGCATCATCCCCATCGTCCAGGCGCTTTTGGGCAAGGGCGCGGCCCTGGGAACCGTGCTGGCCTTCATGATGTCGGTCATCGCCCTGTCGCTGCCGGAGATGATCATCCTGCGCAAGGTATTAAAGCCCAGGCTCATCGCCGTATTCATCAGCGTGGTGGCCGCCGGGATCCTGATCGTGGGCTATGTTTTCAACTTTTTGTTCTGACAAGGGGCTGTTTTAAAAGTAGAAAAGAAAGGCATTTTACGGGAAAGGGGAGAAAACCCCTTTTGCAAAGAAAGGTTTTTTCCCCTCCCCGCACCCCGACCCCCTTTTCCGCAAAACTTTTTAACCAGGCCTAAAGGCTGGTAATGGATGGTTTCAAACCCAAGGAGCGTTTCATGGAGATCAAAGTGTTGGGCCCGGGATGCGCCAAGTGCAAGAAGACGATCGAGCTGGTGAACGAGGCGGTGAAGGACTGCGGCGCGCAGGCAACCGTGGCCAAGGTCACGGACATGATGGAGATCGCGGGCTTCGGCGTCTTCGCCACCCCGGCGGTGGTGGTGGACGGGACCGTGAAGTGCTCCGGCCGCGTGCCCAAGAAGGACGAAATCAAGGCCTGGATATCGTAGCCGCCGACAGAGGGAATATTCTGCGGGGAAGGGAGGAGCCATGCTGCTGTCGGGGTACACGAAAGAGATCTTCCGCCCGGAGTGCAACCCTTCATTCGAGTCCGTGCACTGCGTGGCCAAGCTTGACCAGGATGTCTCGGAGGCCCTGCCCTATCTGAACGCGGTGCTGGGCGGCTTCGAGTACTACGAAGACCCGCCCCAGGTCATGTTCCATCACCGGGGCCGCATCATCAAGGTGGGGGCCGGCGAGATCGCCATCAATGCCCTGAGCGGCGAGGCCGAGGCGGACCGGGTGCTTGCCTGGCTCGTGCGGGAGATCAACGACGCCTGGGAGAACCGGGCCTCCATCACCCCCTGCACCACGGGCAGGGAGCGGCCCGCGCTCCTTTCGATCTTGAAGCTCTTGCCCAAAACCAACTGCAGGAAGTGCGGCCAACCCACCTGCATGGCCTTCGCGGCGCTCATCCGCGACGGCGGCGGATGGACGGACTCCTGCCCCGAGCTTTCCCCGGAAGGCCGGGAAACCCTGGAAACGTACCTGTCCGGCTTTGACCTGGAAGCCTGACCGAAGCCGTAACCATTCGCATGCAAGGGAGATATGGAATGCCGGACTCGGTGGCCGGAAGGCTTTCCTTTCTGGATCGTTTTCTTACCCTGTGGATCTTTCTCGCCATGTTCGTCGGCGTGGGGGCGGGATTCCTCTTTCCCGGGGTAAAGGACGTCATCAACCGCTTCTCCGTGGGCACCACCAACATCCCCATCGCCGCGGGCCTCATCCTCATGATGTACCCGCCGCTGGCCAAGGTGAAGTACGAGAAGCTCCTCTTCGTGTTCCGGGACGTGAAGGTCCTGGCCCTTTCCCTCATCCAGAACTGGGTCATCGGGCCGGTGCTCATGTTCCTGCTGGCCGTGGCCTTTCTGTCGGGCCGCCAGGAGTACATGGTGGGGCTCATCATGATCGGGCTCGCCCGGTGCATCGCCATGGTCATCGTCTGGAACGACCTGGCCTCCGGCGACCGGGAGTACTGCGCCGGACTGGTTGCCTTCAACTCCATCTTCCAGGTGCTGTTCTTCTCGGTCTACGCCTGGTTCTTCATCACCATCGCGCCCCGCTGGATCGGCCTTTCCGGCATGGAGGTGGACATCTCCATGGGCCAGATCGCCCGGAGCGTGTTCGTCTACCTGGGCATCCCCTTCATCGCCGGGGTGGCGTCCCGCGTCATCGGGCTTAAGACCGTGGGCGCGGAGCGCTACGAGAAGGGCTTCATCCCCAAGATAAGCCCCATCACCCTCATCGCCCTCTTGTTCACCATTCTGGTGATGTTCTCCCTCAAGGGAGAGTATATCGTCGAGCTGCCCCTGGACGTCCTGCGCATCGCCGTGCCCCTGTGCATTTACTTCGGCGTCATGTTCTTCGCCTCCTTCTATTTGTCCCTCAAAGCCCGGGCCACCTACGAGCAGTCGGCCACCCTGTCCTTCACCGCCGCGTCCAACAACTTCGAGCTGGCCATAGCCGTCTCCGTGGCCGTGTTCGGGCTGGACTCGGGCCAGGCCTTCGCCGCGGTCATCGGCCCCCTGGTGGAGGTGCCGGCGCTCATCGCCCTGGTGAACGCGGCGCTATGGTTCAAGAGGAAGTACTTTCCCTATGCCGTGGAAACCCCCACCGGAGTCTGCCACGTGGCCTGCAAGCCTTAGCCCTGCGGCCCTCCCCATCAAAAGGAAAACGCCCATGAAGCGACCGTCCCTTCGAATCTTTGCATGGCTTGCATGCCTCGCCCTGCTTCTGCCTGTCTGCGCGGCCGCCACGGAGGCCCAGGCGCCGCCCGCCTCCCCCACCCCGGGCATGGTCACCATGCTGGACCTGGGCGCCCACAAGTGCATCCCCTGCAGGATGATGGCCCCCATCATCAAGGAGCTCGCCGAGGAGTACAAAGGGCTCGCGTCCATCCTCTTCATTGACGTGTGGGAGAACCCGGCCGAGGGCAAGAAGTACGGGCTCCGGGGAATACCCACCCAAATCTTTTACGATAAAGACGGCAAGGAAGTTTCGCGGCACATGGGCTTCATGGACAAGAAGACCATCAAGGCCACGCTGGAGAAGCTGGGCGCGCCCCCGCCCAAAGGGGCCGCCGATGCCCGATGAGGTCCTCTACGCCATAAACGAGTGGATGTCCGGAGGGCTCGTCATCGCAGCCCTGGGCTGCTTCGCCTGGGGCATGGTGAGCGTGCTGCTCTCCCCCTGCCACATGGCCTCCATCCCGCTCATCGTGGGCTATGTGGCGGGCCAGGAAAAGGTCCTGGAGCTTTCCCACGCGGCGCGCTACGCGGTTTCCTTCACCGCCGGGCTTTTTCTCACCATCGCTGCTTTAGGGGTGGTCTGCTCGCTCCTGGGGCGCATGTTGGGCGACGTGAGCCCCTACTGGACCATCCTGGTGGGGGCCGTGCTCTTGTGGGTGGCCCTGGACATGCTGGGGGTGAAGGCCTGCTCCATAGCGAGCGGGCCCTTTGCCCGGCTGCGGGTCAAGGGCATGGGTGGGGCGTTTATCCTGGGCCTTGCCTACGGCGTGCTCTCCGGGTCCTGCACCTTCGGCTTCATCGCCCCCATCCTGGCCGTCATCTCCATCCAGCAGAAGGTGGCCACGGGCCTTTTCTACATCCTGGCCTTCGGCCTGGGCCACTGCACGCCCATCGCCGTGGCCGGGTCCAGCGCCGCCCTGGTCCGCCGGACGCTTTCAAGCTCCCGGTTCCAGGCTGCGGGAGAATGGTTCCGCAGGGCCGCGGGAGTCCTGGTCATGGGCCTGGGCCTCTACTTCATCGCCCGGCCCTTCCTGGAGGCCTGATACCAAGCCGCATTGAAACGATGAACCGCCTTGACTTCGTCCTTAGCTCCTCGAGGTATCACCGCATACGCCTGAGTCGTCTCTTCCTCGCCTCCTTGTCACTCGCTAAAAACACAGCCTGGTATGGGCCTTGCCCCCCCGAAAGCAAAGGGCAACGCCTTGATTCGGAAGCTCTTGGTGAACCGGACGGCCATGCCGGACCCGGTTGCCCGCACCACGAAGCCCGAGACCTTGACCCGGGTGGCGACGCCCCCTTCCCGGGACGGCAAAAGCAGGCTCACCCGGACTTTCGTGCCCGGCTCCATGGGAGCGGCACAGGCGAAGAAGGCCCCGGAGCTGGAGACATCGCTGGTGCTCAAATGGAGGGTCCGCCGCCTCGCACCTCGGGACGATACGGACAGGACGGCGGGCAGCGTGAGGGCGAATCGGGCAACGGCCCGGCGTTCGGCTTTCGACATGGGAGGCTCCCGGCATGGGGAAAAGGCCGGGAGCTGGCCCGGCGGACGCTACGATCAGGGATCAACCCTTACGTCGCCGGTGCCGGCCATCCGGTTTCACGGGGGGAAGGGAGAAAGCCGGTTTTTTCAAAAGGGGTTTTCCCCGCTGCCCCGCAAAATCGTCTTCTTTTGCCTTTGCACTAGCCCCTATTGTATCCGCGCCTGGGAGCGCTTGGTCATGGGCACCATGACGTCCCGCACCGACGGGGTCAGCACGATGCTGTTGGTGGGGCACTGCAGCGCGCACTGGCCGCAGCCGATGCATTTCGAGATGTCGATCTCGGCCAGCTTGTCCTTGATTCCGATGGCCGCCGTGGGGCAGTGCTTCACGCATTTCTTGCAGCCCTTGCAGGAAGCGGGATCTCCCATGCCCGCAACATAGCGGCTCTTGAAGTACAGGGCCAGGGCCCCCCGGTTGAAGCCACCGTAGATTCCGCAGCAGTCCCAGCAGCAGTTGCACACGGCCACGTTGGCGAGCCTCGTGTCGTCCCTCTCGTGGAAAAGCGTGTGGATCACCCCGGCGCGGGCCAGCTCCTCCATACGCTTCAGGGCGTCCTTCTTTTCGATCTTTTTGCCGAAATCATAGCGCGCCACCGCCTCGGCCATGGGGCCCACCACGATGCACGACTCGGCCGGGAGGTCGAAGCGGCAGGGATCGTCCATAAGCCTGCGCCATTGGCGGCAGAAGCAGTGGAGCACCGCCACCTGGCCGTTTTGGCCGTGGGCGTCCACCAGCTCGTAGGCGTCGTGCACGGGAACGGCCAGGGAAGCGGCTTCCAGGCTTCGGTTCACTTCCACGGTCCTGCCCGTGGCCGCGGCCGGGCCGGCCGGCGCCACGGTCTGGTAGGGCTTCATGAAGGCGCGGGTGGCAAGGTTGGAAAGATTGCGTAACGGAAAGACATTGCCTTTTTTCATGAAGCCGAACAGGTTTTCCAGGCGGCGGGCGAACTCGTGGCTCTCTTCGGTCTTCCGGCCCGAGCAGAGCTGGAACTCCAGCCAGCCCACGACAACGGCGGTAAGGGCAAAACGGGCGTTGCGCGTCCGGCCCTGCTCCGGCCACAAAAAACCCTGGCGCACCAGGCTCTCCACCAGAGCCGCCCCCTCCTCCGGCGCCACGCCCCACACCGCGGCTATCTCCTCCACGGTCCGGGCGTCGGTCCCCAGCAAAAGCAGCCGGTCCAGATCCTGGTCCGTGATCTTGTAGTCCAGAAGCTCCACCACCGGCGTAATGGCCGGCACGGGCATCTCGTTCTGCCGGTTCATGGAGCGCGCCAGCTCGCGCAGCTTCCTCTTCCGTTCCGGGGCGATGGAAACTCGGCCCATGCTTCCCCCTTTTTTGCCGTTCGCCTGCTGCGGCCGCCCACGCGGCCTGGTATGGAAACGTTTCCGGGGAAGCATTCATTCCTGCCGGAACGCTCCCCCGGAAACCGCGCAGTCCGAGCCTTTCGCCCCGCGCTATCGCTTGGGCGAGCCGCTGTGGCTGTAGCCGCCGGCTTCCTTCTCCGTGAGGGGTTTGGTCACCGGGTTACGGGAAAAATGATCCAGGCAGCGCTTCATGTCGCCCACCAGGAGGTCGGCCAAATCGCGGGAGAAGCCGTGGCGCGCGAGCACCCGCATCACCACCAGGTCCGTGCGGTCCTTGGGCATGGAGTAAGCCGGCACCTGCCAGCCGCGGCTCCGCAGCTTGTCGGAGAGGTCGTAGAGGGTGAATCCGGCGTTGGCGGGGTCCGCAAGCGTCCACAACAGGCCAGGGATGCCGCCGTGGCCGTTGTACAGGACCTTGAACACGCCCGTCTTTTCCAGCTCCTCTCCCAGGTAGCGGGCCGAGGAGTAGCAGGCGTCGTGGATCTTTTTGTAGCCCTCGCGCCCCAGGCGCAGGAAGTTGTAGTACTGGGCCACGATCTGGCCGCCGGGGCGGGAGAAGTTGAGCGCAAAGGTGGGGATGTTGCCGCCCAGGTAGTTCACGTAGAAAATCAGGTCCTCGGGAAGCTCCGCCCGGTCCCGCCATACCACCCAACCCACGCCCAAGGGCGCGAGCCCAA
The DNA here is from genome assembly GCA_040753055.1 of Thermodesulfobacteriota bacterium. GTDB lineage: Bacteria > Desulfobacterota > Desulfobacteria > Desulfobacterales > Desulfatibacillaceae > JBFMHL01. Next base: position 4,008 of record JBFMHL010000005.1, on the reverse strand, counting down.
ACTTGTGGCCCGACGCGTTGATGGACTTGACCCGCGGAAGCCGGAAGTCCCAGACCAGGTCCGGGTCGCAGAAGGGCGCGATGAACCCGCCCGAGGCCCCGTCCACGTGGATGGGGATATCCAGGCCGGTATCGGCCTGGAGCTTGTCCAGAGCGTCGGACACGGCCTTCACCGGCTCGTACTGGCAGGTGTAGGTGACGCCCAGGGTGGGCGCCACGCAGATGGTATTCTCGTCGCAGTACCTGAGCGCGGTCTCGGGCGTCATGATGAGCCGGTCGCCCTCCATGGGGATCTCCCGGATCTCCACGTCCCAGTAGCGGCAGAACTTGTGCCAGCAGATCTGCACCGGCCCGCACACCAGGTTGGGCTTGTCCGCGGGCTTGCCCTGGGCCTTTCTCTTCTCGCGCCACCGCCACTTCATGGCCATCGCCCCCAGCATCACCGCCTCGGACGAGCCCGTGGTGGAGCAGCCCACGGTGTTGGCCGCCTCGGGCGAGTTCCACAGGTCCGCCATCATGTGCACGCAGCGGGACTCCAGCTCGGCGGTCTGGGGGTACTCGTCCTTGTCTATCATATTCTTGTCCACGCACTCGTCCATGAGCCGGTGGATCTCCGGGTCCACCCAGGTCTGGCAGAAGGTGGCCAGGTTCTGGCGGCTGTTTCCGTCCAGCATCAGCTCGTCATGGACCACCTGGTAGGCGTGGCGGGGGTCGTGCTCGCAGTCGGGAAAACGATACTTGGGCATGGTCACCGACAGATCGCTGGATGCATACACGTCGTCCAAAAGGGCGTCGGCCACCTTTTTCTTTTCATGTAACGGCATGGGTCCTCCTGTACTATTCTTTGCTATGATAAGCAGTTATCGGTAACGATGCTTTTTTTTGCTCGTTGTTTCCCGGGGAACGTCTCTCTTCCTGTTCCCTGCTCCGAAGCGGCCCCCGGTTCCCCCGGCTCTACTTCTTTCCTCCGCCCTGCTGCCACTCGGGCTTTTTGAGCGCATGGATGATGAACGGCAGCCCGATGAAAACGATCATGCCGCCGGCCACCAGGCCCACGTAAAGGGCGGGGTTGCCCACAGGCAGGTTGGAAGGCGGGAAGAAGCCCACCAGAAGCGAGAAGCACACGCCCACAAGCCCCACCCCCGCCACCACGCACATGCCCGCGTTGCCTCCCGGCACCTTGTAGGAGCGGGGGAGATCCGGCCGGGAGTAGCGAAGCTTGATGGCGGCCGCGTACATGAGGATGTACATCACCAGGTAGAGGGTGATGGTCATGGCGGAGAGGACGAAAAAGGCCACACTCACGTTGTCCATGATGAAGTAGAGCATGGCCAGGAGGGAAACGATGATCCCCTGGATGATCAGGATGGTCACCTGCATGCCCTTCTTGTTCACCTTGGCCAGAAACGGCGGGATCTCGCCGTTCTTCGCTGTTTCCAACAGTCCCTTGCTGGGCCCGCCGATCCAGGACATGACCCCGCCGATGCACCCGAAAGCCACGAGCAGCCCGATAATGGGCGTCAGAAAGCCCAGGTGGAACTTGTCGAAGGCCTGCTCGAAGGCCTGCATGAGCCCGGCGGTCAGGCTGATGTCCTTGGCCGGGATCATGGCCGCCACGGCCAACGAGCCCAGGGTGAAGATGACGAAGATGACCACGGCGGCCAGAAGCAGGCTCACGGGGAACTCCTTGGCCGGGTCCTTCATCTCGTTGGCGTTCACCGCGTGCACCTCCACGCCGGCGAAGAGCAGGATGATGCCGGCAAGGAAGGCCATGCTGCCCAGCCCCGTGATGTGGGGAAAGAGTCGGGCGTGGGGAAGTTGGCCGGCAGCAGCCGTGGCCGATTCCATGAACTGCAGGGGGTTGCCCAGCACCACCCACAAAAGCCCCAGCAGGATCATGACGACGCCGGGCAGCACGGTTCCCACAAGGAAGCCATACTTGGTCACCTTGCTGGCCACGTCCGAGCCGGCCAGCGTCAGGAAGGTGGAGCCCCAGTAGCACACCAGGATCACCACTCCGGTATAGAAGCCGTTGTTGGCCAGCGAGGGATCCATGAAGATGTAAGCCAGCGTCGCCGCGGCAAAGCCCAGGACCGTGGGGTACCAGACCACGTTCTGGATCCACTGGAGCCAGATGGCGGTGAATCCCCAGCGGGAGCCGAAGGCCTCTTTGACCCAGGTATATACTCCGCCGCCGTCCTTGGAAAAGGCGCCGCCCAGCTCCGCGGCCACCAGGGAAGCCGGAATCAGGAACAGGAAGGTGGAGAAAAGGATGTAAAAAACCATGGACAGGCCTTCCTTGGCCATCAGGGGGAGCCCCCGGAGGCTCATGACCGCGGCCGCGGTCATCATGGCAATGGTAAACACGGTCATCTTCTTCTCACTCTGGGCCATACGCATATCCTCCTTTACGGTGGGGGCCACCGCGGTCTACGGAGCGGCAAAGCCGATCCGGCAGGCCACACCACGGCGGGCCGCAGGCGTTCACGGCCGGTTCAACGCCCCGGAGCCCCCGAAAGGCAGGGGCCGGCGCCGAACCGTTGACTATTCCGAGATTGTTAGACTTCGGGAAAAATCAGGCTTTGGGAAAACGAGTGGCCGACACGGGACCGCTTCGTTCGAGGGGCAAAAGTTACCAGTTCTTATCCCATATTCCAAGGGAAAACCGGCTATCGCTGCAAAAGAAATGTGCACTGCGGGGATCGGGAGCAAGGCGGAAAGGAGCGGCCATCCGGTGCGGCTTGCCCGCGGCGCCGCTGGCGCCAAGCCGGCGGGCGGCCCCGCCGGCCCCCGTACAAACGCCCTCTACTTGCTGGCCTTGCGGTAGCCCAGCTGGTCCATGGCGATGATCTGCTTGCAGACGTTGGACGAGCCCTCCACGATCACGTAAGTGGGGATGTCCCGGTAATACCGGGCCACCGGGTACTCGGTGGAGTAGCCATAGGCTCCCATGATGCGCATGGCGTAGTTGGCGCACTTCATGGCCGCCTCCCCGGCGAAGTACTTGGCCTGCGCCACCTCGTAGCCGTTCTCCAACCTGCCCTGGTCCTTCTGCCACGCGGCCCGGTAGACCAGCAGCCGCGCCGCGTCAATATCCACCGCCATCTGGGCGATCAGGTCCTGGTTCATCTGGAACTTGCCCACCGGCTCGCCGAACTGGACCCGCTCGTTTGCATACTTGACCGCAATGTCCAGGCAGGCCTGGGCGCACCCCACGGCCCCCGCCGCCGCGGACAGCCGCGTGTTCCCCAACGACGTGAACACGATCCTGGCCCCGTCTCCGGCATTGCCCAGCAGGTTCTCCTTGGGCACCTTCGTGTCCTTGAAAAAAAGCTCGCCCGTGGGCGACGAGTGGCTCCCCAGCTTGTCCAGGTCCGTGGTCGTCACCCCGTTCATCTTTTTGGGCTCCACCACGAACGCCGAAAGCCCCTTGCCCCGTTTCGCCTTGTCCGTGTAACAGTAGACGATCACCACGTCCGCCTGGTTGGCGTTACTGATCCACGTCTTCTGCCCGTTCAGCACGAAATGGTCGCCCTTGTCCTCGGCCACCGTTTCGATGGCCATCACGTCCGACCCGGCGTTGGGCTCCGTTATCGCAAACCCGCCCAGGTACTCCGCCGAGCACAGCTTGGGCACGTACTTGCGCTTCGCCTCCTCGGTCCCGTAGCGCACAATCACGAACGCGCAGCCGATCATCAGCAGGTTCACCTGCACCCTGAGCGAGCTGGACGCCCGAGCCACCTCCTCCGTGATGATGCTGGCGGCCAACCAGCCCATGTTGTCCCCGCCATACTCCTCGGGAATGACCGCGCCGAAAAACCCCAGCTCGGCCATGGGCCGCAACACCTCCTTCACCGGCAGATAATGGGCCTTGTCCCACTCGTCGGCAAAAGGGGCGATCTTCTTTTGCGCAAACTCCCGCACCGCCCGCCGCAACATCTCATGCTCTTTGGATAGCTCGAAATGCATGGGAAACTCCTTTGAAATACAAAAGATTGAAAACAAAGGC
>JBFMHL010000004.1:0-3008 GCA_040753055.1 Thermodesulfobacteriota bacterium | reverse complement strand
ATAGTTTTTCCAACATCGACTGGCAAAAAACATCGTTGCAGAATAATCAGTTTTTACAACGCGTTCGAAGAATTTTATGTTCATACCCCCACCCTAAGCTAGTGGGAGTTCCTTTACAATCCCCAAAGTTTTGCGGAAAAGGGAGAGGGGGTGCTGGGGAGGGAAAAAGCCCGGTATATCCCACGGAATTTTCGCCTCCCCCGCCCGATGGCTTTCTTTCTTCTTTTTGGACAGCCTCTCGTCATGGAACCAGATTTCCGAGTCATTGCCCTGTCGCAGGAAATCGCGTCCCTGGACGTGGAAGCGGGGCTCTTTCTGCGCGGGCTCCAAAATCTTCCGACCCTTCCTGAGCAAACGCTTGTCCTGATCAAAAATGAAGCGGAACTGGGCCTGAGCTGCGAACCGGCGTTCGGCCGGGCCTATGTGGAAGGCATGGTGCGCCTTGCCTCCGGGCCGAACCAGAGGCATTTGCAGGTATACTGCCGGCTGGTACGCAACGCGGCGGCCGAAGGCACCACCCTGGGCACGGCCGTGGCAAGGGGGCTTTCTCCCGCCATGAAGGCCCCCGGGCTCCGCGCCTCCTTTCTCCGGGCCCTGCGGGTGATGGCACGCCACGGCACCCACACTCTCAAGCTCTGCACCGCGGAATGGCTCCGCCTGCTCTCATACGGCCAGGACGACGCCGCCCGACGGCTTGCCCTGCTCTGTGCAGCCGCTTACGTTAGGCCCCTTTCCTACCACCAGGCCCTGGCCTTCTCCCAGATCATCCCGGAAGCCAGCAGGAAAATGGCCGATACAAGCCGGGCGCGCCTGCTTTCCGTGGCAGACCGCGTGGCCCGCGCCGATGAAAAGCTGCTGGAGCCCTTTTTCGAAGGGGTCTTCCGGGGCCTGAGCCTTCTTTCCGCTGCGGACCTGGATCGTTTCGTGGACCAAGCCCTCTCCGGGCTTCCTCAAAAAAAGGAGGCCGCCGAACGCATCTTGTCGCTTGCCTCGGAGGCTGCGCGCCAGAAGGTTTTCGCTCTCCAGAAAGCAGTCGGCCTCTCTGCCGTTTCCGAAAGCCTGGCGCGCTACCTTCGGGCGCGACTGAACCGGACCGTTCCGATCCTCTCCGCAAAAGAGATCCCGCGGGCTCCCGGCGTTGCGGTCCCCGGAGGGGACATGTTCTGTCTGTCGGACGGCCACACCATCTATCTTCCCGATCTCGTGGACCGCTTCGAAACGCGGGAAGAGAACCTGCGCTGCATCAAGGCCCTGGTCAAGCTGGAGGCCGGGCTCTTCGAGGGCGCAAGCTTCTCCTTTGACCAAGAGCGGGCGGCCTTGCTCTGCCGCAGAAGAGGCATTCCCCTTCCTGCCCCCCCCAATATGCCGCACTGCCAGGGCCTGGAAGTATTTTGCCGCAGCTTCGCCCTGCCCGGACTTTTCCTTTTGCTGTTCACTTCCTTCGAGCATGCGAGGGTAAACCAAATCCTCTCCACCCGTTACCCGGGCCTATGGAAGGCCTGCGTGCCGCTCTTCCGCAAAGAGCTCGCCCGCAAGGAAGGCCGGGCCGGGGATTTGCTGCCGCTTGCCTGGTTTTATGGAAAGCTGGCCTTCGGTGCAAGAAAGCCTTCCGGCCCCCTGGAACTGGCCGGCTTCCGCGCCTTTGATGATCTCGTTTCCGGCTCGGCGCTTCCCGAGGCAAGCGCCGCCGCCGCCCGCTCGGTTTACGGCCAGTGGGCCGAATCGCTGGGGGAACGCGCCCTCTTGCTGTCGGACCTCTTGCCGGATGCGGCCTTCGGCCTGCTCCCTTTCGGCCGGGCCGTCTCCCCTGCCCTATGGTCCGCCCGAACCGCGCCTTTTTTCGACCGCGCCGAAAAGCTGGTGTCGCTCCTCCGCAAGGCCGGAGTTCCCGTGTTCCTGGCGGACGTCGCCACCATGATGGCCAAATCTGATGGTTTGTTACGGAGCGAGGAGATCCGGGAAGCCAGCCGGTCGGCTGCGGAGCTGATGGGAGAGCCGGACACGGCAAGCGACTCCCGCGATATCGCGGCCCTCCTGGAAAGGGAGCAGGCCCTCTCCCCGGAGGACATTCCGCCTCCTCCGGGCGCCTCGGTATTCTGGTACCGCGAGTACAACAAGACCGTGGCGGACTTCCTCCCGGCCCATTGCCGCCTCACGGAAACACTGGCTGCCAGAGGTCCGGAAGAATTCTACGCATCGGTGCTCGAATCCTTTCCAGGGCTCGTCTCCCGTATCCGGAAGAGCTTCGAGATCCTGCGGCCCGAAGGCATCAAGCGCCTTCGCCGCCACGTGGAGGGCGAGGACTTCGACCACCGCGCTCTCATAGATTTGGCCGTGGATCTCCGGTCCGGCCGATACCCCTCGGAGCGCATTTACGTAAAACGGGTCAAGCAGGTACGCGATGTTTCGGCCCTGCTCCTGACGGATCTCTCCCGCTCCACCGCCAACCTGGTTCCGGGAACGGACAAGAGCGTGCTCACCGTGGAAAAGCAGGCCATGGTCCTTTTTTGCGAGGCATTGTCCACGGTGGGGGACGATTTTTCCGTGGCGGGCTTTTCCGGTGCGGGAAGGCTGCGGGTGGACTACGTTGTGGTGAAGAACTTTGCCGAGCCCATGAGCCCGGAGGTGCGAGGCCGCATCGGAGAGCTTTCCCCCATGCGGAACACGCGCATGGGCGCCGCCCTGCGCCATGCCGTCCATCGCATGGGCAAGGCGCCGGGACGAGTGAAGGTGCTGATCATTCTGTCCGATGGTTTTCCCAACGACCTGGAATACAAGGCCGACTACGCCGTGGAGGACACCCGCAAGGCGCTGGCCGAGGCGCGGGCCCGGAATATCCATATCCACGCCATTACCGTAAACCTCTCCGACGCGGCAAGGATTGACGAGATCTACCGCGACGTGCACCGCACCGTGATCCGCGACGCCTCCGAGCTCCCCGAAAAGCTCCCCCGCATCTACAGGGCGATTACTCGTTGAAACGCCGGGGATCCTGCCCCGAGGCTTTT
>JBFMHL010000003.1:0-7171 GCA_040753055.1 Thermodesulfobacteriota bacterium | reverse complement strand
CCCGGGTGTCCGGGGAAGGGAACGGCCGGATATTGGTGCTTTCCGACGGGCGCTACACAGCCCGGGACCCGCTTCCCGAGGCCCTGGCCGCCCGCCAATCGCGCGTGCGGATAGACTTCCGGGAGCTTTCGGCCGCTCCGGGCTTCAACCTATCGGTGGTCTCGGCGCGCGCCCCGGACAAGGTAGTGCAGAACGAGCCCTTCTCGGTGCTGTTCCGGGTGCGGGCCACCCACGATGCGGAGGGCTTTGTCCGCCTGGTGCGCAACGGCCGTACGGCCGGGGACGAGAGCGGCGGCTGGCGGCCCTACACCTTTCACGCCGGGGAGAACCTCCTGCGCTTCTCCGACGCGGCGGGCAGCTCCGGAATCTTCTCCTTCCGCCTGGAGGTGAAGGGCCCCGAAGGGATAGCCGAACCCGTAACCGAGGACAATGCGGCCGAGACCTACGTGTCGGTCCTGGGCGAGCGGCTGGTTCTCGTGGTCAACAGCACGGGCATGCCCGACAACCTCACGCGGGTCCTTTCCGCGGGAGGGCAAAAGCTGCATGTGGTCTCCATCGGCGACTTCCGCATGGACGAGGCCCGGCTGGCGGCCTACAGGGCCGTGATCCTGGAAAACGTCCCGGTGCTCTCGCTTTCCCTTTCCCAGATTTCCGCACTTTCCCGCTTCGTTGAGCAGGCCGGGGGAGGCCTCCTGGTTTGCGGCGGAAACCGCTCCTTTGGCGCGGGCGGCTACTACGCCACTTCGCTTTCCCAAGTGCTTCCCGTGAGCCTGGAGGACCGTAGCGGCAAGAAGAAGATCCGCACCGCCCTTTCGCTGGTGCTGGACCGCTCCGGCAGTATGGCCATCAAGACCCCTTCGGGCCGCACCAAGATGGAGCTGGCCGACCAGGCAGCAGCGGAGTGCATCCGCTTGTTGAGCTCCGCGGACTCGGTTTCGGTGGTGGCCACGGACTCCATGGCCCACGTGATCGTTCCCCAGGGGCCGGCGGAGAATACGTCCGAGATCGTTCGCGACGTTCTTTCCATCGAGAGCATGGGCGGCGGGATATTCGTCTACACGGGCCTGGTGGCGGCCGGGGCCGAGCTGGTCAAGGCCCCCCAGAGCAACAAGCACGTTCTCCTCTTCGCCGATGCCGCGGACGCGGAGGAGCCGGGGGACTACAAGCAGCTCCTCAGGGATTTCAAGGCCGCCAACATCACAGTTTCCGTGGTGGGCCTGGGAACGGAAAAGGACGTGGACGCGGAGTTTTTGAAGGACGTGGCGGCCCTGGGCGGCGGCACCGTCTACTTTACCGAGGATCCTGGCAAGCTGATCCAGTTCTTCACCGCTGACACCATCACCTACACCCGGAACCGCTATGTGGAGGAGGAGACGGCCGTAGACCCGCTGCCGGCCGCCCGCGTGCTGGCTCCGGGGCTTGGCTGGAAAAGCTTCGACACCTTCGGCTACAACCTTTTGTTCCCCAGGCCCGGTGGGGACGTGGCGCTGATCACGAAGAACGAGGACGCAAGCCCCGTCCTGGCCTTCTGGCAGAGGGGCCTGGGCCGCGCCGCCGCTCTCGCCCTGGACGCGGACCTTTCCTTTGCCGGAGCGCCCCAGTACCCGGACATCATGCTTTCCATGGTGCTCTGGCTCATGAGCGGAAAGGTGGAGGAAAGCTTTGACGCGCGGGTCTCCTACGAAGGGAATGCGGCCCGGATCACCCTCACCGTCTCCGATGAAAACCGGGCCAGGGCGGGCATGGCACGGGCCCGGATCTTTTCGCCTTCGGGGCGGGAGATCTCGGTCCCCCTCTCCTTCGAAGGGGAGAACCTTCTCGCGGCCGATGTCCGGCTGGCGGAGGAGGGCATGTACCGCGGGGTGGTGGAGATGGGCGCGACCGCACTGGCCCTGGGACCCATGAGCATGCAGGCCTCGCCGGAGTTCTCGGTCCCTGCGGACCCGGATTACGGGAAGAAGACGCTCACCCGCATGGCGGAGCTCACCGGGGGCCGCTCCGTGAACGACCTGCGGCAGGTGCTTGCGCGGGAGCGCACGGGCAAGCGGCTCACTTCCCTCACGGGGCCTCTCTTGGGCCTTTTGCTGATTTTGATGCTCCTGGAAGCGGCGGAAGTGCGCTTCGGCTTTCTCTCCCGGCTTTGGCAAAAGATTGCCCCGGTTCTTTCCCGAGGAGCCAAGCGGCTCTATGGGAAGGCCGCGGCTGCCGCAGCGGGCCTGTTTCCCGAAAGGACGGGCCGCAAGAAGAGCGCCGGCAGCCTGCAGGCCGGCAAGGAGCCCCGAAAAAAGGGGGATGCGCAGGAAAAACCTGCCGCCGGGGAAGGGGAGGGGGCCGCCGGAGATGCCGGAGGCGATATGGGCTTTCTCTCCCGATCCAAGCAAAAGGCACGGCGCAGGCTGGAAAGCTAGAGGAGAAGAAATTCGGGCGGGGAACCCGGGCGGCAGCATGCGCCCTGGATGTTCCCCGCCCGTTTTTGTAACCCCTGTCTCGTCAATAGGTTTCCGGCCGGTGGCCATCGCCGTGGCAGCTCAAGTAGCACGCCCCGTGGAATCTTCCTCTGTCCTCGAAGTAGAGCTGCCCGCTGGAGTTGGGCCGCACCACGGACAGATCGAAGTTGATGAGGTGGCTGTTGTTGGTGGAGTTCCCCTGGCTCGCGCTGATGCCGTGCGGTGCGTGGCAGGCGGAGCAGGCGGTCCTTTCCTCCACGATGTGCCGGCGGTGATACCGGAAGCTTCCGCTTTCGCTCAGAATGCTGCTCCGGCTGTGGCACTTGTAGCAGAGCTCGTAGTTGAAGGAGCTCTCCGACTGGTTGTCCCGGATGGAGTAGTTTTTGGAAAGGATGAACTGGTAATCCGAGCCGTGGGGCCCCGGGGGCGCCCCTGTTTCGTTGCTCGCGTGGCAGTCGCCGCAGGTGATGACGCTGTTGGCGGTGAGCGGTGCGATGAGGCTGGGCACGTCCGGGTTTTTGCCCGGCGAGCCCACGGGATGGAAGGAGGGGTTGGCCGGGTCGAACTGCTTCTTCACGTCCAGCTGGTCCAGCTGCCGGGTCACGGGCAGGGAGTCCGCCACGTTGTTGGCCCCGGAGTGGCACTTGTAGCAAAGGTCCTGGACGTTTTGCTGGGTCACCGGCCCCGAAAGCCCCGCAACTCCGGCCAGGGCCCCTCCCGGATTGGCATTGGCTTGGTGGGCGTTGTGGCAGTCCATGCACTCCACGTGGCGGGGAACGGAGCCCGTGGCGTAGTTCTCCGTGGGATCGTGCACGCCGGTGTAACGCTGGACCGAGTGGGAGTAGAGCTTGGTGATCTGGCGTCCGATGTTGGCCGTGGCCACGTTTCCGTTGTGGCACGTAAGGCAGTTGTCTTCCTCATACGCATATTTCAAAAGCCGCTGCTTCCCTCCGGCCCCGTGGGGTGTGTGGCAGCTCTGGCATCCGTTCTCCGCAACCGTACCGTACTCCGATTCCGGCCAGGGGTTGGGGGCGACCCTGTTCCAGGCGGCGCTGGACGTTGCGTGGGAGGAGCCGTCCCATCCCTGCTCCGCATGGCAGGCCACGCAGAGGTCGGAGTATCGGTTGGACATTACCAGGAAGTTTCCGTTGGCGTCGTCGTGAGGATCGTGGCAGGCGGTGCACTGCAGCCGGCCGTAAGGGTCCAGGGCGACTTCCGGGGGAAAGGACTCCTCGGGCCGGAAGCGGAAGGGCGCGCTGGCATAGGAGGACTGGTAGTACAGGGACACCGGGTGGTCGTCCGAAAGGTCCGTGGAGAGGCGGCTGGCCCTGCCTGCGGGGATGAAGCGGATGCCGCCGCTGAAAGGGATCTCCGTAGTACGGGAGGTGACCGCTCCCAGGGCGATGGTGCCGTCGTGGCAGGACAGGCAGAGCTTGGAGGCCCCCGTTGGTTGTCCCGGTGCGGGCCCGGCCAGGGTGGTGGAGTGGTAGATGGTGTAGCTGGTGGTGGAGTCCCGCCGGTTCCAGAGATAGGAGACGTCCGTCCGGCCCTTGTGGGGCGTATGGCAGAAGATGCAGATGCGGCTTTCGCTTTCGGCTTTGATGTCGCCCGGTCCGCTCACGGACAGGTTGTGGCGGGTGGTGACGATGCTGCCTGCGCGCGCGGCGCCGGGCCCGGCCGCAATAAAGGCGGCAACGGCCAATGCCGCGAGGCGGATCAGTTTTGGTTTCATGGTTATGTCCCTCCCGTGCCTTGGGCGCGCCGCAAGGCGTCGATGCTTACGGGCTTTTGAGGTACTGGAACACCTGGACCCGGTGATTGAAGGAGTCGGAGACGAAGATCCGGTCCGTAGGATCAATGAAGATCCCGTTGGGAAGCCAGAACTCCCCCGGTCCGTCCCCGTGGCTACCGAAAGCCAGGAGGAGCCGACCTTGAGAGTCGAAAATCTGGACATTGTCGAACAGGGCGTCCACCACGTAGATGTTGCCGTCCGAGTCCGCCGCCACCCCGCGCGGCCGTGCGAAGCTTCCCGGGCTGTCTCCGGCCCCTCCGAAGGTGCGGAGGAACCGGCCTTCGGAGGAAAAGACCTGGATGCGGAAGTTCAGGGAGTCGGAAACGATGATATCTCCCCGGGGCGTGACCCACAGGTTGGTGGGGAAATGCAGGCTTCCCGGCGCCGCGCCGTCCTGGCCCAGCTTTCCCGCCGGAGACAGGTCGGCGAGGGAGAAGCGGAAAATCGCCGATTGCAGGGTATCCAGCACCAGGAGTTCGTTTTTTTGTCTGCTTATCGCCAGCCCTGTCGGCCTTTGGAGAAGATCCTTTCCCAGGTCTTTTAGGAAGTGCGTCCCCGTCCGGTCGTAAACCTTAACCACACCGGCTAGGGAGTCGCTCACAAAAAGCCGCTCTCCGTCCTCGGCCAGGCCGATGGGGGAGGGCAGGGGCTTTTCCTTGCCCGGAAAGAAGAAGTACCTGTTCTCCGCGGTGTCGAACACGTGCACGCGGCCCGTCTTGGTGTCCGCCACCAGAAGGCGCCCCTGCGGGTCCGCCAGGACCCCGTACGGCGAGCCCAGGGAAACCTTTTCTCCTCCCGCCAGCGCGTCCCAGGCTTTCTGCAAAAAGCTCCGCGTCATCCCCAGGTCCGCGGGTCGGGCCACCGATCCCCTGTAGCGAATCCGCGGCGTCTCCGGGGACGCGGGCCACACCATTTCCGGAACGGGCCGGCCCACGGCTTTCGTTGTTCCGCAACCCGCCGCCGCGCAGGCGATGCATAAGGGGATGAGCAGCACACAAAGAGCCCGCCTACCAAAGGTCGCGGCTGATCTCCACATACAGGGTCTGGTAGGTGCGGCTCTCGAGAGCCTTGGTATCCTCTTCGTCCACGTAGGCATAGTTGATCCTGCCTTTCCAGATGCCGGAGAAGACTTCCAGGGCGGCCTGTAGGCCCTGGTTGGTGGAGTCCTCGTACCTGCCGGAGATTTTGTCCAGGAATCCCTCCAGGCTGAATCTTCCGTTTTCGAACAGCGCCCACTCCACACGGGAGCGGAAGCCGTAGAACTTTTCATCGTCCTTGGGGTCCTTGATGGCCCTGTCTCCGTAGTAGCCGGAGAGGAGCAGGAAGAAGGAGTCGTTCAGGCGGAAGCGGAGGGCCTGGTCCACACGCCAGGTGGTGCTGGACACGCCGTAGGACTCGTCCGTGTCCTCGAAGGAGAGCTGGGTGTCGGAGGGGCCCCACTCGTAGCGCAGGCGTACGACCTGGGACACCCGGTTGGAGAGGGTGTCCGGGGGCGTCCCGGAAAGAACGTCGTCCTGCTGCCGATAGAAGCTGTAGGAAAGAAAGAGGCGGTTCCACAGATTCACCCCCGCCTCGTAGTGCTGGGAGAAGATGCCGTCGTCGTAGGAAGGGTTGCTCTCGAAGCGGTAGCTCACTAGGACGGCCTGGCCGTCGGCGATCCCGCCGAAGGGCGTGCGGTTGATTCGGGTGAGGCCTCCCACCCGGTCCACGTTGTAGTCCAGGCCGTTCACGTAAACAATGGAGCCGTTCAGGTTGGTGACTGCTATGCTGGCCTGGTCCACGTTCGTCTGGCTCAAAAAGGTCCACTGGGTGAGCGTCAGTGTGAGCTGGTCGGTGACGGGCACCAGGGCGGCCACGTTGTTGCGGTACTTGAGGGTGTACCCGTGGGATACTAGCGCCCGGAAGCTTCCCCAGGGGATGTCTGTGCGGTAGTCAAAGTCCAGCTTCCCTCCGAAGCTCTTTTCCGAGCCGTCGGTGAAGTTGTCGTACTGCCCCTTTCCCGAGAGGGTGGTGGTGAGCTTCTTCCGGAAGACGTTTTTGAGCTGGGCCTCCAGGGAGTTGGAGTTTCGGTCGAAGCCCTCGTAGCGGTTCTCGTCGTGGCGCAGCCAGTAACGGCTTTCCCACTCCTCAGAATGGCGCGCAATGAAGTTTTCGGACCAGTTGAGGAAGGTGGAGCGCAGGGTGTCCGTATCGGTCTTTTGAAAGTTCAGGCCCGAGATGAGCATGTACTTTTCGTTGGTGGAAAAATCGCGGCTGTTCCAGATGTTGCCCGAGGCCGAAGTCACGTTGGTCTCGTTGCCGTTGGCGGTCCGGGTCTTGTCCCTGTAAGCCCCGCGGATGGTGGTGGAGTTCCCCGCCCTCCTGCGCGTCAGATTGAGCACCAGGTCGTCGCCCACCTCCCGCGAGTCGTAGAATCCTTCCTGGGTAACGTCCGAGTGCCAGTAGTTGAACGCGGCCGGGAAGAACGAGTTTTCATAGTTTACGTCCGCGCCGTAGGAATCGGTCCGGGTATCGGTGATGCCCGTGAACGCGCTGGTGATGGGGTTTTCGCTGCGTTTGGCGAAAAGTGTCAGGTTGTAGGGCTTGGTTTTTAGAAAGGAGAGCCGCGTAAGATATCTGGGCAGGAAGAGGTTTTGATAGCCGTTGTCCGGGCTGTCGGGCCGGTTGGGATCGCCCTCGTGCTTGTCCAGGCGCTGGGCCCACTCCGGGCGCACGTTCAGGGTGTAAGCGAAGAGGCCGGGGGCATACACCGAGCCGGTTTCTTCCAGCTCGAGCCATTCCCGGAATTCGCGGGAGGAGTCCTTGGTGTTGATGTAAGGACCGGAGCGGGTTTCGGACCGCATCTCGAAGGAAGTGCCCAGGCCGAAACGCGGCCGGGCGAAGTGAAACAGACCGGGCGGTTTCTCTTCGTCCACGACGGCGGCCTGGACCG
>JBFMHL010000002.1:0-13815 GCA_040753055.1 Thermodesulfobacteriota bacterium | reverse complement strand
CCCCCCCCCCCCCCCCCCCCCCCCCCCCCCCCCCCCCCCCCCCCCCCCCCCCCCCCCCCCCCCCCCCCCCCCCCCCCCCCCCCCCCCCCCCCAAAGTCTTTGTGCAGTTTGCCGTTAAAATCAGTTGAACACTTTTTTGCACAGCTTCCCGAAGCTGCCCAGGTCTTCGCAGACGTGGATGCCGGCCTTTTTCATGGCCTCGATCTTGGCGCCGGCGGTGCCGGAGGAGCCGGAGATGATGGCCCCGGCGTGTCCCATGCGGCGTCCCGGGGGCGCGGTGAGGCCCGCGATGAAGCCCACCACGGGCTTTTTTACGTTTTTGGCCACGAAGTCGGCGGCTTCCTCTTCGGCGGAGCCCCCGATCTCGCCCACCATGACGATGCCCTTGGTGTCCGGGTCCTCGTTGAAGGCGGTAAGGCAGTCAATGAAGTTGGTGCCGTTCACCGGGTCGCCGCCGATGCCGATGCAGGTGGTCTGGCCGATGCCCTGGCCGGTTAGCTGGTGCACGACCTCGTAAGTGAGGGTGCCGGAGCGGGAGACCACGCCGATGGGGCCGCCCGGCTTGTGGATGACGCCGGGCATGATGCCCACCTTGCACTCGCCGGGGGTGATGATGCCCGGGCAGTTGGGGCCGATCAAGCGGGTCTTTTTCCCTTTCAGGAAGTTCTTGACCCGCATCATGTCCAGCACCGGAATGCCCTCGGTGATGGCTACGACCAGGGGGATCTTTGCGTCAATGCATTCCATGATGGCATCGGCGGCGAAGGGGGGCGGAACGAAGATCATCGAGCAGTTGGCGCCGGTTCGGGCGGCGGCTTCCGCCACGGTGTTGAAGACCGGGACCTCGTCCATCTTCTGGCCGCCCTTTCCGGGCGTGACGCCGGCCACCACGTTGGTGCCGTAGGCGATGCACGCCCGGGTGTGGAACTGGCCTTCCCGGCCGGTGATACCCTGGACCAGGACCTTGGTAGTTTTGTTTACGAATATGCTCATGGAGGCACCTTTGTATGTTTATGCGGCGTTTGCCTGCCGCTATTTGACTATTTCAGCGACTTTGCCGGCCGCATCCGCGAGGTCTTTTGCGCTCACGAGATTGAGCCCGGACTCCGCCAGGATCTTGCGGCCCAGGTCCACGTTGGTGCCTTCCATGCGCACCACCACGGGGACGGCCAAGCCCACCTTCCTGGCCGCCTCGACCACGCCCTGGGCCAGGACGTCGCAGCGCAGGATGCCGCCGAAGATGTTGATGAGGATGCCTTTCACGTTTTTGTCGGACAAGATGATGCGGAAGCCGTTCTCCACCATCTCGGCGTTGGCGCCGCCGCCCACGTCCAGGAAGTTGGCGGGCTCGGCCCCTGCCTGCTTGATGATGTCCATGGTGGCCATGGCCAGGCCCGCGCCGTTCACCATGTTGCCGACGTTCCCGTCCATCTTGATGTAGTTTAAGTTGTACTTGGAGGCTTCCACCTCCAGGGGGTCCTCCTCTTCCAGGTCGCGGTACTCCAGGACGTCCTTGTGGCGGTAGATGGCGTTGTCGTCGAAGGCCATCTTGGCGTCCAGGGCGATGACCTTATCGTCGGTGGTGAGGATGAGGGGGTTGATCTCCACCAACGAGCAGTCCTTTTCGCAGAAGAGCTTGAACAGGCTCGTGACCATCGCGGAGAAGGGCCGGACTGCGGCCGCGGGGAGGTCCAGGGCGTAGGCCAGCTTCCGGCAGTGGTAGCCGGAGATGCCGGCCAGCGGGTCCACGGAGACCTTGACGATCTTCTCCGGGCTCTTGGCCGCCACCTCCTCGATGTCCATTCCGCCCGCGGCGGAAGCCATGAGCACCACGGTGGCGGTGGCCCGGTCCGGCAGCACGGAGAAGTAGAGCTCCCGGGCGATGGGCAGGCCCTCCTCCACCAGGAGCTTGTTCACCTTCTTGCCTTCCGGGCCGGTCTGGTGGGTGACCAGCGTCATGCCCAGGATGGCGTCCGCCGCCGTCCGGACATCTTCCATGCTGCGGCAGACCTTGACGCCGCCGCCCTTGCCGCGGCCGCCGGCATGAATCTGGGCCTTGACCACGACAGGCATGACGCCCAGCTCGCGGGCCACGTTCTCGGCCGCTTCCACGTCGAAAGCCACGGAGCCGCGGGGCACGGGAACGTTATAGGCCGCGAACATCTCCTTGGCCTGGTACTCGTGTATTTTCATGGCATACGCTCCAGCAAAATGATGAATGGTGCCTTTGCCGGGTCCGCGGCCTGCTGTGGCCGCGCCCGACCCGGGCTGCCTTTTTAAATCCCCCCACCCCCCTTTTCCTGAAGGGGGGAAACCCTCCATCAGGTCGGCGGGTGGAATGAAGGTTGGGCCGCGAAGCCCGGAATCCGGAGTATTGGCAATGGGCCGTGTTGCAGCCGGGCTTCTTGGCGCCAACCTACTTCAGAGCCCCCCGACCCCAAGTGACGAAAAGTTTTGCGGAAAGGGGGGAAGGGGGTGCGGGGGAGGGGGGAAAAGCCGCTTTTTCAAAAGCGGTTTTCCCCGCTGCCCCGCGTATCTTTTTATCCTTTTTCCTTTTTCTTTATCCTATGACGCAGAGAACGTCGCCCTTGGCCACCTTGTCGCCGGGGCCGAAGTTCACGGCCACCACCTTGCCGTCGGCCGGGGCGGGGATCTGGTTCTGCATCTTCATGGCTTCCAGGATGAGCACGGCCTCTCCCGCCTTGACGGCTTCGCCCACCTTCTTTTCGATGGAGACGATCATGCCGGGCATGGGCGCCGTGACGGGAGTGCCGTCCACGGGGGCGGCCTGGGGAGCCGGGGCCGCGGCCTTGGGAGCGGGCGCGGCGGGTTTTGCTGCGGCCGCAGGCCTGGGCGCGGCGGGCTTGACGGACATGGCCACGGGAGCGCCTCCCTGCTCCTCTACCTCCACCTCGAAGTACTCGCCGTCCACGAACACGTTGAAGGTACGCAGCGCTTCGCCCTTGGCCGGGGCTGCCTTGACGGGCTTTTCGCAGAGCTTGCCGGCCTTGGCCTTCTTGATGAGCTCCTCCTCGGCCTTCACCTGCTCCATGGTGCGGGGCAACATGTCGTCGGGCACGGGGTCCAGGCCGTACTTGATGCGCAGGAACTTCTTGCCCGTGACCGGGTACTGGGCATAGAGGATGACGTCGTCAATGTCCTTGGCCAGGCCCTTGGTTTCCTCCTTGGCCTTTTCCATCTCGGGCGAAAGGATGGCGCCGGGCCGCACGGTGATGGGCTCCTCGCCGCGTTCGTAGCCCTTGAGGGCCTTTTTCTGGACTTCCGGGTTGACCTCGGCCGGCGTCTTTCCATACAGGCCGTAGCAGAGCGCCTTCACCTGGTCGGTGATCATCTTGTACTTCTCGTCGGGCGTGTCGTGGAGCACGTTCATGACGGTCTGCACGCCCACGATCTGGCTGGTGGGGGTGACCAGGGGCACCTGGCCCAGGTCCTTGCGCACCTTGGGAAGCATTGCGTAGACCTCGTCAATGCGGTCCAGGGCGTCCATTTCCCGCAGCTGGTTCACCAGGTTGGAGAGCATGCCGCCCGGGGTCTGGTGCAGAAGCACGGCGATGTCGATGATGGAGAGCTTGGTGTCGTCCAGCAGGTGCCGGTACTTGGGAACGATTTGTTTTTCCAGGATATCGTCAATTTCCGCCAGGAGCTTGATGTCGAAGCCCGTGTCGCGGTTGGTTCCCAGGAGCGCCATGACCAGGGGCTCGATGGCCGGGTGGGAGGTGCGGAAGGCGTAGGGAGCCATGCAGGTGTCCACGATATCCACGCCCGCCTCGATGGCCTTCAAATGGGTCATCTGGGCCATGCCCGAGGTGTAGTGGGAGTGGAGGTGCACCGGGACCGTGACGGCCTTCTTGATGGCCTTGATGAGCCGGTAGGCGTCGTAGGGGGCCATGAGGCCGGCCATGTCCTTGACGCAGATGGTGTCCGCGCCCATGTCGATCAGGTCCTTGGCCTTGCCCACGTAGTAGTCCAGGTTGTAGACCGGCCCGCCCAGGCGGGGCTCGGTCAGGCTGTAGCAGATGCAGCCCTGGAAGTGCTTGCCCGCGCGCTTGATGGCCGGGACCACGACCTCGAAGTTGCGGTAGTCGTTGAGCGCGTCGAAGGTGCGGAAGATATCCATGCCGTTTTCCGCGGCGCGCATGACGAAGGCTTCGCACAGGTCGTCGGCGTAGTTGCGGTAGCCCACCAGGTTCTGGGCGCGCAGGAGCATGGAGAAAGGCGTCTTCTTGATGTAGCGTTTCAGGGTGCGGATGCGCTCCCAGGGATCTTCGTTCAGGAAGCGGTGCATGGTATCGAAGGTGGCGCCGCCCCAGGTTTCCACGGCCCAGAAGCCCACCTCGTCCATGAGCTCGGCCACGGGGATCATGTCCTCGGTTCGGCCGCGGGTTGCGAACAGGGACTGGTGGCCGTCCCGGAGGGTGAGATCCTCGATCTTCACGGGATTCTTGGCCTTGGGGCGATCGGCCTCGTAGCGGACCTCTGTGGTGGTGACGTCGCTGTGTTTTTCGCTCATGGGAAGTTTCTCCTGATTGACATTTTGGCCGCTGCTCGGGTTCGGGCTCCGGGCGGCGGCGATGGATGGGCGTTGCCTTTTGCGGGCGGCCTTCGCTTTGCGCCCGGTTACCTGCCCACCACGCGGATGGCCCGCATCTGCATGAGGTTCCGCATCTGCATCATGGCCTGGCGCCCGGACAGGGCCCAGGCGGAGAAGGCCTGTGCGGGGGGCGGGGCAGCCAGGGCCGCCTGCTCCTGCTCGGTCTTCAGGTACTCCATGACCCCGGCCATGGCCGCGGCGATCTTCTTGCTTTCCATGTCCGCCTCCGGGACGGCGCGGGCTGTTGAAAAAGGCGACCTGCCGCGTCGCGCTTCATCGCGCGCCTTGCAGCCCATCCTTTTCCCCAGCCTGGCACTGTGTGGTTTGAAGCTATCTCTGAAATTAAATTGATTTCTCTCGGTGCCTTTCACCTCAAGAATCGCCGGCCCCCGATAGTGAGGCCCGCGTTTCGGTTTTTTTTCGTTCGCCTCCCGCTTCCCCTAGCACGGGATGTTGCCGTGCTTTTTGGGAGGCCGTACTTCCCGCTTGGTGCAGAGGGCTTCCAGGGCCGAAATGAGCCGGGGCCGGGAGTCCTTGGGCTCGATGACCGCGTCAATGTAACCGCGGGAAGCGGCGATGTAGGGGTTGGAGAAGAGCCGCTCGTACTCCGTAATCTTCTCGGCCCGCTTCGCCGCCGGGTCGGGTGCGGAGGAGATCTCCTTGGCGTGGATGATGTTGGCCGCGCCCTCGGCGCCCATGACGGCGATCTCGGCCATGGGCCAGGCCATGGCGTAGTCCGCACCCAGGTCCTTGGAGCACATGGCGAGATACGAGCCGCCGTAGTCCTTGCGGACGATCAGGAGCAGCTTGGGCACGGTGGCCTCGGAGTAGCACCACAGGAGCTTTGCGCCGTGGCGGATGATGCCGCCCCACTCCTGGACGGAGCCGGGCAGGTATCCGGGCACATCGGCGATGGTCAAGAGCGGGATGTTGAAGGCGTCGCAGAAGCGGATGAAGCGGGTGGCCTTGTCCGATGCGTTGATGTCCAGGCAGCCGGCCATGAACATGGGGTTGTTGGCGATGATGCCCACCACCCGGCCGTTGAGCCTGGCAAAGCAGACGATGATGTTCTTGGCGTAGTGCTTGTGGGGCTCGAAGATCACGCCGTCGTCCACGATGGAAGCGATGAGCTTCTTCATGTTGTAGGCCTGGCGCGGATTGTCCGGGATGATGGTGTTGAGCGACTCGTCGGTGCGCGCGGGGTCGTCCGCGGGAGCGACGGCCGGCGGGTCCTCCATGTTGTTCTGGGGCAGATAGGACAGGAGCTCCCGGATATTGGCGATGGCGTCCGCGTCGTTCTCGCAGGCGAAGTGGGCCACGCCGCTTTTCTCATTGTGGGTCATGGCCCCGCCCAGGTCCTCGAAGGAGATCTCCTCACCGGTGACCGCCTTGATGACGTTGGGGCCGGTGATGAACATGTAGCTGGTCTTCTTGACCATGAAGATGAAGTCGGTCATGGCCGGGCTGTAGACCGCACCGCCGGCGGTGGGGCCCATGATGGCCGAGATCTGGGGGATGACGCCCGAGGAGGTGGAATTGCGGAAGAAGATCTGGCCGTAGCCCGAAAGTGCGTCCACGCCTTCCTGGATGCGTGCGCCGCCCGAGTCGTTCATGCCCACCAGGGGGCAGCCGGCGCGTTGGGCCATGTCCATGACCTTGCAGATCTTCTTGGCGTGCATCTCGCCCAAGGAGCCGGCGCGTGCGGTGAAGTCCTGGGAGTAGGCGAACACGGTGCGGCCATTCACACTGCCGTGGCCGGTGACCACGCCGTCGGCCGGGATCTCCACCTTTTCCATGCCGAAGTTGGTGGCCCGGTGGGTGACGAACATGTCCAGTTCCCGGAAGGTGCCCGGGTCGAACAGGAGCGCGATGCGTTCGCGGGCCGAGAGCTTGCCGCCCTCGTGCTGCTTGGCCACGGCCTTGTCCCCGCCCATGGCGAGTATCTTCTTCTCCCGTTCCCGCAGCTCTTCAATCTTGTCCTTCACTGACATGGGTTTCTCCTTGAGGGCTCTGGCTGTTCCATAGTGATTTTTGTCATCATGGCTGCCCGGTTTGATCTGCTCAGGCGCTTGGCGCGCTGATGGTTTCTATCGGCGCGATTAGACAGAAATTGTGGCACTCGCTCTAAAGGCCGGTGAGGCCGGCGCGCGACGGGGCGCGAAGTCCGGCGTTCCGGCCCGATTTCCGGGCGATCAGTGGCTGTCGCGCTGGCAGAGCTCCACCAGCACGCCGAAGGTGGCCTTGGGATGCAGGAAGGCGATCTTGGCTCCGCCGGCCCCGATGCGGGGGGTCTGGTCAATGAGGGCCACGCCCTTTTCCTTCAGCTCGGCCAGGGCGGCCTCGATGTCGTCCACGCGGAAGGCCACGTGCTGGATTCCTTCCCCGCGCTTCTCGATGAACTTGGCCACGGGGCCGTCGGGCGCGGTGGATTCCAGGAGCTCCACCTCGCTTTCGCCCACGGGCAGGAAGGCGGTGGTGACCTTCTGGGTTTGCACGGTCTCCTTGCCGGTAAGGGTGAGTCCCAGGACGTCTTCCCAGAGCTTGCGGGCGTTGTCAATGGAGTTCACGGCGATGCCCAGGTGATCTATGGAGAGAATCTTCATGCTTGGCTCCTGTGGTTTGGGGGAGTCGGCGGTCCTTCCATCGGAGTTTTCCAACAGCTTATTCCAGCAAATGATGTATAGGCCCTTACCCGGAAAACCGGTTTCTTGTCAAGGCAATTCGGGCGCAGGGCTATGCGGCGGGATGACTGCGGGGGATGGGTTTTGGAGCTTCGGGCTCAGCTTCCCCTTCCCCGGGGGCCTTCCGGCTTCAAGAGTCGCTCCATCCCTCCCGGCCGGGGAAAAGCGGGAAGGCTCCGAGGGTTCCGGCGGGCGTCAGCTCCTTCCGTCTTCGCCTTCCCGGCTCGCATCGGGGAGCAGGGCCCGGTCGGAGTCGGGAAGCCCGGTTGCCGGCTTCGCATCGGAAATGGCCGGGCCGGCGGGCTTTGCGGTGATCTCCGTGGCGGCCACGTCCACCCCGTTCTTGTAGGCGATGGTGATGCGGTACTTCTCCACCTCCATCTTGGCTTCGATGGCGCGTCTGGCAAGCAGGTAACGGAGGTAGATGACGTAGATCAGAAGCGAGGTGAGCACCGCGAAGAAGGCGATGAAGACCCACTTGTACTCGGAGACGAAGGCAAGGCTGGTGCGGCCCAGGTAGGTGAGGAGGTTGGGAACGGCCCAGAGGCAGAACACCGCCAGAAAAACGAGGCCCGCCAGGACGAAGATGTTCACCCGGGCGATGGGGTTCAAAATCTTCTCCAACGTGGAGGCGTCCGGTGTGGGATCCTCCTCGGGCCGGGGCTTCCCCAGGCCGAAGAAGATCATCATCACCGCCTTGTAGCAGAAGGCCACCAGGAGCGTAGCTCCGATGGGCAGGCCCACGGCCGCGAAAAACCATGCGCGGAAGGGGAAGGGGTCGGTCCGGGTCACCAGGCGGGTGGTGTGCTTCTCCAGGGGCCCGAAGGCGCTCTCGAAGTAGTGGCGGTCGAACTGGGAGAGAGCCGTGCCGTCCGCCTCGTAGAGCACGTTCCCCGCGGGGTCGGACACCTGGATCACGCCCTTGCGGCCGGACTTGGTCACCGCGATGGCGAAGATCTGGATCTCCAGAAGCAGGAGCCCGATCAAGCCCAGCACGAAGAAGGTGCTGTGCTTTTTTATGACGCTCCGGGCGTTTTCGTTTCCCGACATGATACGTTCCAACGGCGAAGGTGGTTTTCCCTAAAGCGCGGCGTCACTCCCCGGCCAGCTCCACCAGGTCGTAGCGCTCGGCATGCAGGCGCGTGTCCGCGTGGATGTGCACGTGGGTTCCTGTGCGCTCCTCGATGGCCAGAAGCCGGGTGTTCTCCTCTTCCAGAAGAAAGCGCGCCACGTCCGGGTGCACGGACAGCGACAGCGTCTTTCCCCCGATCTCCGGGGCCAGGCGTAAAATGTCCCGGTAGATGTTGTGGCAGACCGTCTTCTTGGACAGGACCGAGCCTTCCCCCTCGCAATAGGGGCAGGGCTCGGACAGCATCCTCTTCACGTTCTCCTTGGTGCGCTTGCGGGTCATCTGGATGAGGCCCAGCTCGCTCATGGGCAGGACATTGGTGGTGGAGCGGTCCTTTTTGAGGGCCAGGGTCAGGGCCTGGTGGACCTTTTCCCGGTCCTCGGGCTTTTCCATGTCAATGAAGTCAATGACGATGATGCCGCCTATGTCGCGGAGCCTGAGCTGGTAGGCGATCTCCTTCACCGCCTCCAGGTTGGTTTTCAGGATGGTTTCGGAGAGGTCCTGCTTGCCCACGAAGCGGCCCGTATTCACGTCAATGGAAACCAGGGCCTCGGTGTCCTCGATGACGATGTACCCGCCGCTCTTGAGCCACACCTTCTTCCGGGAAAGCCGGGAAATCTCGTCCTCCAGGCTGTAGGCGTCGAAGATGGGTTCGGGCGAGTCGAAGAAGTGGAGCTTGCCGTGGAGGGTGGGCAGGAAGGGCTCGACAAAGTCCATGATCTCCCGGTAGCCCTTCTCCGAGTCCACCACCAGGCGGTCCACCTCCTGGGTGAAGAGGTCCCGCACGGCCTTCAGGCCCGCGGAAAGCTCCTGGTACAGAAGCGACGGGGCGCTCCGCTGGCGGAAGCGGTCCAGGACCCGGTGGAAGAGCCGGGTCAGGAAGTCCACCTCCTGGCGCAGCTTCTCCACCTCGACGCCCTGGCACACGGTGCGCACGATATAGCCGAAGGGCTCGGTGCGGATGGCCTCCAGGCCGTCCTTGAGCCGGGTGCGCTCCTCCGCGTCCTCGATTCTCCGGGAAACGCCGATGTGGGTGGTGGAGGGCATGAGCACCAGAAAGCGGCCCGCGATGCTGACCCGCGAGGTGACGCGGGCTCCCTTGTTGCCGATGGGCGACTTGGCCACCTGGACCAGGATCTCCTGGCCTTCCCGCAGGATGTCCTCGATGGGGGGCCGGGGGCGGTGCTTGGGCGACTGCTCCACCTCGTCCCCGGCCGGGGCCTCGTCGGCGCTTTCGGAGAGGTCCTCGGCGGTGGGTTCGGGCTCGGTTCCGGCGGGAGCATCCTCCTCGTCCACCAGCCTGCGGCGCTCTTCGAACAGTGCGCCGTTCATCTCGCCGAAGGCGAAGTCCTGAACCAGGTCGTCCACATAGAGAAAGGCGGCCTGGGGAAGACCGATGTCCACGAAGGCCGCCTGCATCCCGGGAAGCACCCGGAGCACACGGCCCTTGTAGATGTTTCCCACGATGTCGGTTTCGCCCGGCCTCTCGATGTAGAGCTCGGTCAGGACCCCGTCTTCCAGCAGGGCCACGCGGGTTTCGAACCCCGCGTCGTTTATCAGAAGTTCCTTGGACATGAAGCGTTTGCTTTCCGTTAGCGGCGAAAGGAAATTTTCAAGGCTCCGAGGCCATTTTCAACACGCGCAGGCAGGGAAGCTCTTCGCGGTCCTTTTGAAAGAGGGCGCAGAGCGCATCCACGGGGTTGAGCCTTCCCTTGTCCTCGTTCTTCACGCAGACGAAAAGCCCGCCGTCGAAAACGCGTATCTCCGGCACGGTTTGCCGCAGGTCCAGGGCGCGGGATCTGCCCCTCCGGTCGGTCACCACCGTATCCAGGCTCTTTCGCTCCATGAACTCGGCCACGAGACGCCGCTCCTGGGCGCCAAGGGCCAAATTAATTCTATACCACGTTTTTTCCAGGGAAGAAACAGGGACTTGAGCCGGGGCGGGCCGCACGCTAATCCCCGGGGGAAGCTCCGCGTTCAAGCGCCGGCAAAGGGTTTCCGAGTCCATGGGGCTCACCAGGGAAACCGCCGCATCCTCCTGCTCCGACTCCATGAGAACCGGCAGCGCGTCGTAAAACGACACCTTGGGCAGCGGATGGAAGCCCTGGGAATAGTCCACCGGGATTCCCGCCCGGCGAATGGCCCGGTGCACCAGGCTCACGAACTCCAGGTGCCCGAAAAAACGGGCCGGGCCCGTTTTGGTATAGGTGAGCCGAACCTTGCTCCGCACCGGCGGAAGCGCCGGCGCCTCGGTGCGCTCCGGCGCCTTGCCGGGATCGGCCGCGTAGCGGGTCTTCACAGGCTCGAAATCGCAGGCCCCGCACATGTGGCACTCGCCCGGAGCGCAGGGCCGGGTGGTCTTTTCCGACAGGGCCCTCTTCCATTCGGAGGCCAGGAACTCCTTTTCCACGCGGACGTCCACGTGGTCCCAGGGAAGCACCGCGTCCAAGCCTCGCTCCGCATGAAGCGCCGCGTCCAGGTCCAGGCCGCAGTCCTTTGCCGCCTGAATCCACTTGGTAAAGTCAAAGGAGTCGGTCCAGCCGTCCATGCGGCAGCCGGCCCGGAAGGCCGCCAGGATGACCCGGGACATCTCCCTGCCCCCGCGGGACATCATGGCTTCCACAACGGACACCGACGCGTCCTGCCAGCGCACCTTGATGCCGGGGCGGGAAAGAAGGCCTTTGAGCCGCTTGATCTTCTCCCGGGCCTCCTCGGGCCGGATCATGGCGGCCCACTGGAAGGGCGTGTGGGGCTTGGGGATGAAGATTCCCAGGGACACGGTGACGTCGGCGCGCTTTCCCGCGATGTCCTTCACCGCGTGGGCCAGTTCGCTCAGGCCCTTGATGTCCTCGTCCGTCTCCGTGGGCAGCCCGATCATGAAGTAGAGCTTGATGTTGCGCCACCCGGCCGCATAGGCCGTGGAGACCGCGCTTTTGATCTCCTGGTCGGTCAGGTTCTTGTTGATGACGTCGCGAAGCCGCTGGCTGCCCGCCTCGGGCGCTATGGTGAACCCCGTCTTGCGCACGCGCTTGATCTGGGCGGTAAGCTCCGGGGTCAGCGTGTCGGCTCGAAGAGAAGGAAAGGACACGGCCACGCGGGCCGGCTCGCAGGCGCACATGAGGCTCTGCATGAGGGGACCGATCCGCGTGTAATCCCCGGTGGAAAGCGACAGGAGCGAAAGGTCCTCGTAGCCGGTATGGGAAAGGGACGTTCCGGTGAGCCGCAGGATGTCGGCAACCTCCCGCTCCCGCACGGGCCGGTACACCATGCCCGCCTGGCAAAAGCGGCAGGACCGCCCGCAGCCCCGGCCCGTTTCCATGCGCAGCCGGTCGTGGACCGGGCGGCCGAAGGCCACGACGGGTGCGTCCGGGAAGAGCCCGGGCGCGAGCTCGGGCAGCACCGCCCGGCGCACTCCGGTATACTCCGGGCGCAGGGGCCGGACATGGCCCTGCTCCGGGGCAAAGAATGCAGGCACGTACACGCCCTCGATCTTCGCAAAGGCGGACAGGAGATCCCCGCGGTCATGCGCCCCGCCCTCCTTCCAGGCGATCCAGGCGTCCGCCAGGGCCGGCAGCGTGAGCTCCCCGTCCCCCACCACCAGGGCGTCGAAAAAGTCCGCCACCGGCTCGGGGTTCACCGTGCAGGGGCCGCCGCCCACCACCAAAGGGTGCTCCGGGCCGCGGTCCCGGGAAAGGAGCGGAATGCCGGAAAGCTCCAGTATTTCCAAAAAGTTCGTATAGTTGAGCTCGTAGAGCAGGCTCACGCCCAGGATGTCGAAGCTGGAAAGCGGCCGGCGGCTTTCCAGGGAAAACAAAGGCAGATTGCTTTCGAGCAAAAGCTTTTTCAGATCCTCGCCCGGCGAGAACACCCGCTCGCACAGGAGATCCGGCCTTGCGTTCACCACGTGGTAGAGGATCTGCATTCCGAAGTGGGACATGCCCACCTCGTAGAGGTCCGGGAAAGCCAGGCATATCCGGGCCTTCACCGACTCCCAGTCCTTGCGCACCGCGTTCTTCTCGTTCCCCAGGTAGCGCGACGGCTGGGTCACGCGGCACAGAATGTCGTCCAGGTTCACCGTACTCATAAAAAGAAACAGCCTATTCAGGGTTACCGTACGCCGGGGCCGCAACGATCCCGGCAAGCCTGTGGGAAGCTATAGCCGATGGCTGGCAAACCGGCAACCATCGGCGTCACACAAAATGGAGGCCGGGCCCCCCAAGGAACGGGAGAAGCCCGGCCTGTTTGCTGCATTGCATAATAGAGTTTTCTCGCAAGGGGCAGCTTGCGGGAGCTTCGTCAAAATACGGTGCTCAATATTCTAGATACGTCCCTTAGAGGTTCTTCACCAGGAAGTCCGCCTCCATCTTCACCGTTTTTTCAAACATCTCGCCCAGGTAGGGCTCGAAGTGGCCCACGGGGAGCGGCACCAGGGTGCAGTTCTTGATCCTCTTGCCCGTTTTCTCCACGCTCTTGGCCGGGATCAGGGTGTCCTTCTCCCCGTAGAGAAGCAGCACCGGGCAGGGAATCTTCTTGGCATGGGAGATGGGGCGGTACAGGGGGACGTTCAGCAGCACCCGGGCCGGGCAGGAATTATCGAACTGGTATCCCGGGGGCAGCAGGACCTTGAAGCCCGGCTCGGACTCGGGGGTATTGAGCACACCGAAGCGGTCGGGCGGCGAGACGATGGGCACCCGGTAGGCCGGCTGCAGGGTGGCCATGCGGAAGATATCCTTCAACCCGTGGCCCACGGCTTCCATCTGGTAGCGCAGATCGAACTGGAGCGTGCTGGCCAGCCCGTCCACGAAGGGCACCTGGGCCACCACCGCGGAGACCCCCTTGACCCGCGCCGCCGTCACCAGCGCATGGCCGCCGGAGAAGCTGGTCCCCCAGAGCCCCATGCGGCTCGCGTCCACGTCCTTGCGCGTCCGCACATGGGCGATGGCCTCCTGCCAGTCGGCCAGGTGCCTGCGGGGGCTCACCCACTTGCGGGGGCTGCCTTCGCTCTGGCCGAAGGTCCGGTAGTCGAACAGGAAAACCGCCAGCCCGCGCTTTACGAAGCGCTCGGCGTAGTCGGGAAGGCGGAGGTCGCTCTCCGCGCCGAACCCGTGGGCCATGACCACCACCGGGGGCTTGCGGACCTTGTCCGGCAGATACAGAACGGCTGCGCAACGGTCCCCGTGGCTTTTAAAGCTTGCGGCAACTTGTTTCATCCCTTCCACTCCCGATGGGTGGAAACTAACGTTAGAAACACTTTCTTAAAAAAATTAGGTAATTGATAAAGATTTGGCACCTGATAAGCTGGTGCCATGAGCGTATTTGAGTTTGAAAATATAGTAAAAACAGAAGGTAGAGCGAGGCGTTATTTGTTGCGCCTAGCGTGGAAAAACTACCGT
>JBFMHL010000001.1:21779-26408 GCA_040753055.1 Thermodesulfobacteriota bacterium | reverse complement strand
GGCGGTGATCTGGAGCAGGCAGACGCGGTCCTTGAAGTGGTGCATGGAGTCGGCCTCCATGTCCACGCACACGAGCCCGGCTCCGGCCAGCTGGGAAGCCAGCCCCCGTACTTCGTCGGGCTTTTCGATCAGGAGGAAGTCTGGTGTCTGCTTGATCCGCATAATCGCCCGGGGCCGTCCGTCGTCTATCTGGCAGTTGTTGATACCTGTTCGATTCGATCTTCGCATGTGCTCGGCGCGGCGGAGGCGTGAGCTCCGGCTCGATCGGGCGAAAATCATGGCAAAGGTACCAAAATGAATTTAAACCATCCATTCAAAACACCCGGGAGGCGCTCCTGTCAAGTGCCATTGAGGCAAGGGCGGGGGAGGGGCGGGGTTGACCTCACGGTCGGCTGCCTCTATACTGTGTCAAAGCCGAACAACAAGGGAGGTTCGCCATGATGGACACGGTGCTTTCCAACATTCGGTGGCTCGGGCACGATTCCTTTTTTCTCCGCATGGGGGGGAAAAGTATCGTCTTCGATCCATTCGGCGCCAAGGAAACCATGACCGCGGACATCATTCTGGTGTCCCACGACCACTTCGACCACTGCTCGCCGGACGACCTGAAAAAGTTCCAGGGCCCGGAGACGGTGGTGATTACCGAGCCGCAGTCGGCCGCCAAGCTCTCCGGCGACGTGCGCGTCATGAAGCCGGGTGAAACCCTTCGGCTAAACGGCATCAGCATCACCGCGGTTCCCGCTTACAACATGAACAAGGCCTTCCATCCCAAGAGCAACCAGTGGCTGGGCTTCGTGGTGGAGGCCGACGGCGTAACCCTCTACCATGCCGGCGACACGGACCTCATCCCCGAGATGAGCGACATCCGCGCCGACATCGCGCTCCTGCCGGTTTCCGGCACCTATGTGATGACCTGGCAGGAAGCCGTGGAGGCAGCCAAGCGCATCAAGCCCAAGGTGGCCATCCCCATGCACTACGGCGCCATCGTGGGGAGCGAGGAGGACGCCAAGAGCTTCGCCCGGGCCCTCTCGGGAGTCTGCGAAGTGAAGGTCCTTTCCTCATGATCCGGGCACAGGAAAAAAGCCGCCGGAGCTCCCTCCTGCGGCCCACGGTTTTGTTCGCGGCCCTGGTCCTGGTTTTCCTTTCCTCCGTCCGCCCCGCCCCGGCAGCCGAGCGCATGGCCGTCAATGTCCACGAGGCCAACGTGCGTGCGGAGCCGGGCACCGACAAGCCCACCCTCTGGAAACTGGAAAAATACTACCCCGTCCTGGTGACGGAGAAAAAGGACGGCTGGGTCCGCGTCCGCGACTTCGAAGGGGACGAGGGCTGGATCTACGCCAAGCTGCTCAAGAAGATGGCCACGGTGGTGGTGTCGGTGGACAGGGCCGTGATCCGGTCCGGTCCCGGCAAAACCTATCGCATCGTGATCCGGGCCGAGCGGGGGGTGCCCTTTTTGGTGCTGAAACGGCAGGGCCACTGGATCCAGGTGCGCCACGAGGCCGGGCACAAGGGCTGGATCCACGACACCCTGGTGTGGTGACTGCCTCTTACGTTTCGCCCGCGCGGGAAAGTCTTCCTTCCTTAGAACAGGTACCTTTGCCTGATGAGCGCCGGACCAGCGCTTCGGCGCCCCCGGCGGCCCGCTTTTCCTCCCCTTGCCTCTGCCTGCCTTCGCGTTGACAAAGCCCCCGGATTGCTATACCAAATCCGATTGGCGGCGGGGTGCGCCCGCCGGAACCGGAACCCTTGAGTACGGGCCTACGCATGCAAAGAGAAAGCTTGATCGTAAACGGAAGAAGTTACGAGTTTTCGCCGGGCGAGACCATCCTTGCGGTCTGCCGGCGCAACTCCATTGACGTCCCGACCCTGTGCTACCTGAAGCCCGCCCCTCCCACCGGCCGCTGCGGCGTCTGCGTGGTGCAGCTGGGCTCCGGGGAGCTGGCCCTTTCCTGCAAGACCCAGGCCGTCCAGGGCCTGCGGGTGCTGACCGAGTCGCCGGCGGTGGTGGCCCGCCGCAAGCAGGTAATCCGGGCGCTCCTTTCCCGGGGAAACCACAACTGCGCCGTGCGCGGAGCGGACGACGCCGAATGGCCCGGGTTCCAGATGCATGTCCAGAGCTCCGACGGGAGCGGGCAGCTCTGCCCGGTCTGGGGCGACTGCCGGCTCCAGGAGCTTGCCTACCGCTACCAGGTGAAGGGCGACAACACGGCCCGGCCCGAGAGCGAGTATCCCAAGACCCCGCTGAACCCCTTCATTGCCAGGGACTACTCCCGGTGCATCCAGTGCGGCCGTTGCGCCAGCGCCTGCAACGCGGTCCAGGTGAACAACGCCATTGACTGGATCCCCGACGGCCAGGCCGCCGAGCCGGACCGCGACTTTCCCCTGCCCAATGAGTCCTGCGTGTTCTGCGGGGAGTGCATCCAGGCCTGCCCTGTGGGGGCCCTGGTGGAGCGCGAATGCCGCTACGAGGTCCGGCCCTGGGAGGTGAAGAAGGTCCGCACCACCTGCTCCTACTGCGGGGTGGGCTGCCAGATGAACCTCCACGTGCGCGACAACAAGGTGGTGAAGGTCACCGGAGTGGAGGAAGTGGGCCCCAACTGGGGCAGCCTCTGCGTGAAGGGGCGCTTCGGCTTCGACTTCGTGAACCACGAGAACCGGCTGAAAACCCCTCTCATCCGGGAGAACGGCAAGCTGCGGGATGCCTCCTGGGACGAGGCGCTCTCCTACGTCGCCAAGAAGCTCACCGAGATCCGGGAGAAGCACGGACCGGACGCCACGGGCCTTCTCACCTCGGCCCGCATCACCAATGAAGAGAACTACCTGGCCCAGAAATTCGCCCGGGCGGTGATGAAAACCAACAATGTGGACCACTGCGCCCGTCTCTGACACAGCTCCACCGTGGCCGGTCTGGCCGCAGCGTTCGGTTCCGGGGCGATGACCAACCCCATCGGCGACATCGGGGACGCGGATGCGATCCTCATCACCGGGAGCAACACCACCGAGAACCATCCGGTCCTTTCCTGCTATGCGAAAAGGGCCGCCAAGTTCAAGAACGCCAAGATCATCGTGGTGGATCCGCGCCGGATTCCCGTCACCAAGCAGGCGCAAATCTGGCTGCGCCAGAAGCTGGGAACGGACGTGGCCTGGATCAACGGCATGATGAACGTCATCTTCGCCGAGAAGCTCTACGACGAGGCCTATGTCACACGCCGTACGGTGGGGCTGGAGGATCTCCGGAAGACCGTGGAGAAGTACACGCCCGAGTATGTGGAGGAGATCACGGGCATCCCGGCCAAGGACCTCCGGGAAGCCGCCCGCATCTTCGCCCGGGCCAAGAGCGCCAGCATCCTCTATGCCATGGGCATCACCCAGCACATCTGTGGCACCGACAATGTCAAATCGCTGGCCAATCTGGCCATGCTCACCGGGAACGTGGGCATCCGGGGCGGCGGCGTGAACCCCCTGCGCGGCCAGAACAACGTCCAGGGCGCCTGCGACATGGGCGGGCTCCCCAACGTGTTCACCGGCTACCAGCAGGTGGTGAACAAGGACGCCCGAGCCCGCTTCGAGGCCTCCTGGGGCGTCACCGGGCTTTCCGAAAAGCCGGGTCTTCCCGTCACCAAGATGCTGCCCCTGGTGGACTCGGGAAAGTTCAAGGCCCTGTACATCATCGGCGAGAACCCGCTGGTGTCCGACCCGGACCTCAAGCACGCCCGCCACGCCCTGTCGGGGCTGGATCTTCTTGTGGTCCAGGACATCTTCCTGACGGAGACCGCGGAGCTTGCCCACGTGGTGCTTCCCTCCGCCTGCTTTGCGGAAAAAGACGGCACCTTCACCAACACCGAGCGCAAGGTCCAGCGCGTGCGCAAGGCCGTCGAGCCTCCCGGCCAGGCCCGGGAGGACTGGAAGATCCTCTGCGACCTTTCCGCGCGCATGGGATACTCCATGAGCTACGCGGACTCCCGCGCGATATTCTCCGAGGTGGCCTCGGTCACGCCGTCCTACTGCGGCATCAATTACGAGCGCATTGACCGGGACGGCCTGTTCTGGCCCTGCACGGGCAGCGACCACCCCGGAACGCCCTGCCTGCACATGGACCAGTTCACCTGCGGCCTGGGCGTACTCTCCGCCATCGAGTGGATCCCGCCTGCGGAACGCGTGGACGAGGAATACCCGGTCTACCTCACCACCGGCCGGGTTCTGTACCATTACCACACCGGGACCATGACCATGAAGTCGGGAGGATTGAACGAGATCGCCCCGGAGTGCTTCGTGGAGATCGCCCCGCCCGACGCAGAGAAGCTGGGCCTTGCAAACGGCGACATGGTGACGGTTTCCTCCCGCCGGGGAAAGATCACCGTGCGGGCCAAGGTCTGCGAGATGACCGAGGCTGGGACCGTGTTCATCCCCTTCCATTACGCCAAGGCCGCGGCCAACATGCTTACCAACACCGCGCTGGACCCCATCGCCTCCATCCCGGAACTCAAGGTCTGCGCCGTAAAGCTGCAAAAAGCGGCATAATGTCATAAAGAAAAAAATCGGGGGGGGGGGGGGGGGGGGGGGGGGGGGGGGGGGGGGGGGGGGGGGGGGGGGGGGGGGGGCGGGGGGGGGGGGGGCGGGGGGGGCCGA
>JBFMHL010000001.1:0-21769 GCA_040753055.1 Thermodesulfobacteriota bacterium | reverse complement strand
TGGAGAAAGAAGGGTTCCCCCCGTGCCCCCCTCCCAAGAAAGCCGCGCATCGGGCCCGAGAAGCCCGTCCTCTTTCCGCGTAGCGGGCGATGATGGAGACCCCCGTTTTTTTGGAATTGTTTTTCCAAGTGCCGGCAAGCATGGGGGAAACGCTCGCCGAAAAGGCTCCGGGCGCGCCAATCCCAATTTCTATCCCTGAGGGCAGGGTGGCTGCCCAAGAGAGTCAACACAGGACACGCATCCAATAGTTTTGCTTGAAAAGGGGGGCGGGAGAGGGGGGAAAATCCAGCTTTTTCAAAAGGGGTTTCCCCTGCGTCCGAAAAACGATTTCTTTGTATTTTTTAAAGATAAACTAGAACTCATCTCAAAATAATTTCTCTATGGGGTCTATTAGATTTTTAAATACTGTTTCCTTTCTCGGCGAAAGATATTTTTGGTGTTATTATAGGCACTAAACCTCGAATGGCCGCCTTTTCACCTGGTTTAAAAAGTTTTGCGGAAAGAGGGGAGGGGTGCGGGGACGGGGGGGAAATCCAGCTTTTTCAAAAGGGGTTTTCCCCCCTCCCCCGCGAATTCCTTTTCTTTTTTATTTTTGAGATAACTTTTACTAACAAAAAGGGGAAGACCGTGCGCCGGATCCAGTTCGTGGAGTTGGAGGACCTGCCCTGGATGCCGCATTTCATCCGCAAGGGCATCACGGATTTCCTCGAGCTCCTTTGGAGGGCGGGGATTCCCCGGAAGAAGATCGCGTCCCGGCTGGCCGCGGCGTTGAAAATATCGGGCGACACTAGGGTGGTGGATCTCTGCTCAGGCGGCGGGGGCCCCTGGAAGAAGCTGGCTCCAGCGCTCCGCGAGCAGGGGATGCCCGTCCGGGTTGTGCTGACCGACCTTTTCCCCAACACGGACGCGCTGATGTTGATGGAGAAGGAGGGCAAGGGGAGCATATCGTTTTCCCGGCAGAGGGTGGACGCCGCGAAGGTGCCCGAGGAGCTTTCAGGTTTTCGCACCATATTCGGGGCCTTCCACCACATGCTGCCGGAGACGGCCCGGGCCATCCTGGCGGACGCGGCGAACCACGGCCGGGGCATCGCCATCTTCGAGGTCACCAGGCGCTCCTGGTTTGTCATCCTGGCCTGCCTGGGAATTCCGGCCCTGTTGTGCGCGGTCACCCCCTTCATCCGGCCCTTTTCCTGGTCCCGCCTGTTCTGGACCTATGCTTTGCCCGTCATCCCCCTGGCGCTTTTGTTCGACAGCGTCATGTCCTGCCTGCGGACCTACACCGAGGAGGACCTTCGCCGGATGACCGCGGGCCTGGGCGGCGAGGGCTACACCTGGGAGATCGGCGTTGATCTTCAGTTTCCCTACTTCGTACCCATACTGCGCTGCATGGGCGTGCCGGGGAAGACTCTTTCGTAAACGGCTCTTGAGGGAACGGGTATGGACTTCCAGACCAATGAAGTCCTGCGGCTCGCGCTCTACCTGGGGGCCGGCTTCTGCTCCGGTTTTTTGAACACCATCGCCAGCGCCGGCTCCGCCATCGTGCTTCCGCTGCTGGTGTTCATGGGGCTCCCTGCCAACATCGCCAACGGTACCAACCGGGTTCAGATCGTCATCGGCAGGATCTCCTCGGTGGTCGCGTTCCAGCGGAAGAGGGCCATTGACTGGCGAAACGCGCTCACGCTCTCCGTCCCCGGCGTGCTGGGGGGGATCGCCGGAGCCTCCCTGGCCGCCAACATCCAGTCCCGCTATGTGGGCTGGGCCATCACCGTGGCCATCGTGGCGACCCTGGCGGTTCTCCTGGCCAACCCCAAACGGCTCCTGGAGAAGCAGGCGCTGGCCCCCCCCGTCATCCGATGGTGGCACCTGGCGCTCTACTTCGGGGTGGGGTTCTGGGCCGGCTTCATCGTGCTGAACGCCAGCACCTACGCGCTGCTGGTACTGGTTCTGGCCGTGGGATACGACCTCAAGAAGGCCAACGCCATCAAGGCCGTGGCCAACCTGCCCATGAGCCTGGCGTCGCTTGTCGTTTTCGCCTGGTACCGGGAGATTGACTGGACGGCGGGGCTGCTCCTCTCCGTCGGCAGCATGGCGGGCTCCTGGATCTCCGCCGGGCTGGCCACCAAGGAGTGGATCAAGGTCTGGATCTATCGGCTTTTGGTCCTCATTCTGGTGTTTGACGCCTGCGATCTTTTTTCCCGTTACTTCCTAGACTTAAAGCTCCTGGAGAGGTACTTCTAAGGGCCGGGGCCGGAGAGGGCCGCCCAAGCCCGCGCTTTTCAGGCTTCAGGGGCGAAGGTGAGGCAAAGCTCCAGCGGCAGTTCCTTGTCGTTGTGCTTTTGCTGGATCATGAGTCGGCCGCCGGGAGCCTTCCATACGGCGGCGAAGTCCGCCCACTGGTCCGAAGGGAACCCGCCCTCCCCGGACGCCCCGGAAAAAACCGGCGCTCCCAGGAGGGCCTTTGCGTAATGAACGGCTTGCAGGAACAGGGCTTCGTACTCCTCCTGCTTCCGCGAAAAGGCTTCTTCATCCAGAAGATGCGGGTCCTTGCAGGAAGATAGAACAAACTCCACCCACATCACCCGTTCACCTTCCGCCATGATCCGGCAGACGGTCCCGCCGGGTGCCGTGAAGGCGAGCGCGCCGCAGTCCTCCTCGCCCGGACGGAAGCCCAGGCCTTCCACCTGCTTTACTGCGCCTGCGAGGTCCCATTTCCAAATCGTTGTGCGATGGCTTACCAGCAGCCTGCCCAGGGCTGCCAATACCGCCACCGCTTCCGGACCCGGCGCCGCGGCCGGCCGTTCTTCCCGGCGCTCTTTCGTAGGGGGCTTGCGGACTTCTGCGGGTTGGCCCTCGGAGGTGACCTTGACCGAAAACGAGACGGACTCGATCTGCGGATCGGGAATTCGTACAAAGGAAAAGGAACGGTTTACACAACCGGAAAGACCGTCCAGGCTCTCGGGAAAGGCCGCCCTTCGGATTTCGTCTTCCGTCAGCCCTTTTTCGCTCTTTTGCGTAAACGAGGGCCAGACGATGCTCCAGCCCTTGGCCAGCCGGTGGGCTTTGGAAAGGACGTTCAAGGCGATCTCCGCCGCCGTGAGCTCCTCCTCGGGCTCGAGGAACAGGAGGTCGTGGAGCCCATACTCCCGGGCGACGACCCCGTAATCCTCGGGCTTCTCCACCTTTGCCAGAGGCGCGAGCAGGCCTGCGGTCTTTCGGATCTTTTCCCGGTCCGGAAGAGAAGCGAATCCGATGCGCCAGGTGACGAAGGACTTTTTCATGAACTCGCTCCAAATCTGCAGAGTATCGGTTTGCCTGTATGCGGGCCTATGATTCTCCTCCGTTTTCCTTCTGCGGCGGCGGGCCGGAGAGGGCCGCATCCAGGTCCCGGGCGCTCACCTTGTAGATGAGGATGGAGTACCCGGCATAGGCGGCGGGCGGGTGTTTTCTTAAGTAAGCGCAGAGCCGGCCTTTGCAGGGACAATCGGGTCATGCGGCGGTGTCCAGCCTTTGCTAGGGCAAGATGCGTCCTTGTGCGGGAGAAATGTAACACAAACAGGGGGCTTTATGCCACGTTGGGTGGCCTGCCGGATAGGAAGACGGCGGGAATCCGCATCTCCAGGCTGCCCGCCGGTTCCCTCGGAGAATCCGTTTCTATCGCAGTGTTGCAGCTCCCTCCCACGTGCAGCCTCACCGCGCCCATACTATGGCTTTCTTTGGAAGGGGGTTTGGGGGACCTTTCTTTCTCCATGAAACAAAGGTCCCCCCCAATATTTTTGGTCTTTTAGCTTGTTCTCACCACTTCACCGGCACGCGGACCTTATGGCCTGCCTTGTTGGTGAAGAGGAGGTGCCCGTGCTCGCGCCCATATAAATATAGGTCGCGGGTGATGGCCACATCGGCGGTGCAGTAGGAGATGAGCTCGGTGATCCTCTGCTCCTTCCACCAGCGGAGGGCCGTGAGGCCGTCGGCGGTTTTGCGGGAGTCGAGCGTGGCCTTGGCCAGGGAGTCCAGGGAGAGCCGGTACCCCAAGGTCTGGTGGATCTCCCGGAGCATGTCCAGGGTGGGGAGGCGGTGGAAGGCGAAGTCGGAAAGGCCGGAGAGCACGGCGTAATCGAAGCGCAGGATGTTGAAGCCGATGACGAGGTCGAGCTTCCGGAGCTGCTCGACGAGGGCGGGAACCTCGTGCTCGAAAAAGGGGGTGAAGGAGCCGGGGCCCGAGTCGTAGAGCACGGCCACGGACACACCCATGTCGGATGCCTTGTGCCAGCCGCCCACCTCGTCGGCGCCGCGGCGGGTCTCGATGTCCAGGACCCCGTAGCGGCCCGGCCGGGGACGGGGGGGCGGGGCCGGAGAGGGCCGGGGAACGGAGACTTCGGACGGTGGTGCGACATCGGCCGGGGGAGCCTGTGGGGCGCGGGGGTTTTCGATGGCGGTTGGCCGGGTTGCGGGCCGGGAGGCGGCGATGCCCCGATTTCCCTCCGCCCGGTTATCGGGAAGGGGGCCGGGAGCGGCGCTCCGGCTCACCAGGGAGCGGAATGCGCCGCTCGGACCCTTGCCGAAGTCCGGCAAGGCGGGCCGGGGCGGCGGGGGAGGGGCAAGGGCCGGGTCCCGGAGCAGGCGGAGGACCAGGAGCGCCGCTTCCTTGTCAATGGGCCGGTTGCCCGAGCCGCACTTGGGGCTGTGGACGCAGGAAGGGCAGCCCAGCTCGCAGGGGCAGCGGGCGATGGCGTCGAGAGTTGCGGAGATCAGGTCCTCGGCCTTGTGGAAGGCCTCGGCGCACAGGCCCGCCCCGCCGCTCATGGCGTCGTAGATGAACACGGCCGCCTGGCCCACCTGGGGGTGGAAGGGAGTGGAAATGCCGCCCAGATCGTTGCGGTCCGTAAGGACCAGGAGCGGCATCATGCCGATGGCGGCGTGCTCGAAGGCGTGGATGCCACCCATGAAATGGAGCCTCCGGTCCACCGTGGCGGTTTCCACGGCGCGGGGGATCTCGAAATAGATGCCCTGGGTCTCGAACACGTTCTCCGGGAGGTCCAGGTCGAAGACGCCCATGGATTTGCCGGAGCGCACGTTCTTTTTTTCGAAGGACTCCACTTTCTCCGTGACCCGGAGCCGGGCCAGGCTCACACGGGTGCCCAGGACCGGGCGTTCGGCTTCCACGGCCAGGATCTCGGTCTGCTTGGCCACCCGGGGCCGGGTGTAGTAGTCCACCTTGGCGCGGGAGACGTAGGCCGTGCGGCCGGGAATATCCAGCTCGTCCACCAGGAAGGTGCGCTGCTGGTGGAGGTAGACGGCTCCGGGGTGGGTTTCGCGGTATACCCGCAGCCCGTCTATCTCGCCCAATGTCCTGATCTTCGGTTTCCCGCCCTCCGGGTCCTCCTTTTTCTCCACGATGCGGAAGCGGTCGCCGGCGCCCCGCAGGTCCACGTCCCGGTGGGGGGTCTTGCGGGGGGAGTAATAGGTCGCCCCGCCCGCGTCCAGGAGGAGCGAGCCGTCCCGGGCCATTTCCCGGGCCAGCTCCCCGGCTCCTTCGCGGACGAGGAGGGGGTCGTCCAGGGAGAGGGCCATCTCGGCGGCGGCGCAGGACAGGTGCCGGGCCGCGATGACGGGGTTTTTGGGGTTCACGGCCGCGTTTTCCACGGGTCGGGTGAAGAACTCCTCGGGGTGGCTCATGAAGTACTGGTCCAGGGCGTCCTCGCCGGCCACCAGCAGAACGGCGGAGTCGGACAGGTCGCGGCCCACGCGGCCTCCCCGCTGGGTGGCGGCCATGATGGTGCCGGGGTAGCCCACCAGGATGCAGAGGTCCAGCCCGCCGATGTCTATGCCCAGCTCCAGGGCCGAGGTGGAGATGACGGCCAGCAGCGAGCCTTCGGAGAGCCGGCGTTCGATGTCCCGGCGCTCCTCGGGCAGGTAGCCGGCCCGGTAGGCGGCGATGCGGTCGGCATAGTCGCCCGCGCGGCTTTGGGCCCAGAGGGCCAGAAGCTCGGTGAGCTTCCGGGACTGGGCGTAGACGAGGGTCCTGAGCCCCCGGGAGAGGGCCTCCCGCAGGAGGCGCGTGGTCATGGTGGACCTGTCGTCCAGGGGGTTTAGGAAGAGCATGTGCCTGGGCCCCGCGGGCGCGCCGCTCTCCGTGACCACGGTAACGGGAAGGCCGGTGAGGGCCGAAGCCAGCGGGCCGGGGTTTCCGATGGTGGCCGAGCACAGGATAAAGACGGGGTTCGCGCCGTATGCGCGGCAGATGCGCCGGAGCCGGGCGAAGACCCAGGCCATGTGGGAGCCCATGATGCCGCGATAGGTGTGCATTTCGTCCACGACCACCAGTTTGAGTCCTGCAAAAAAGGACGCCCAGGAGTGGTGGTGGGCCAGCAGGGAGAGATGCAGCATCTCCGGGTTGGTAAAGAGGGCTGCGGGCGGGCTTTTCCGTATGCGGGTCCGGACTCCGGACGGGGTGTCGCCGTCGTAGATGGCCGCCTCGGGCGCGGGCTCCGGGCAAAGGGAGGCCATGGCATTGAAGGTTTTGAGCTGGTCCTGGGCCAGTGCCTTGAGGGGAAAGAGGTAGAGCGCCTTGGCTGCGGGATCGGACAGGACCGTTTCCAGAAAGGGGATGTTGTAGATGAGGGTCTTTCCGCTGGCGGTGGGGGTGGCCACCACCACGTTCTTCCCATCACGGACCAGGTCCATGGCCCTTGCCTGGTGGGAGAAGAGGCGGTCTATGCCCGCGTGGCCCAGGAGATCCTGAAGCGGGCGGGGAAGAGGGCGGGCGAGGGCTTCGTAACGCGCTTGGCGTTCGGGGATGAGCTTGTGAAAGGCCACCTGCCCGCGGGCCATGTCCCCGGAGCGCAGCTCGGCGATAAAGGCCTCCACCTTGTTACGGGGAGCATCTTTCCCTTGCATTCGCGTCATCCCGCAACTGGCCTTGAGAATGGATGTTTTTGGGTCCGGCGATGGAAAGCCGATGGAGACGGTTTTCGCTCCCGTTCCGATTTCCTGGGCTTTTCATGATTGGCTGTATGGACTTCCTGCCTTCGGTCTCGGGGCGGGTGTACTGTTGTCGGAATCTTTTTAGGCCGGCCAAAATTTTTCTGGTTTCTCGATAAATTCTAATATAATTAATAATTTCATTTAGTTAAAATCAATACCTTTGACTCGGTTGGCTGCCGTTCCCGCTATTTGGGGTTGTAGCATATCCTGTGGGGCAGGAAAACAATCCTGTCCCGCGGGAAAAACGGCATACCGGAGCTCCGGCCTTGTCCCAGGCAAAAAGGAGAGTGATTCTTAATTTTAATGAAGACAAGCCATTATGTGTTTTTAAAAGAAAGTTAGGGCCGGATGGGCTCTGTGGCATGTGCATTGCATTATTTCAAGGCAACTCGCCGGCCTCCAAGGCTGGTGGGTTATCGCCGAATCCATACCCTCTTTGGCCGTTCCTGCAAACGGCCATAGTACAGTCGGAGCCCGGGCCCCGGCACAGGCCCGCCGGCTGTGAGTTCCTACCTCCCCCCCCCTGCATGCCGGACCCGATGGGCGGTCGGGTCCGGTATGCACCTCTCCTCAAGCCTTTTTGCCGTAGCAGACAGTGATTGTTATAAATTTGTTTTGGTTGCCGAGCCAGCGGCCCAGATGCGGTCCACTTGACCCTTTCGGGTTGCGATGTTATTTTTTTTCCATAAAGTCTATCGGCCAAAAATAACCGCGAGCGAAACGGAAAACCCGGAAAAGCCAGGCAAAGGCACCATGGAGAACTTGGTAAACTTTTCCGACGGGCAACTGAAAACCGTGGAACGGGCCACGGCCATGGCCGAGGACCTGGTGAGCGAGATCTACAAGGTTTCCGCGACCCAATGGGCGCGGACCCCCTTCGACGTGAAGACCCTGGCCCAGCTTTCCGAGCACGAGGTCACCTCCGGCCACTTCGCCCAGCTTTTTCGCTACCAGGGCCAGCGGCCTTCCAGCACACTCTCCTCCGGTGTTTTCGATTTTTACAAGATCTGTCTGCAGGACCACGAGATATTAAAAGCCGTGGGCTCCCGCTCCGGCCTCCGCCTCTTTCCCCTGGCGCTGTATATCCTGTGCCACGAGCTCACCCACGTGGTCCGGTTCGCGCGGTTCATCCAGTCTTTCGACGCATCGGAACGGGAGCGCAACGAGGAGGAGGCGCGGGTGCACGCCATTACCAGGGAGATCCTTGCACCGGTCGGCATCCCCGGCATGGAGACCGTGTGCCGGCGTTACGAGAAGGCGGGGGCTCTGGAAAAGAACCACGTTTGGGCGGGTTCGGCCGCGCCGTCGCGCAAGCCGGAGCGAAAAGCCGTTTCCGACCGGGATGGGGGCTTGACACAAGGGGGTTCGGTACTATAGTAGGACCGTCGGGAAAACAGCTCGGACAACGGCGAGTTGGTACGAGATAAAAGGGAGGTTTCAGCATGCCCATTTACGAGTACGAGTGCAAGAAATGCGGGAAGACCACCGAGGCGCTGCAGAGCTTTTCGGACAAGCCTTTGACCACCTGCCCGCGCTGCAAGGGCGAGCTTGCCAAGCTCATCAGCCAGTCGAGCTTCCACCTCAAGGGCTCGGGGTGGTACGTGACCGATTACGCGGGCAAGAAGCCCAAGGAGGGCAAGGAGAAGACCGCCTCCTCCGAGTCCGGCCCCAAGGAGACAAAGTCGGAGAAGCCCGCCACCTAAAAATATTTTTCATACAGCCGTCTTCAGGCCGTTTCCGTTTTCGGGAAGCGGCCTTTTTATTGGGGGCGCGGCGGACCGCCTTTATCTGCCGCAGTTTCCTTTTCTTTGCCATAAACGGCCCAAAGGCCATAAACGGCTAAAAGACTATCAAAAAAAACGCGGGATCGCCCTTTACAACATGCGCTGGGTGATTACTTTAGCCCACGAATAAGACATGCCGGTAGCACGGCCCTTCTGTCTTTTAAGCAATCGCCCGGATTCGAACAGGTTACAAACACGCGGCGGAACGGCCTCCGCCGCGGGTAGTTTATCCAACGACAAACCCCAAGCAAGGAGGAAGGACACCATGAAGATCAAGCCCCTCGGCGACCGCATTCTCGTGAAACGGCTGGAGGAAGAGGCCAAGACGAAAGGCGGCATCATCATTCCCGACACCGCCAAGGAAAAGCCGGCAGAGGGAAAGGTGGAGGCGGTTGGCTCCGGCAAGCTGAAGGAAGACGGCACCCGCATCCCGCCCGAGGTCAAAAAGGGCGACCGCATTCTTTTCGGCAAGTACTCGGGCACCGAGGTCAAGATTGACGGCGAGGAGTTTCTCATCCTTCGCGAGGACGACATCCTGGGCGTGATTTCCAAGTAAGCCCGGCCCTCTCCGAGAAAATCCGGAATTACCTTCGCATATTTCACCAATATCAAGGAGGATCAGATAATTATGGCTGCCAAGGAGATTCGTTACGACATGAAGGCCCGCGAGGCCATGCTTGCCGGCGTAAAGGCTCTGGCCGACGCCGTTGCTGTCACCCTGGGCCCCAAGGGCCGGAACGTGCTCATTGACAAGGCCTGGGGATCGCCCAGCGTCACCAAGGACGGCGTGACCGTGGCCAAGGAAATAGAGCTGGGCGACAAGTTCGAGAACATGGGCGCCCAGATGGTGAAGGAAGTCGCTTCCAAGACCTCCGACACCGCCGGCGACGGAACCACCACCGCCACCGTTCTGGCCCGATCCATCTACGAGGAAGGCATCAAGCTGGTTGCCGCGGGCAACGACCCCATGGCCATCAAGCGCGGCATCGACAAGGCTTGCGAAGTGGCCGTGAAGGAGCTTGCCAAGATGAGCAAGCCCACCAAGGAGCAGAAGGAGATCGCTCAGGTGGGTACCATCTCCGCCAACAACGACTCCACCATCGGCAACATCATCGCCGAGGCCATGAACAAAGTGGGCAAAGAGGGCGTCATCACGGTGGAAGAGGCCAAGAGCATGGAGACCTCGCTGGACGTGGTGGAAGGCATGCAGTTCGACCGCGGCTACATCTCCCCCTACTTCGTCACCGACTCCGAGAAGATGGTGGTCTCCCTGGAGGAGCCTTACATCCTCATCAACGAGAAGAAGATCTCCAATATGAAGGACCTCCTTCCCCTCCTGGAGCAGATCGCCCGCTCCGGCCGGCCGCTTCTCATCGTGGCCGAGGACGTGGAAGGCGAGGCCCTGGCCACCCTGGTGGTCAACAAGCTGCGCGGCACCCTGCAGGTGGCCGCGGTCAAGGCTCCGGGCTTTGGCGATCGCCGCAAGGCCATGCTGGAAGACATCGCCATCCTGACCGGCGGCCAGGTGGTTTCCGAGGACCTGGGCGTGAAGCTGGAGAGCATCGGCCTGGCGGATCTCGGCAAGTGCAAGCGCATCACCATCGACAAGGACAACACCACCATCGTGGACGGCGCCGGCGCCCGCTCCGCCCTG
This sequence comes from Thermodesulfobacteriota bacterium, assembly GCA_040753055.1. Classification (GTDB taxonomy): domain Bacteria; phylum Desulfobacterota; class Desulfobacteria; order Desulfobacterales; family Desulfatibacillaceae; genus JBFMHL01. Next base: position 11,350 of record JBFMHL010000001.1, on the reverse strand, counting down.
GAAGGCCGCGTGAAGCAGATCCGCGCCCAGATCGAGGACACCACCTCCGATTACGACCGCGAGAAGCTGCAGGAGCGGTTGGCCAAGCTCATCGGCGGCGTGGCCGTCATCAACGTGGGCGCTGCCACCGAGACCGAGATGAAGGAGAAGAAGGCCCGCGTGGAAGACGCGTTGAATGCCACCCGCGCGGCCGTGGAAGAGGGCATCGTGCCCGGCGGCGGCGTGGCCCTGCTGCGCTGCCTGCCCGCCCTGGCCAAGGCCAAGATCACGGGCGACGAGAAGCTGGGACTCCGCGTGGTTACCCGCGCCGTCGAGGCCCCCTGCCGCATGATCGCCTCCAATGCCGGCCAGGAAGGCGCCGTGGTCATTGACAAGGTCAAAGCGGGCGAAGGCGCCTACGGCTACAACGCCGACACCGACGTCTTCGAGAACCTGATTGACGCGGGCGTCATCGATCCCACCAAGGTGGTGCGCCTGGCCCTGCAGAACGCCTGCTCCGTGGCCGGTCTCATGCTGACCACCGAGTGCATGATCGCCGAGAAGCCCGAAGAGAAGGACAAGGGCATGGGCGGCATGCCCGGCGGCATGGGCGGCATGGGCGGCGGCATGGGCGGCATGATGTAAACCCGAGCTTTTCGCCTCGGCATTTCCAGGGGGAGGGAAGGGAATTCCTTGAAGGGAGCCCTCCCTCCCCTTTTTTTCCCCAGGGCGGAGCGATTTTTCCCATCGCCCCGCCCCGGACCGATAGCGGAATCCTCATGCAGGACGAAATGGCGGAACAAGAGCCGGTCTATCTGTGCCAGGTACGGGAAGGGCTCTCCTGCGGGGCCTGCTGCGGGCTGTACAACGTGGCGGACCCCAGCCGGGAGTACCTGTCCTCCGAGCTTGCCCGGAGGACCGAGGAGTTCGCCGGGCTTCCCCGCACCGAAAACGCCATTGACGCCTTTTCCCGAGAAACCCTGGAACGCCGGAACATCTACCGCAGACCCTATAAGGAGTTCTACCACTGCCCGTTCCTGGGGCTGGTGGGCGAGGGGCGCGACCGGCCGGGCTGCCTGCTCCATCCCCTGGCCGCGGGCAACGACGGGAAGGACCTGCGCGGCCTCTCCTGGTACGGGGCCATGGCCTGCCGGACCTATTTCTGTCCCAGCCACGGCGGGCTTTCCCCCCGCTATGCCCTGGCCGTGCGGGAAAGCTGCGACGACTGGCACCTCTATGGGCTCGCCGTCACCGAAACCGCCATGCTGGAGTGCTTCTTCGCGCAGGTGGAGAAGCGCCTGCCCGCACTCGTGGCGCCGGAACGATTCCGTGAAGACCTCCGCGCCCGCGAAGCGTTGCTCAAATTCCTTCGCCTCAAGGTTTCCTGGCCCCACCGGCTTCCGGGCGAAAACCGCCTGGCCAACTACTTCTTCAACGACGGCCTCTACCCCAGGCCCAAGGTGCCCTATGCCCTGCTGGGCACGCAGCCATCGGACCTGGACCCCGTCCTTTCCGCGCTCTGCTCCTTTTTTCCGGACCGGGAAAGCCTGGAAGACGGCCTGGATATGATTTCCGCGGCCGTTTGTGAGCTTGCCGCCGCGCTCGCCTGAACCCAAGTCGCAATCAAACGTCTATCTGCGTTGGCTTCGTCTTCGGCTCCTCGACGGATGACGGTAACCGCCTGCGTCGCCGCATCCTTGCCGCCAGGCTATGCGTCGGACTGCACCTTGGCATGACGTTCCCTCCGGCCAGGTTCCTGAACCCGTGACGGAGTTTTCTTTAAAGGGGCCAAAGCCCATCGCTTGCGGCCGCTCGCGGATTCAGGAAGTTTCCTTCGGGCGGAGCCTGTGGTAGAATCACCCCATGCACATCCGACTCATCGAGACGTCTCTCGCCATCGGAAGATACCGGCAGGTCAGGCTTCCCACGGTAGCCGCCGAGCTCGCTCCATACTGCGACGTTTCCATCAACGACGAAAACATCGAGCCGGTTGACTTCTCCCCGGCGGACGCCGTGGGAATCACGGCCCAGGCCTACAACGCCCCCCGGGCCGTCGCCATCGCCGCCGAGTTCCGCAGGCGGGGCATCCCCGTCTTTGCCGGAGGCCCCTATGCCACGGCCATGGCGCAGCGGGGGCTTGCCCACTTCGATGCCGTGGTCGCAGGCGAGGTGGAGGGCCTGGGAGAGGCCCTGGTGCGGGACGCGGCCGCCGGGAAGCTCAAAGGCGTGTACCGCTCCCAGGCTCCGCCCGAACAATGGGGGCTCGTTCCGCCCCGCAGGGACCTGCAAAAGAGCGAGAAGTACTACTGGATCAACTACCCCGTGGAGTTTTCGCGGGGCTGCCCGCACCGCTGCTCCTTCTGCTTCTGCCGCCACGGCCAGCCCGGCTACCGTCCCCGCCCGCTCCCCGGCATCGAGGCGGACCTGGCCCGGTGGGACCACGGTCTGATCGAGGCCGTGGATTTCCACCTTGCCGCGGACCGGAAGCACACCCTGGAGGTCTGCCGGCTGCTGGCCCAGGCCCGGGTCTGGGGCTGGTACGGCGAGGCCACCTTGGTTTCCCTGAAGGACGCCGGCCTGGTGTCGGCCATGGCCAAGAGCGGCTGCAAGGCCATCTTCGTGGGCATCGAGTCCATCGAGCCCGCGGCGCTTGCGGCCGCCAACAAGAGCTTCAACCAGGTGGAGGAGTACCGGGACCTGATCCGCCGGGTCCAGGACCAGGGCATCTTCGTCCATGCCGGGCTGGTGTGGGGTCTGGCCGGCCAGAGTTCCGAGTGCTTCGAGGAGACCGCCCGCTTTTGCGAGCGGACGGGCATCTACCTTGCTTCCACCAACATCGCCACGTTTTTTCCGGGCACGCCGGAGTTTACCGAGCTTTGCGCCGGGGACAAGATCACGGAAACGGACGAGCGTGCCTTTGACGGAATGCACGTGACCGTGGCCCACGAGACGCTTGCCCCGGAACAGATCGAGGAGGGCGCGCGGGCCTTTGCCCGGCGTTTCTACAGCCTTTCCTCCATCTTCACGCGCTCGTTCCAGGCGGCCTGCTACAGCTACCAGCAGCTCTTCGACTACTGGATGCTGAATCTCATTTACCGCTCCTACTACCGCTGGTGGTCCGGGAGGCTGGGCGGGCGCAAGCCTTTCCGGCGGGGAGAGGGCTACCCCTTCTGCGGCGGCAGGATGCCCGCGGTCTATGCCCTGGCCGACCGGTCGTGGCGAGCATTTCACCGTTTCTACCAAAAATGGCTTGCGCCCCCGGAGGAGGCCTCGCTCCCGACGACCGCGGCCCTCTGCCTGGCCTGGGCCCTGGCCGGATGGGTCGGGTATTTCTCGGTCCGGGGCCTGCGGGCCGATCATTGGCCTTTAGCCTTTCCTCCGGCAGCTCCCGTGGTTTTTCTATTTGCCACCTCCGTCTGGGTGTCGGCCTTTCTGGCCGCACGCGGGTCCCGCAGCGGCCCGGCGTTTTTTCGCCTTGCCGCGGGGCTCACCGCGGTAAGCCCCCTGTTCGCGTTCGCCGCGGTCCTTCCGCGCACTAGCTCGGGCTGGGCCTTCTTGTTGTCCCTCTATGCCACGCTGATGGCGCAGAAGGCCGTCAGCCTGGCCCTCTCCGCCTCGGTGCGGCGGGCTTCGAACCTTTCCGCGGCCTGGTTTCTCCTCTTCCATCCGAGCCTGGTATTCGAGGGGGCCTATGAGGAGGAAAGCTCCCGCCTGCCGGTGGCCCGGCTGCTCGTCCCCTGGATGGCCGCCTGGCTGTGGGTTTTGTCGGGCGCGTTCCTCTGGGGCGCTACGGTCTGGTTCTCGCTGAACGCCCCGTTCTTCCCCGGCCGCGACCAGGCCGGGTATCTCCTGCGTCTGCTGTGCCTGTACTGCCTGGGCCGCGGGTTTCTCCAGGCGCTCACGGTGTGGTGGCGGGGCTGGGGATTTGCCGTTCCCGACGGATTCGGCCCGGGGGGCCTCCTGCCGACCGGGCCGTCCGGGCTGTGGCGCGCCTGGTTTCCGGCCTTCCACCGCTGGCTATTGTCCTATGTATACCTGCCCCTGGGCGGGGGAAGGTGCCCGGCCCTGGCCGCCCTGGCAACGTTTTTTTTAAGCGGGTGCATCGCGGCCCTGGTCATGGCCCCGGCGCTCGGCAGCTTTCCCTGGCCCGTGCCCCTGTTCTTCCTGGCCAACGGGGCCGTGGTGGCGATGGAGAAGGGCCTTTCCCGCGGCCGGGGGGAAAAGGCATGGTACGTGTTGGCCGTGGTAGTGTTTTTTCCCACCGCCGGGTGGTTCTTCAACACCACCGACAGGATGTTCGGGTAGAAGCAGGGCCGGGATTTCGGTACTCGGCCCTGCTTCAAAAAGTTTTGCGGAAAAGGGGGGGCGGGGGAGGGGGGAAAAGCCACTCCTTTCAAAAGGGGGTTTCCCCCCCCTCCCCCTGCAAATCTTTGCCTCTTTACTTCTATGCAACCAGACAAGGGGGGAGCATGCGATTGCGGATAGGCGTGGCGCTGGTGGTTTCGTTGGTGCTCCTGGCCGCGTCCTGCCAGGGGATATACGCCCAGATGGCGGCGTCCAAGGCCACCCAGGCCTTTTTGGGCATCGAGTCCTATCGTGCGGTCACCAGGGAGACGGGCATCCTTCCCGGCAACGAGGAGCTGGTCAAGGATGTCGTCTACCAGAAGCCCTGGAAGCTGGCGGCCACGGTGACCAAGCCGGAGGCCTGGAAGGGGTCCCGGTTCGCGTATGACGGGGTCACGGTGAGCATGTGGTGGCCGTCGGAGCTGTTCGGGATTCGGATTCTGGGGGCGGCCCCGCCCGGTCTGGACCAGGTGGAGCAGGTCATGGAGGAGGACGCCTTGTGGGCGGCCAAGCGCTATGCCTTTGCCTACGACGGCTGGCAGGCCGTGGCGGGGCGTTCCTGCGATGTCTGGTCCGGCGTGCCCCGGGAAAAGGAGCCCTTTGTCTATCCCTACACGGCTTGCATGGACCGCGCGAGCCTCATGCCGCTCAGCCTGACCCTTTTCTGCGAGCCGAAAAAGCCCTGCTACAGCTTTTCCTTCGAGAGCATCACCCTGGGCGCTCCCGTGCCGGAGGACGCCTTCACCATCCATTATCCGAAAAACGCCGTGGTCTTCGAGTGGGATTTGGGCGACCCCGGAGAGCCGGTGGAGAGCCTGCGCGCCGAGATGAACTTCCCGGTGCTCCTGCCCCGGGACCTCCCCTCCGGGCTCAAGGTGCAGAAGGCCGTGCGGGGGCGCTCCTGCATTCCCATGCTCCTTCTGGACATGCGGAGTGGAGCGCGCTTCGTGACGCTCACCGAGATGCGGAGCCTGGGCTCGGCGCCCATGTCCGAGGCCGGTATTCCGGTGAAGATCGGCTCGGCGGACGGGCGGCTCACCTTCATGGGCGTGTTCGGAGTGATCGCCTGGGTCAAGGGCAGGACCGCGCTGACCCTGGTGGGCAACCTTCCCGCAGGCGCCCTGGTCACCATTGCATCGTCGGTGAAGTAGACGGGGCGGCGGAATAAGAAACGCTTGGATGGGGGAGGGGAAAAGCGCTTTTTCAACAAGCGTCTTCTCCCCGTCCCCCTATGGCGTTTGGTTGGCGGCGCTTCCACCTAATGTTCTTAGAAGCTGTTTCATAACCCCATCTGACGCATCAGGGCGGCGTTCCGAGCCTTCTCAAAATGCTCACATACAAACTGTATGCTCCGCTTTTTCGTCGGCCCGCGCCTTGCCCTGAAGCGTGATCCGGGGTTGTGAAACAGCTTCTAGAAGGCGCAGTCGTCCATCTTGAAGGTGCGGAACAATATGCCCGCGGTAACCATGTTGGCGGCCTGCACCAGGGCGTCGAACATGTCCCGCTCGGCCCAGCCCAGGCCCCGGAGCTTGTTGATGTCCGCTTCCGTGACCGAGTCCGGTTCCGCAACGGCTTTCAGCACGAAGAGAAGCATGGCCTTCTCGTTTTCCGGCAGGTCCGCCTTGGTGGGGTCTTTGATGACCTCGTCCAGCTTTTCCTCCGGCACGCCGCCCATCATGGTGAGGAGACCGGCGTTGAAGTTGGTGCAGAACTCGTAGCCCGTGCGGACGGCCGTGAGCAGCCGGATGTGGGCCAGGAGCATGAAGCTTAAAGTCTTGTGGCCCATGAAGTAACGCACGATTTCGGCCTGGGCCTCCAGAAGGTCCGGGCTGGCCGAGAGCATCTGGAAGGGCGCGGGTACGGCCGGCCCCATCTTGAGGAAGATATCGTAAGCCTTCTTCACCTTGCCTTCGGCTTTTTCCGGGGGGACGGTGGCAATGAGCGCCATGGGAAAACCTCCTTGGAAGTGATGGGTGCCAAAAGGGCCCGCCGGGCCAGAGTAGAAGCTGATTATGCTGCCTCGGCGACCGGTTTTCAACGGAAAAACCCGGAGCATGAATTTACCTAAAGTTAAAAATTCTTTACGGACGATCCCGGCTAAGGTATGCTTCTATCAGGGAAGCGCCCGAAACCTCGGGGAAACAAAGGGAAAGCCATATTCAGCCGCTTTCCTTCCGTTTTGCCCGGCGTTCAAATATCTCTTTTTCAAACCGGAAACCGGCGCATTTGGCTTTTCTCTCTTTTGACACCAGCGCCTTGTTTATCGAATCATTGCATCCATGAGCCAGCCGCAAAAGAAAAAGGCTGAAGCCAAGCCGAGGAAAAGGAGAAGCCGCAAAGACCTGGGCGAGAAAGGACTGGTTTCCCGCGAGAACATTCTCAAGGCAGCCCGCCGCGTGTTTGCGAAAGTGCCCTTTCCCAACGCCACCATGCGGATGATCGGCAGCGAAGGCGGCTTCGAGCATCCGCTGGTCCATTACTACTTCCCCACCAAGGCCGACCTCTTCGACGCGGTGATGGCGGAGATCTGCGAGGAACTGGCCGCCGCCAATGAGAGTTGGTTCTCCGGGCTCTCCAGCGACGACGTCCGGGGCGGGTGGTCCATCTTCCTGGACCGGGTGATCGCCTGGTGCGTGGAGAACCCGGAGCCTTTCCGCATCATCTTCCTGAACATGGCCGAGTTCCAGAGGGTCGAGGATCTGCCGGGGCTTTCCCGCATTCCGGGGCTCATGGACCGCACCCGCGAGGTCTTCCTGGCCGCCCTGCCCGTGCCTTTGCCGGAAAACGAGGTGAAGATCTTCAACAACGTCATCGCCAACATGCTCATCTGCTTCCTGGGCGCGGACCTCTGCCACGCCATGATCGTGGGCATGGAGCCCTTGAGCGAGCAGTACCGGCAATGGGTCAAGAGCACGCTCCTTTACTTGTTTTTGCCCTGGACGGAAAGCCTGATCCAAAAGGCTCTGGCGGACATGGCCGGCGGCGCGAAGGGCTGAAGGCCGGGCCTCGCATGAAAGCACGGACCGAGAAGACGTTGGGAAAAGACGCGCAACTCACCCCGGAAGCCGTCATCCGGGAGCTGGGCCTGTCCCCGCTTCCCCTTGAGGGCGGCTACTTTGTCCGGTCCTACACCAGCGACCGGGAGATCCCGGAGGAAGGGCCGGGCGTCCCCGGAGGCGAGCCCCGGCGCCTGGCGACGGCCATTTACTACCTCATGACGCCCTCGTCTTTCTCCCGCCTGCACCGCCTCAAGCAGGACGAGCTCTGGCACTTTTATCTGGGCGACCCGGTTCGGATGCTGCTTCTGTACCCGGACGGGAGCGGCGGGGAGAAGGTCCTGGGGACCGATCTTTTGTCCGGCCAGCGGCCCCAGGCCGTGGCCCCCGGCGGGACCTGGTTCGGGGGAAGCCTGGCTCCCGGAGGCCGCTTCGCGCTCATCGGATGCACCCTGAGCCCCGGCTACTCGGACGACGATTACGAGCACGGGAGCAGGGCGGAGCTGTCGTCCCGCTACCCGGCCTTTTCGAAGCAGATCGCCCGCCTGCTGCCCGTGTGAGGGCGGTGCACGTGCTGGGGAACCTGCGCCGGGGAAGGCTCTTCGAACCTCTTTTTTCCCGCCTAAGGCGGCGGATCGCCGGCGCCGCCCGAACCCGACAGCCCGCTTCCCCCCTGCCCATGCCGGCTCTCGGATCCCTTGCATCTTAGGGCCCGCTATGGCTTTGGAACAGGCCTTTGTGCTATGTTCCTTTCGCCTCTCCAACACCGATGATGAAACGCGACAGGATGTATTCGCATGACACGATTGTCCTTGCGCCGCCCGGACCCGCGCCTGTCCGCCGCCGTGTTATGGCCTTGCGGGGCGGCGTTGCTGATGGTTTTTGGCTTTCTTGCCTTCGCCAGCGCCTCGACAAAGTCGGCCACCATTGACGAGCCTTCCATCCTCACCGCGGGGATGAGTTATTGGGCGAGGGGAGATTTCCGTCCGGACCCGGAGAACGGCAACCTGCTCGAGCTGCGGGCGGCCCTGGCCCCCGCCCCGGTGCGCTTGGTGGCCGGGTCGCCGCTGGTCCTGGCCTTCCGCGGCCGCCGGAGGAGTTCCTGGGCTACTCCATCTTTATCTACAAACTGAGCGAAGAAGACCTTGCCGCAGCCCTCTCCGGCCCGCCGCCGTAGTAAGGGCAAGGAGCTTCCCGGAACGGGCTGCCGCAGGGCCGGGGATCATGCCTCCGGCCGGCGGGGTTTGGAAGCGGTATCATCGTCGGCGCCTGCTTTTTAACCGGGTCCTTTTTCTGGGGAGTTGTGCCATGAGGCGTTGCGCGTCTAGTGCCCGTTGCGCGTTTTCCTGCTTTTTGCTGTTCTTTCTCCTCTCCGGCTGCGGGATGGCTGTCCGCAAGGGCATGGTGGTCCAGCAGGACGTGGCCGTTCCCATGCGGGACGGGACCGTCCTCCGCGCGGATGTCTGGCTCCCCGGAGAGTCCGGGCAGTATCCCATCCTTATTTACCGGAGTCCTTATGGCAAAACCGAAGAGGAGGCCTACAACGATCGGACCTTCAGGCATGCCCTGGAGCACGGTTACGCCCTGGTGGTCCAGGACGTCCGCGGGAGGTACCGTTCCGGCGGGGCCTTTTCCCCTTACGCCAACGAGCGCAAGGACGGTTACGACACCGTGGAGTGGGCTGCGGGCCAGCCCTGGTCCAACGGCTCGGTGGGCATGATCGGGCTGTCCTATCCCGGAGCCGTCCAGTGGCTTGCCGCCATAGAAACTCCTCCGCACCTCAAGGCCGTCTCCCCGGCCATGAGCTTCCGCTCGCTGCGCCATTTCCTCTACTTCGGCGGAGTGTTCGAGGCCGCCTGGACAGGCTGGATTTACAAGGACATGATTCCCGACGCCGTAGTGAAGCTGGGGCTTCCCGGACCCCGGACCTACCAGGAGGCGTGCGCGGAGTATGAAAGGCAGGCCGCCGTGTTTGCCGGAACTCTTCCCATGCTCTCCATGGACCTGCTGGAGGGCGTGGCGCCCTACTACTACGAGTGGCTGAAGACCCCTCCCGAAGACCCGGCATGGGACTGGGGAGAGATCCAGGATCACTACGCCGAGGTCAAGGCGGCGGTGCTGAACCTGTCCGGATGGCACGACGAGCCCTACGGCTCGCTGGGCGCGGTCACGGGGTTCACGGGCCTGGTCGCCGCGGGGAACCCGCGCACCCGTCTCATCATCGGGCCCTGGACCCACGGCGCCTACGAAACCGAGCTGACGCGGTCCGGGGACCGGGAGTTCGGAGCCGCGGCCGCCATCAACTATGACGACGTGGTGCTGGGGTGGATGGACTGCCACGTAAAGGAGGACGGGAAAGCCTGCGCGGAGTGCGGGAGCCCGGTCCGGATCTTTGTCATGGGAGACAACCGCTGGAGGGAGGCGCAAGAGTGGCCGCTTCCCGATACCCGGTATACGGAGTTGTTCCTTGCCGGCGGACAGGAGAAGGGCTCGCTTGTCTGGGAAGGGGCGGGGGAAGCCTCGGAGAGAGCATTCACCTCCGACCCGGAAAATCCGGTCACGGACTCCTTCGGCACCAACTTCGGAGCCTACGACCTGCGGTCCCTGGCGGACCGTGAAGACGTGCTCACCTTCGAAACCGAAGCCTTGGACGAGGACCTGGAGGTCACGGGGCCCATCAGGGCGGAGATTTTTGCCTCGTCCGAGGCGCCGGACTTCGATCTGTATGTAAAGATCCTGGACGTTGCGCCGGACGGAACGGCCTACAACCTCATGAGCCCGGGCTCCGAGGTCCTCCGGGCCTCCTACCGCTTCCAGGGAAAGCCCCGCGCGCTGCTTTCGCCGGGCGAGACCGCCAAGCTCGGCTTCAACAACCTGGTTACGTCCAACACCTTCAAGAAGGGGCACCGTATCCGGGTGTGCATCTGCGCGTCGTGGTATCCCATTTACGCGCGCAACCTCCAGACGGGCGAGTCCGAGGTCTACTCGGCCGCCACCCGGAAAGCCCGCATCACCATCCATCTGGGCGGGGCCACGCCCTCCCGGCTCATCCTGCCGGTGATCCCCCGGCAGGCGTCGGCGGCCCCGGTCTTGGGGATGAGGGCGGCGGCCTGACGGATGCGGGCGGCTGAAACGTGCGGGGGCGCCGCAGATACCAGGGCGCAATCAAACGCCGAACTGCGCTTGCTTAGAAGTTGTTTATAACCCTATCTGACGTTCCAGGACGACGTTCCTTTGCCTTCGTAAAATGCTCACATACAAACGGTATGCTCCGCTTTTTCGTCTTTCCCGCGCCTTGCCCTGAAACGTGATCCGGGGTTATGAAACAGCTTCTATCCTTCTGCTCCTCGACGTAGGAAGGCATACCCCTGCGTCGCCTCACATTTTTGGGAAACAGCCATAGATACTACTCCGTTTCCCAGTGAAAGCGGTTTTACGGCTATTATCGGCCGTAAGCCTCGGACGCCAACCTTTGGCTTGGTTCAAAAAGTTTTGGGGAAAGGGGGGAGGGGGGAAAAGCCAGCTTTTTCAAAAGGGGTTTTCTCCCCTCCCCCGCAAAGTCTTTTTTCTTATTATTTTTGCACTCGCTTCATGTTCCCGGCTGGAAATCAGCCCCTACTTGGCGTGACACTGGTTGCAGGAGGTGGGAGCGCCGTCCTTGGCCGATTTGCCGTGCTCCTGGTTCCAGGTCTTGTGGCAGCTCCGGCAGTTCTCGTGGACCGCATCCGCCTGGTAGGCAAACTCCTTTTTCGCCTTTTCCTCGGGAGAAAGGCCCTGAAGCGCCTTCTTTTCCTCCTTGGGCATCTCGCCGGGTTTCGTATGGCAGGCGATGCAGGGTTCCACCTTGTCCCCGGGCTTCAGGTTGGCCAGGGGCTTTCCTTGCGCGTCGTGATGGCAGTCCCCGCAGGTGGCGCCGTAATCGGACACGTGCTTCTGGTGGGAGAAGACCACGATGGACTTGGTGTGCTTTGCGTAGGCCTTTTCCTCCATGTTGATGACCGGGTTGGCGAGCTCGGCGGGGGGGGCGGGGG